>NZ_JBHXDC010000006.1:310041-392001 GCF_042725135.1 Streptomyces sp. NPDC060366 | reverse complement strand
ACGCCACCCCCGCAACTACCTGGCCTTTCTCGGACTCGCCGCCGCCCTCTGCTGCTACAAACGACTACTCAAACTCACCACATAGGACACGGTCTTAGTACTGCAACGCCGTCGCGACGTCCCTGCCGATGCGTTCCACCGCGCCGAGGTCGAGCCCGTAGTGCACATATCGGCCGTTGCGTTCCGTGCGGACGAGCCCCAGGTCGCGCAGCGCACGCAGATGGCGTGAGACCTGCGGGCGCGTCATCGACAGCCGGTGTGCCAGGTCGGCCGTGGTCATCGACTGGCGGGCGATCAGCCGGCAGAGGCGTACGCGGCGGGGGTCGGTCAGCGCGAGCATGCGGCTACGGGCGAGGGTGACGCCCACCACCGGGCCGTCCACCGGGAAGTGCACGACGGGCGGCAGGCCGGGCTCGTTCTTCACGACGAGGTGCGGGGCGCCGTAGCGGGTGGGGATGAGGAGCACCGGTGTGCGGGCCGGGGAGATCACCGCGTGGTGGACCTTGTCGAAGACGACGCGCGGTGGATCGGCGAGCCGGACGCTGGACGGGCTGAGCGCAGCCAGCGCCGCCGCGGGGCCGTCGTCCGCGAGCCGCTGCCGTACGAGGTGGGCGGCGCGGGCCAGATGGGGTTCGGTCTCGGCCCACAGCGCGGCGAAGAAGACGGGGCGGCAGAGGTCGATGAAGGCGAGCACGTCGGCGCGCAGGGCTTCCGGGTCGCGCAGCAGGGCCTCGGCGAGTTCGAGATGGGGTTCGGGGAGCCCGGAGGCGGCGTGGCGCAGGGAGGCGGCCTGGGCGGGGTCGTGGAGGACGCGGTCGAAGGCGTAGCCGAGATAGCCGCTGGCGCAGGAGTACGAGGTGATTTCCGCGAAACGGTCGACGGGGAGCCGCGACAACGGGGACAGAGGGGACGGGGTGGGCGACTGGGCGGAGCCACCCGTGGTCGAGCCCGTGGTCGAGCCCGGTCCCGGCGGCCGGATCGCCGGCGATTGCTCTGCCCTCCCCGGCCTCCCCGGCCTCCCCGGCCTCCCCGGCCTCTCCGGCCTCTCCGTCCTCTCCAGACCTGTGTAGAACCCGCGCCACCGCAGCGCCGTCCACAGCGGGGAGAACCGCCGCAGCCCGGCCCGGAAGGCGGCGGGCGCCGTGCGCGCCACCTCCCGGGCCCAGGGCGCGTGTTCCGCGTGGTGTCCGTGCCCGTGCACGGACAGGACATGCAGGCTCGCGGCCAGTTCGGCCAGGGGCGACACCGCGACCGTGAAACGGCCCGGCCCCGCCCCCTCCAGCACGACTACGACCGACATGGCCGGAGTCTACGAGCGCCGTCCGGGCGACCACCGATGTCCCGGACCTCCCCGGCCTCCCCACCGTCCCCGGCCCCGAACTCCGCCGCTTCGAACTCCGCCCGTGCCGCCGCCAGGAACTCCGGATCCGACACCAGATCCGTCACGACCCGGGCCAGCCCCGTCGCCGCGACCTGGGCGCGGTCGTGCGCGAAGGCCGTCGCGGACGCGTCCCGCATGGCGTCGGAGTGGCTGGGCGTACCGAACGCCGCGGTCTGTACGTACGGGTGGATCACCGGCAGCAGCTGGGAGAGATTGCCGATGTCCGACGAGCCGGCCGGTTCGTCCGGCGCGCCGGGGCCGATGTCCACGCCCAACGCCCGCACCGTGGCACCGAATCGGGCGGCGAGCACTCCGTTGTCACGGCGCTCCGCGTACAGCGCGCCGGTCTCCGTGACCGCCGCCTCCGTCCCGGTCGCGAGCGCCGCGCCGCGCGCGGCCGCGCGGACCCGCTCGACCAGCGCCTCGGTGGCGGCCGATGTGGTGTCCCGTACGTAGAAGTCCACCGCCGCCGTCGACGGCACCACGTTTGGGGCCTGGCCGCCGTCGGAGACGATGCCGTGGAGCCGGGCCGTCGGCGGTATGAACTGCCGCATCGAATCGAGTGCGTTGAGGAAGAGCTGAGCGGCGGCGAGCGCGCTGCGCCCCTCCCACGGGGTCTTCGCGGCATGCGCGCTCACACCGGCGAAATCGGCCCGCAGATGGGCGGCGGCCAGCGCGTGCTGGGTGGTCGCCGAACGGTCGGAGGGGTGGAACATCACCGCCGCGTCGACACCGTCGAAGACCCCGGCCTCGGCCAGCAGGACCTTGCCGGCGCCGCCCATCTCCTCGCCGGGTGTGCCGATGACGGCGATCGTGCCGGCGTGGTCCGGCTGCGCGCGGACGGCGGCGATCGCGGCGGCCGCGCCGCCGGCCGCGATGAGGTTGTGGCCGCAGCCGTGCCCGACGGCGGGCAGGGCGTCGTACTCGGCGAGCACGGCGACATACGGACCGGGCGTGCTTCCCTCGTGCACCGCCACGAACGCGGTGTCCACCCCGCCGGCCCCTCTCTCGACCGCGAAGCCCGCATCCGCGAGCCAGCCGGTCAGCACCTCCAGGGCGTGGAACTCGGCGAACTTCAGCTCCGGCCGCGCGTGGACGGCGCGGCTGACCTCCTCCATGCGGGGCCGCAGCGCGGTGAGTTCGTCAGTGAGACGCTTCAAGGACGAGGCGGGTGCGAGTGCGGGTAGGGATGCGGGTGTGGGCGCGGGCGTGCTGCCGGTGGTCGGTCCGGACATGGGGACTCCCGTCGTACGAGATGTGACGTGCGCACCGCGTGAGTACGCGGCGGCGAACCGTCCACGTGAGTACGCGGCGGCGAACCGTCCACGTGAGTACGCGGCCGGCCACGACGAGCTTGCGTCCGCAGCCGCCCGCCCGGCCGCCGATTACCGCGCCCCAGGTAACCGGCTCCTGGTCCTGAACCGCCCCGCGTCCTGAACTCCCCGCCCGCTACGCGTAGACGCCCGCCCGCGCCGCAGCCGCTGCCGCTTCCGCCGCTCGTACCCCCGCTGCCTCGTCGAGGGGTGCGTCGCTGGTCAGCAGGCGGTAGTAGAGCGGGGCCGAGACCGCGCGGATCACCTCGTGGGGATCTGTCCCTTCCGGCAACTCGCCTCGCTGGACAGCCTGTTCGACGCATGGCGCCCATTCGGCGACCCGGATCTCGTAGAAGCGGTGCAGGGATTCGGCCGTCCTCGCGTCGGTCGTGGCCGCCGCGATCACCGCCTTGAACAGCGCGCCCTGGCGCGGGTCGGCCAGCGTGCGGCGTACGAGTTCGGCGTTGGCCCGCAGGTCGCCGAGCAGCGAACCGGTCTCGGTGCGCGGCAGGGACTGCTCGGCCATGTCCGACAGCAGGTCGGCGACGAGGCCGGCCACCGTTCCCCAGCGGCGGTACACGGTCGACTTGCCCACGTCCGCGCGGCGCGCGACAACGGCGAGGTCCAGCCGCGCGAAGCCGTCTTCGGCGAGGGCGTCGCCTGCCGTGCGAAGCACCGCGGCCCGCACCCGAGCTGTACGGCCTCCGGGGCGCAGGGTCCCGGGATCGCCAGAGGTGTCGTCGTCCTCTTCAGCGCTCATCGGCACACCTCACCTCCATAACGGGACTCCAGTTTCATTAGTCGCACTCCTCTGTTACGTTGGGGCCATCCTAAAGGGACGGGAGTCCCGTTAGTTATTTCGGGGTCTCATGGAGGGGTTCGATCATGGAGTACAGACAACTGGGCGCATCCGGGCTCAAGGTCCCGGCACTCAGCTTCGGAGCAGGCACGTTCGGTGGCCGGGGGCCGCTTTTCGGCGCCTGGGGCAACACCGACGCACAGGAGGCGCGCCGACTGGTGGACATCTGCCTGGAGGCGGGCATCTCGATGTTCGACACGGCGGACGTGTACTCGGCGGGCGCCTCCGAGGACGTCCTCGGCCGGGCGATCAAGGGCCGCCGGGACGAGGTCCTGCTGTCGACCAAGACGAGCCTGCCGATGGGCGACGGACCGGGGGACGCCGGATCATCGCGCTCGCGGCTGATCCGGGCGACAGAGGACGCGCTGCGCCGGCTCGGCACCGACCACATCGACCTCTTCCAGCTCCACGCCTTCGACGCCGCGACGCCCGTCGAGGAGGTGCTTTCCACGCTCGACCAGCTCGTACGGTCCGGGAAGATCCGCTACGTCGGCGTCTCCAACTTCTCCGGCTGGCAGCTGATGAAATCGCTGGCCGCCGCCGAGAAGCAAGGGCATCCGCGCTATGTGGCCCACCAGGTCTACTACTCGCTCGTCGGCCGCGACTACGAGTGGGAACTGCTGCCGCTCGGTCTCGACCAGGGTGTCGGCGCGATGGTCTGGAGCCCGCTGGGGTGGGGGCGGCTCACCGGCAAGCTGCGCCGTGGCCGGCCGCTGCCGGCGGGCAGCCGACTGCACGAGACCGCCGACTTCGGGCCGCCCGTCGACGACGAGCATCTCTTCCGTGTGGTCGACGCCCTCGATGAGATCGCGGAGGAGACCGGCAAGACCGTCCCCCAGGTGGCCGTCAACTGGCTGCTGCGGCGCCCCACCGTGTCCTCCGTCATCATCGGCGCCCGTAACGAGGAGCAACTGCGCCAGAACATCGGTGCCGTCGGGTGGGAGCTGGCGCCCGAGCAGGTGGCCCGGCTCGACGCGGCGAGCGCGAAGGTGGCGCCGTACCCCTACTTCCCGTACGAACGCCAGGAGGGCTTCGCCCGCCTCAACCCCTCCCCGCTCGTCCGCCGCCTCTGACCGCGACCGGCGAAGGGTCGCAGGCGCATGAGCGCGTATGTGACGACGGCGAGCAGGACCAGGGCGAGAACCACCTTGGAGAGCACTCCGACGTATGTCTCCACCAGATGCCACTGGTCGCCCAGCCAGTAACCGGCCAGCACCAGGACCGAGTTCCACAGCAGGCTGCCGAGGGTGGTCAGGGATATGAAGACCGGCAGCGGCATGCGCTCGACTCCGGCCGGCACCGAGATCAGACTCCGGAATATGGGCACCATGCGGCCCAGGAAGACGGCCTTGGTGCCGTGCTTGGCGAACCACTGCTCCGTACGCACCAGATCGGCGTCCTTGACCAGTGGCAGCTTCGCCCAGATCGCGTGCATCCGCTCGCGGCCGAAGAGCATCCCGACCCAGTACAGGACAACCGCTCCCACCACCGAACCCAGCGTGGTCCAGAAGAGCGCCGCCCCCAGGCCGATGACTCCCTGACCCGCCGCGAAGCCGGTCAGCGGGAGGATGATCTCGCTCGGCAGCGGCGGGAAGAGATTCTCCAGCGCGATGGCGAGGCCCGCGCCCGGCGCCCCCATCGTGTCCACGAGGTCGGCGGCCCAGCCCGCGATGCCGCCCGCAGGTTCCTGCGGGAGCGCGAGCAGTACGACATCCATGAATTGTCTCCAAGAGGGCGCGGGGTGGTCTCGCCGGACTGATCCGGCGTCCGGCGGAGAGGTTCCAGCGGTTCCGGCGCGTACGTCGCGCTTCCCCCACAACAATAGAAACCGCAGGCCAGCCCCGGTATGCGGGATACCGCCGGGCTCGCTGCGGTTTCCCGCAGGCAGCACCCTGCGGTTTTCCACAGGGGCGCGGGTGGACGTTCCAAGACGCCCGACCGGACCCCCACCGGATGCCCAGCCAGCTGCCCGGCCAAGGCGTCCAACCACCCCCGTCCCCCAAAGCTGACCGATCGGACAGTTATGGTGGACGCATGGCACGCCCCGCCTCCGCGCTGCGCGGACACATCCTGGAATCGGCGTTGCAGTTGTTCGCGACCCGCGGCTACGAAGGCACGTCGCTGCACGACATCGCGACCACCGTCGGCTGCTCGAAGGCGTCCCTGCTGTACCACTTCACCAGCAAGGAAGCGATCCTCACCGAACTGCTGACCCCGGCCGGCGAGGGGCTCGCCGCGCTCGACGCCCGGCTTCTCGAGCTCGACGGGCGGGAGGCGACGGAAGCCGCCGTCACCGGTTACGTCGATCTCGCCATGCGCTTCCGGCGCGAGATCAAGATCCTCTTCGAGGACATCCCCGGTATGACCGCCCACCCCGCGCTCGGCAGCATCCCCGGCACGGTCGACCGCCTGCTGGACGCGCTCGCGGGCCGGTCGAAGGCGGCGCGGGACGTGGTCGCGGCCTACATGGTCCTCGGGGCCGTCTTCGTGACGGGCGCCAGCGATGTCGACGTACCCGATCAGGAGCTGCGCGACGAACTGATCCGCGGCGCGCTGCGCACCATCGCCCCCGCCGACGAAAACCCCGCCTCCGAAAACCCCGACCCCGACTGATCACGCGCATTCCCCTCCCACGGGGTCGAGCCCGGCCCGCCAGCACCGACCACCCACCACCGACCACCGAGAAGAGAAACCTTCGCCATGGCTTCCCTGCTGTACCGGCTCGGCCGGTTCTCCTTCCGCCGACGCAAGCGCGTCGTCGCTGTATGGCTCCTCCTGCTCGTTTTGCTCGGCGGAGCCGCCGCCACCCTCATGGGCCCAAGCAGCGACAAATTCACCATGCCCGGCACCGAGTCCCAACGCGCGCTGGACTCGCTCCAGGAGCAGTTCCCGCAGGCCAGCGGCACGACCGGCACCATCGTCATAGCCGCGCCCGAGGGCGGGAAGCTCGACCAGGCCGCAGTCGCGCCGGTGGTACGGGACGCCGCCGCCGTGCCCGGGGTGGTCGGCGCGGTGGACCCGTTCCAGGCCGGCGCCGTCTCCGAGGACGGCCGGTACGCCCTGGTCCAGGTGCAGTTCGAGAAGGCCGCGGACGAGGTGACCGACGCGCAGCGCGCGGCGTACGAGAAGGCCGGCGCCGACGAGGAGGGGCTGCGGGTCGAGCACGGCGGTGAAGTCCTCAGCGCCGAGGTGGAGGTGGGCTCCACGGAGGCGATCGGTGTTCTGATCGCCGCGGGCGTCCTCGTCGTCACCTTCGGCTCGATGGTGGCCGCCGGTATGACGCTGCTGAACGCGCTCGTCGGCGTCGCGGCCGGGATGGCCGGGCTGTTCGCCCTGAGCAGCGTGGTCGAACTCACCAGTACGGCGCCCATCCTGGCGCTCATGCTCGGGCTCGCCGTCGGTATCGACTACTCGCTGTTCATCACCTCGCGGCACCGTCAGTACCTGACCGAAGGCATGGACGCCGAGGAGGCGGCCGGCCGCGCGGTCGGGACCGCGGGCTCGGCCGTGGTCTTCGCGGGCGCCACCGTCGTCATCGCCCTCGCCGGGCTGACCGTCGTCAACATCCCCTTCCTGAGCGTCATGGGCCTGGCCGCGGCGGGTACGGTCGCCGTCGCCGTCCTGGTCGCACTCACCCTCCTCCCGGCGCTCCTCGGGTTCGCCGGGCTCCGCGTACTGCCCCGCAAGCAGCGCGAAAGCGCCACCGGCAGCGGCAGCGGCATTGGGACCGGCACCAGCGCCGGCACCGGCGTCAACACCTCGAAGGACGACGCAACCGCCAAGCCCCGCGAGGGGTTCGGCTTCCGCTGGGGCCGTACCGTCACCCGCTTCCGCGTCCCCGTCCTCCTCGTCGGCATCCTCGGCCTCGGCGTACTGGCCCTCCCCGCCGCCGACATGCGCCTGGCGCTGCCCGACGCGGGCACCGCCGCCGCCGGTTCCGCGACCCGCGAGGCGTACGACCTCACCAGTGAGGGATTCGGCCCCGGCTTCAACGGCCGTCTGATCGCCGTCGTTTCGAGCGACGACGCGGCGGCCACCGCCGTGGCCGCGAAGGAGGCGACGGTACGGATCCAGGGCACCAAGGACGTACTGGCCGTCACGCCACCGCAGTTGAACAAGCAGGGCACCACGGCGCTCCTCACCGTCATCCCGAAGGCCGGCCCCACGGACGAGGCCACCGAGGCGGTCGTGCACGCCGTCCGCGACCGCGTGGCGGACATCGGGGACGTCCCCGGCGCGGCGGGCGCGGATGTCGCGCTCTCCGGCACCACGGCCGTCGGCATCGACGTCTCCGAGAAGGTCGCGGACGCCATGCTGGTCTATCTGCTGCTCGTCGTCGGCCTGTCGATCCTGCTGCTGATGCTGGTCTTCCGCTCGTTCCTGGTGCCGCTGAAGGCCGCGCTCGGCTTCCTCCTCACCATCGGGGCCACCTTCGGCATCACCGTGGCGATCTTCCAACAGGGCCATTTCGCCGACCTGTTGGGCGTCGACACCCCCGGACCGCTGGTGAGCTTCCTGCCGATTCTGCTCATCGGCATCCTGTTCGGACTGGCCATGGACTACGAGGTCTTCCTCGTCTCCCGGATGCGCGAGGACTACGTCCACGGCGCCGGCGCGCAGCAGGCGACCGTCAGCGGGATGGGGCACAACGCCCGTGTCGTCACCGCCGCCGCGCTGATCATGACGGCCGTGTTCGGCGGGTTCATCTTCATGCCCGACCCGATCATCAAGTCGATGGGCTTCGCGCTGGCCATCGGTGTGCTCGTCGACGCGTTCATCGTGCGTATGGCGCTGGTCCCGGCGGTGATGTCCCTGCTCGGGCGCGCCGCCTGGTGGCTGCCGCGGTTCGTCGACCGGATCCTGCCCAACCTCGACATCGAGGGCGAGAGTCTGCGCAAGCTCGTACCGGAGCAGCGCGCGGCGGACGAGAGCGAGAGCGAGGACGCGGTCAGGGTGTGACGCCCGCGCCGCCCCGGTCTGCCTGGAGACGGGCCGGGGCGGCGCGGATTGTCGTGAGGGGCGACGCGGGTCAGACCTCGTCGGGGCTCGACCTGTGGCTGCCGGTGAGGGTCGCGTACACCACCACGTTGTCGGCGTAGCGGCGGTCGGCCTCGGAGTAGTCGCCGCCGCACGTGATGAGGCGCAGTCCGGCGTGGTCGAGGTTGCGGTACACCTCGACCGTCGGGAAGGCGTCCTTCGCGTACGTCGCCACGCGGTCGACCGTGAACTCGGCGGTCCTGCCGTCCTTCCGCGCCACCTCGACCCTGTCACCGGGACCGATCCTGGCGAGGTCGAAGAAGACGGTGGGCGCGCCGTCCCAGGTGACGTGACCGGCGATGACCGAGGGGCCGTTGGCGCCGGGGGCGGGGCCCGGGTGGTACCAGCCCGCCTTGTCGGGGTCCTTCGGCGTCTCCATAGCGCGGTTCTCGTCGAGCCCGAGCCGCTCCAGGGTGGAGGACACCTTGAGTGAGGGGATCGTGACCCGTACGGGGTCGGACGCGGGGAGGGCGGCGGCCTGTTTCCTGTCCGGGCCGGAGCCCGTCGTCGGTGACCGGGGCGCCGAATCCGCCACCGGTGGACCGCTCTTGTCGACGGCCCGCGGCGGTACGGAGTGCTGCCTGCCCGTCCCCACTCCCAACCCCAGGGCCAGCAGCAGCCCGCCGACGACGAGCAGGACGGGAATCGCGACGATCAGCGCCGTACGCCGACGCGAGCGGCCACCACCGTTCACCGGTTCAGCCGCGCCGGTCGGTGCCCGAAATCGCGGTGCGCGTACGGCGGTTGACCGCGAAGAGGCCGCCCGCGAGGAGTACGGCCGCCGTTCCGCCGGCCAGCATGCCGGGTGCGGCGATGCCCGAGGCGCCGTCCGTACCGCCCGTACCGGTCTCGACGCCGCCCACCGGCATGGAGCCGACGGCCGCGCCCTTGACCATGCCGCAGTTGGCGGGTGCGGTGGCCTCCTGCGGGAGCTTCGGGTCCAACTCGCTCTTGCCGGCGCCGAAGTCGTACTCGCCGTCGTCGTTGCGGTCGATGCCGTGCTGCACGATGTGCAGATCCTTGATGTGGTCAACGATGTCCTGCGACACGTCGATCGTGCGGGAGTAGTTGAGCTTGCCGTCCTTGTCGGCGACCGGCATCCGGTCGACCGCGAGTCCGCTGTCCTTGGACGTGTCGCCCTTCGTCGTCAGGGAGATGTTGATGTCCCCGTACGTGGGCAGGCCCTCGGCGGTGCTGACGATGCCGTCGCCGTCCTTGTCCGCGCTCGCGTCGGGGCAGCGGAAGTCGTGGCCGTCGGTGGAGCCGTGGATGTGCTGGGCGTGCGGCTGACCGGGTACCAGGCCGGTGGCCTCGATCTTCACCGTCAGCTTCCGGTCCTGGAAGCTGACGAGGGCGGCTCCGGTGGCGCCGGAGTCGTTCAGCGACTCCAGGTCGATCTGGTACGCCTCGCCTTCCTCGGCCGAGGTCGCGGATTTGCCGCCATGTCCGCTGTGTCCGCTGTGTCCGCTGTCCGCGCCGCTCGCGAGGGCGGGGGTGGCCGCGATGAGGGTGAGGGCGGCGGGCAGGGCGAGAAGGGCCGTGTATCGGGCTGTGCGCTGACGTATCACTGCGATGCATCCCCTTTGCGGCTGTCTGTTGTTGGTGTGCATTCGGCGGCCTGCGCGACGCGGATTGGTCCCTGGGGCGGGTTTGTCCTGGCCGGTCGTTGGGTGTCCTCAAGCGCCGGACGGGCTGAACGTTGCGGCCGGTGGTGGGGTGTCCTCAAGCGCCGGACGGGCTGAGGGTGGTCGCCCGGGCGGGGCGAAGGTGGCGGCCCGTCGCTGGGTGCCCTCAATCGCCGGGCGGGCTGGGGGTGGCGCACCGGTGGAGTGAAGGTGGGCGCCGGTGGTCGGGTTGTCCTCAAGCGCCGGGCGGGCTGGGTTGGTCGCCGGACGGACTGGAGAATGCCCGGACGGGCTGGGGGGTGGTCGCCCTGGGCGGGCGAAAGTGGCGGCCCGTCGTTGGGTGCCCTCAAACGCCGGGCGGGCTGGGGTTGGTCGCCGGACCGGCTGAGGGGAGGGCCCGGACGGGCTGGTGGTGGCGCCCGGACCCGCTGAGGAGAGCGCCCGGACCCGCTCGGGAGAGCGGCCAACCGGCTTGGGGTGGGCTACAGGTTGGTTGATGCCTTCAGGGCGAGGAAGAGCGTTACCGTCGCGTTCGCCGAGGACAGTGCCGAGCCCAGCGTTCCCGCTGCCGCCGTCCAGATCGCCAGGCCCGCTCTGGTGAAGACCGACGGCCAGGTCATCGCGGCGGGTGCCGGGGCCAGCAGTGCGGCGACCCGGCGGGGGACCGGGCCCGCGCCGGCGATGCCGGCCAGCGTCGGTGTCGGGGCCCCGCGAGAGACCAGCGCGGCCTTCCCGATCGCGCGGGCGACCAGCGTGCGGCTGCCGGTGGTCCGGGCCGCCTCCTCGTCCGCCCAGCGTTCCGTCGTGTACGCCACGGCCGCCTGTAAAGGCCGCAGTAAGGGATTCGCCCGCGCCGCCAGCCGTACCGCCAGCAGACTGCGATGGTGACGCCCCGTCAGATGCGCCCGCTCATGCGCGAACAGTGCCGTCCGCTCCCGTGAGTTGAGACAGTCGAGCAGCGCCCTGGAGACGACGATCCGACCCACTCGATCGCGATCCCGGCCTCGCCCGCCGCCCGGCAGCGCGTACGCGTACGGCGTCCCGTCCGGCAGCACCACGAGCTGTCGCTCGGGCATCCCCTCCAACGCGCTCCAGGCCCGTCGCCGTACGCGCCGGTGCCGCCATCCCGTGGCCGCGCACGCCGCCGCCACCGCGACCAGCGCGGCGATCGCCGCCTTGCCGGCCACCTCGTCGTACGGCACGGCGTCCCGTACCTCCGGGTCCGACCAGCCGTCGGGCAGCGGATTGCCGGGCAGTTGGGCCGTCCCGACGACCACCAGCAGACCCAGGCAGAGCGTGCTGCACACGGCCAGCACCACGGCCAGCGCCGTCAGGAAGCGCGTGGCCAGGCGTGGATGGAGATGCTGCTCGGCCAGTCGCGCGACCGGCACCGCCGTGAGAGGCAGTACGAGCGGCAGAAAGACGAACACGCCCACGGGTCAGTCCTCCGCCTCGTCCTCGGTGGCGTGCAGCAGGTCGCGCAGCAGCCGCTCGTCGTCGTACGACAGGGCGGTGACGAACCGCGCGAGCACCGCCTCCCGGTCCGCCTCCGCGTCCAGCACCCGGCGCATCCGCAGGGCGGCCAGTCCCGCGCCGTCGGAGGCGGCGCGCCACTCGAAGGAGCGGCCCGAACGCTCGCGGGTCACGGCGTTCTTGGCCTGGAGACGGGTCAGGATCGTCATCACGGTGGTGTACGCGAGGGTCCCCCCGAGCCGTTCGCGCACCCAGCCCGCGTTCACCGGCCCCGGCGCCGCCCGGAGCGCGGCCAGTACCTGTGACTCCAGTTCACCCTGCCCCCGGCGCCGACGTTCGTCGTGACCTTCGTCGTGACCTTCGTGCTCGGTCACACCGTCTCCCTCCTGCTCCGGAGCGGGCCGCCCGCAGGCTCGAATGCCCTCTCCCGCCAATCTCTACAGTCCTGTAGATTCTGGCAGCAGATGGCGGGTCCGTACCAGTGCGGACCCGTTCCGGTGCGGGGCGTCAGGCCGCGCCCCACGTGGCCTGGAGGTCCCGTTGCTTGGGCTTGGTGAGCTGGCGATCATTCTGATCGTCGTGATTCTGGTGCTCGGCGCCAAGAGGCTGCCGGACCTGGCCCGTTCGGCGGGCAAGTCGGCCCGGATCCTCAAGAGCGAGGTCCGCGCGATGAAGGCCGAGAACCCGCCCCCGCCGTCGGCTCCCGTGACGGAGACTCCCTACCCCGTCCGACCCGGCGAACCGACGCGCGTCGAACAGGGGCACGTCGATCCGACGCACGCCGAACCGATACGAGTGCAACCGACGCACACCGACCCCGAGGACCGCCCGCCCGGCCCCCGCCCCTCAACTCCCGCTCAGTGACCGGTCACTGAACTTCCCTCCGCGTCGCCGCCTCGATCGAGAAGTTGGGCACGATCCGCTCCAGCCAACCGGGCATGGCCCAGTTGGCCGGACCGATCAGATGCATCAGGGCCGGGACCAGAAGGCCCCTGATGATCAGGGCGTCCACGAGAACGGCGAAGCCCAGGCCGAATCCGAACTCCTTGAGGACATGGTCGTCGCTGATCAGGAACGAGCCGAAGACGAGGATCATGATGCCGGCCGCCGCCGCGATGACGCGTCCCGTCTTTCCCTGACCATGTGTCACGGCCCAGTGGTTGTCCAGGACTTCGTCCGCGCGCGAGCCGTCGCGGGTCCGGCGGCGGAGATGCCACTCCTCCTGCATCCGGCTGACGAGATACACCTCGTAGTCCATCGAGAGCCCGAAGAGCACCGAGAACAGCAGTACGGGGATGAAGGCGTCCACGGGCCCGGTCGCCGGGATGTTGAGGATCGAATCGCCCCAGCCCCATGTGAACACGGCGTTCATCGCGCCGAGCGCGGCGCCGACGGACAGCAGGTTCATCACCGCCGCCACCAGCGGGATGAGCAGGCTGCGGAACACCGCCACCAGTAGCAGGAACGCCAGGACGACGACGACCGCGATGAACAGCGGCAGCTTCTCGCTCAGCACCCGTGAGAAGTCGATGTTGGCGGGTGTGACCCCGCCGACGTGGACAGCGGGATGCCCGGGGCCCTCCGCCTCCGGCGCCAGGTCGCGGATGTCGCTGACCAGACCGACGGTCGCCTTCGCCCCCGGACCGGTGGAGGGGTAGAGGATCGCCAGCGCGACCTTGCCGTTCGGGGAGGTCGTCGGAGGTGTCACCAGCACCACCCCCGGCTCCTTGGCGGCCGAGGCCAGGAAGGTGCTGAACGCCTGTGTGTCGCTCGGGGAGTTCACCTCCGTCACGAGTTGGAACGGCCCGTTGTAGCCGGGGCCGAATCCCCTGGACAGAGCGGCGTACGCCTGGTGGGTGGTGGAGTCGGAAGGGTCGGTCGCCGCGCCCGACGACCCGAGCCGCAGCGAGAACAGGGGCAGTCCGATCACGACGACGAGAGCCAGGGCGCCCGCGGCCACCAGCACCCGGCGCTTCTCGACGAACATCCCCCAGCGCAGCCAGAATCCGGACGCGTCCTCGGCGACCGGGCCCTTCTCCGCGAGGGCGCGCCGTTCGCGCCGGGAGAGGGTCTTGGGGCCGAGGAAGCCGAGCATGGCGGGCAGGAACGTCAGCGCGGTGGCCATGGTCAGCGCGACCGTGAGCGCGGAGGCCGCCGACACCCCGTACAGATAGTCGACACCTAGGGCGAACTGCCCGAGCAGCGCGATACAGACGGTGATCCCGGCGAACAGCACGGTCCGGCCCGACGTGTTGACCGCCAGGGCTGTCGACTCCTCGTAGGAGCGGCCTGCCTTCACCGAACCGCGGTGGCGGCTGATGATGAACAGGCCGTAGTCGATGCCGACACCGAGCCCGATCAGTACGGCGAGATCGCTGGACACGCTCGGGGTGTCCATGACGTGCGACAGCAGGCTGATGAGGGAGGTGCCGATGAACAGCGCGACGGCCGCGGTCACCAGCGGCATCAGCGAGGCGAACAGCGCCCCGCCGAAGACGATCAGCAGAATGACCAGCGCGGCGATCGCGCCCACCGCCACCGACAGGCCGGGGCCGGCGCTCTCCTCGTTCTCGATCGACTGACCGCCCAGGGAGATACGGACGTTGGGCCCGTCCGCGGCCTTGGCGGTGTCGATCAGCTTCCGGGCGTCCGACTTCGTGACGTCGGCGGCCTTCATCTTCCAGTTCACGGCGGCGAACGCGACGGTGCCGTCCTTGCTGATCTGCGCCGCGCCCTGCTGGCTGTACGGGCTGACCACCGACGCGATGCCGGGGATGGCCGCGACGTTGGTGAGGGCGGCGGTGACCGGCTGCTGGACCGAGTCCGAGCGGACGGTGGTCCCGCCCCTGGCCTCGATGACGATCTGGTCGCCCTCCCCGGACGCCGAGGGGAAGTTGTCCGTGAGGAGGTTCACCGCCGCCTGCGAGTCGGTGCCCGGCAGGCTCACGCTCTCGTTGTACTTGCTGCCGATCGACTGGCTGAGCGCGACGGTCACGACGAGGATCAGGAGCCAGCCGGCAACCACCGCGCGGCGGTGCAGGAAACACCAGTGAGCCAAACGAGACACGTTGTTTCCCCGCCGAGTTGTCGAGTAGCCGGACGTTACAGATGAGGACTACTCGACGGGAAAGGCGCCGCGGCGAAACGTCACTCCAACGAGGGCGGGTCTTTCGCCCGCGCGTGGCGGACCGCCGCCCTCAACGTGCGGCCCCCACTCCGCCCGCGAACGGTACGGAGCCGCCGCCCGGGTCCTGCGCCGTGCCCGCCGCGGGGTGGCTCCACAGCCCGTCGGCGGCCAGAAGCGGCAGCACGCCCTCCCCGAACCAGTACGCCTCCTCCAGGTGCGGATGCCCGGAGAGGATGAACTCGTCGATGCCGAGCCGGTGGTACTCGGTGATGCGTTCCGCGACCTCGGTGTGGCTGCCGACCAGCGCTGTCCCCGCGCCGCCGCGCACCAGCCCGATGCCGGCCCAGAGGTTGGGCGAGATCTCCAGGCCGTCGTCGCTGCCGCCGTGCAGCGCGAGCATCCGCCGCTGGCCCTCAGACTCGCTGCGGGCGAGCCCGGCCTGCACGGACCGTACGGCCTCGGGCGAGAACCCGGCCAGCAGCCGCCGGGTCTCGGCCCAGGCGGCGTCGGCGGTGTCCCGCGCGATGACGTGCAGCCGGATACCGAAGCGCACCGTACGGCCCTGCGCCTCCGCCAGTCCCCTGATCCACGCGATCTTCTCGGCGACCTGCTCCGGCGGCTCGCCCCACGTCAGATACACGTCGCTGTGCCGTGCCGCGACCACTCCCGCCGCGGGCGAGGAGCCGCCGAAGTACACCTCGGGCACGGGATCGGGCACCCGCGTCAGCTTGGCGTCCGCCACCCGCAGGTGCTCGCCATCGAGGTCCACCGTCCTGCCCTGCCACAACTCCCGGACGATGTGCAGGAATTCGCCGGTGCGGGCGTAGCGGGCGTCCTTGTCGAGGAAGTCCCCGTACGCGCGCTGTTCGTGGCTCTCGCCGCCGGTCACCACGTTGAGCAGCAGTCTGCCCCCGGTGTGGCGCTGGTACGTGGCGGCCATCTGGGCGGCCAGAGTCGGTACGACGAAGCCGGGGCGGAAGGCCACGAGGAACTTCAGCCGTTCGGTCTCGCGGGCGAGCATGGCGGTGGTCAGCCAGGCGTCCTCGCACCAGGCCCCGGTGGGCGTCAGGGCGCCGGTGAAGCCCAACTGCTCTGCCGCTCGGGCGATTTGGGTGAGATAGCCGAGGGTGGCGGGCCGTCGGCCCCCGGCCGCGCCGATGGGCACGCCGTGGCCGCCGCCGACGACGTCGCGGCTGTCCCCGTAGGTGGGCAGGAACCAGTGGAAGGTGAGGCTCATCGGTGCGGTTCTCCGATCGATGGGACGGCGGATGGCGAAGGGGGCTGGTGGTGAAGGGGGTTGGCGCGGCGGATCAGAGCAGGCCGTGCCGCGGCGGCCGGGTGCCGTTCAGGACGTAGCGCCCGATGTGCTGGACCTTCCAGCGGGCCGCGTCGTGCAGGGTGTGGGTGCGGGCGTCGCGCCAGTGCCGGTTCAGGTTGAGGGCGTCCAGCGCGGACCGGGTGACGGACACTCGAAGACGGCGCTGCCCGTGGGCTAGGGCCTGGCGTGTGGATCTTGCCGGGCTCGCGGGGTCTGGCACGCACGCCCGCCGCGTTGTCGTCGGTCGCCAACGCTCCGCGTTGTCTCCCTCCTCCGCCTCGCGATCGCACGCACCAACGCGGACATCAGCCGTCGGCGCGGCGGGCGCTCCCTGATCCGGCCTGATCCAAACGACAGGCCCTAGCTCGCGGCGCGCAGCAGCACATCGCCCCCGAGCGCGGCGGTGAACTGCGCGAGTACCTGGTCGAGCGCCCTGGCCGTGTTCTCCTCGATCTCCGTCGACCCGTCCTGCGCGGCCACTATGTGCCGGTCCAGGACGAACCACCCGGGCACGACGTGCGTCGCCCCCATCGCCGAGAGCACCGGGCGGAGCGCGTAGTCGATGGCCAGGACGTGCGCGACGGAGCCGCCGGTGGCGAGGGGCAGTACGGCCTTGTCGGCGAGGGCGTACTGCGGCAGCAGGTCGAGCAGCGACTTCAGCAGCCCGGAGTAGGCGGCCTTGTAGACCGGGGTGCCGATGACGACGCCGTCGGCGCGCGCGAACAGTTCGGTGGCGCGCCTGATGTCGGGGTGGCCGAAGTCGGCGCCCAGCAGGGCCTCGGCGGAGAGGGTACGGACGTCGAGGTGGACGACCTGGTGGCCCTGGGCGATCAGCACCGCGTCGAGATGGTGCAGCAGCCGGGTGGTGCGTGACGTCGGGGACGGACTCCCCGAGACGGACAGAACGGTGGCCATGAGAGCTCGCTTCCGTGTTCGGGTGGGGAGCGGGGCAACAGGGCGCGCCGGCTCCGCGGGCATGGCGAATCACGGCCCTCGGCGGGAGAAGGGCGGGACGCTGCCTGATGGCTCGGGGAGGGAGGGAGCGGTACGTGCTGCCTGTCGCCGCTTACGGAGCGGTCTGGCGGTTACCGCGACGTGCGGTGCCGGAAATCGACGAACCGGCTTGCCGCGCGGGGGAGTTGTCCCTCAGGCCGCACGACAACAGAAGGCACTGGAGACACGGGCGAGGTCGATGTGACGTCGCCGCGTCAGGATCCGCTGCGCCGGGACCGGCGCCGACTGGGAATGGCCCACGTGATCGAGAGTACGCATGCGGGGCCGCCGGGTCGAGACGGCCGTCCTCCCTTCTCGTACTCCACGGACGGTGCCGGGACGGGCGAACCGAAAGGTGGCCGAGCTCGCCCGGCCCGTCAGGGGGCGGCCGGTCGCCAGCCGAGTGCCGGGCCCAGGCGGGTCGCGATGTCGGTGAGTATCTGGACGTAGTCGTCGTGGTCGAAGGTGAACGGCAGCGCGAAGGCGACCTCGTCGATCTCCCGGAACGCGGCGTGGTCGTGGAGCCGTTCGGCGATCTCCGCGGACGGGCCGACGAGATCGGGCGCGAACATCAGACGGGCGGGCCCCTGGGGCGTGGCCGTGCGCGGCAGCCGCGTCCGCGCGTACTCCTCGTACTTGGCGCGCTGCGCCGCCGTCGCGTTGTCGGTCGGGACGACGACGAGCCCCTGCGAGACACGTGCGCGGTCGCCGTCGGGGTGGTGGGCGCGGAAGGCGCGGACGTGCGAGAGCTGGATCGCGGCGAAGTCCGTGGCCTCGCTCTCCGCCTTCACGACGCTGCTGGTCAGGAAGTTCATCCCGTTCTCACCGGCCCACCGGGCGGACCGCAGGCTCGCGCCTCCGTACCACATACGGCGCCCCAGACCGGCGGCCTGCGGCTGCACGCGGTCCGAGAAGACCTCGAAGCCCTCAACTCCCCCCGCTTCGGTGGCCGGTTCACCGCGTACGTGATCCAGCAGCCGCCGCACCCGCTCGTAACTGAAGTCCTCGGCCTCGGCGGTGTCGGGGTAGAGCGCGCCCTTGACCCGGTCGTAGTGCATCGGGGGACCGACGCTCACGCCGGGGTTGAGCCGCCCGCCGGACAGAATGTCGACCGTCGCCAGGTCCTCGGCCAGGCGCAGTGGGTTCTCCCAGCCGAGGGGGATGACGGCGGTGCCCAGCTCGATACGGCTGGTGCGCTGCGAGGCGGCGGCCAGGACGGCGACGGGGGAGGAGATCCCGTACTGGAGGTGCCGGTGCCGTACCCACGCGCTGTCGAACCCCAGCCGTTCCCCCAACTCGATGATCTCCAGGGTCGATTCGTGCCCCCGGCGGGGGTCGGCCGCGTCGAACAGCCCGATCGTCAGGAAACCCAGCTTCCGCAACGGCTCCGAGGTCAGTGGCACGAGGCTCCTCCGTCGTCCGCGGCGTCCTGCGCCGCACATCCCAACCGCTTCGATTCGATGGTTCAAGTCGGTGCGCGAGTGAGTGGGCCGGTCCGCTCAGCGGGGCCGGGCCGCGGCACAGCGCACACAGGTACGCGCCGCGGGCCGTACCTCCAGCCGCTCCACGGGAATCGCCTGGCCACACACCTCGCACCGCCCGTAGTCGCCGTGCTCCAGCCGTTCCAGCGCCTGGTCGAGAGTCAGCAGATGCTCGCGTGCCTGCGCGAGCAGGGACGCGACGTGGGCCCGCTCGAAGGCGGTGCTCGACCCGTCGGGGTCGTGCTCGTCGTCCACCGCCACCAGGGCGTTCGCCTCGACGATCGCGTCGAAATCACGCTCCAGCGCCTCGATCCGCGCACGCGTGTCCGCGCGCTGGGCCGACAGCCGCGCGCGGACTGACTCATGGTCGACGGGGGCCGGGAAACTCACACACGCGTCAACGCCGACCTCCGGCGACGCATTCCTCGGGCTCGCCGCCGTTATTCCCGTGCTCGGTGCCGGGGCCCGGTGTTACGGTCCGCGCCGCGCCCGTCTCCGCACGGAGGCGTTCCCGCACAGCCCGCGCACAGCCCCGTACAGAGAGAAAAGGGAGCCCGGTCCATGCCCGACCAGCATCCGTCTTCCCACCCGCTCACCGACTGGTTCCGTGCGCACTCCACCGAGCTGAGCGGCCTCGACGCGGACGAGCCCCTCGACGATCTCGAACCGCTGCGGGAGATCATCGGCGACGCCCGTGTCGTCGGCCTCGGCGAGAACGCGCACTTCGTCGAGGAGTTCTCCCACGCCCGTCAGCGAGTGCTGCGCTTCCTCGCCGAGCGCTGCGGATTCACCGTCCTGGCCTTCGAGTTCGGCTTCAGCGAGGGCTTCGCGCTGGACCGGTGGCTGAACGGCGGGGATGAGGGCGACGACGGTCTTGCGGAGGTGAGCAGGGCCGCCGCCGAGTGGGGCTTCGCGGACTTCATGGACTGGCTGCGCCGGTACAACCGCGCCGGCGGACACCCGCTGCGGTTCGCGGGTCTCGACGTCCCCGCCGCCGGCGGGGCGCTGCGGCCCGCTCTCGATCCGGTGGCCGACTACCTCCGCGAGGTCGACCCCGACGCGCTGCCGCTCCTGGAAACGGCCCTGGAGATCAGCGACCGGTTCATCGACGGTGAGAAGACCAGTTCCGGCGCGGCGGCGGCCCCCGCCTGGGGCCGGCTCGAACCCGCCGAGCAGAACGAGCTGACGGCCACCCTGGCGCGCCTCCTGCTGCGGCTGCGCGCCGTCGAACCGGTGTACGTGGAACGCGGCGGCCGGCGCGCCTTCAACATCGCCCGGCGCCGGGTGGAGGCCGCCTGCCACACCGACTACATGTTCCAGGCGATGAACGCCCTGCTGTCGGGCGGGGGCAGCGCCGCAGACCTGGCGGTGCGGGAGATCTATCTGGCCGAGTCCGTGCGCTGGCACCTGGACCGGAGCGCACCGGGCACCCGAATCGTGCTCGCGGCCCACAACAACCACATCCAGAAGACGGCCGTGGACTTCGGCGGCCCCTTCACCCCGCTGACCATGGGCGGGCATCTGCACCACACGCTCGGCCGGGACTACCGGGCGATCGCCCTCACCCACACCGCGGACCATGTGCCCGAGATGTATCCCGACCCCGCCCGTACGGTCGGCTTCACGCTCGCGGACGCCAGTCTTGAGGCGCCCGTTCCCGGCAGTGTCGAGGCGGCGCTCGTCGACGCGGGGCTCGGCGGGCGGATCACGCTGACCGGCCTCGGGCACTCGCCGCGGGACGCGGCCGGGGCGCCACTGCTGAATCGGATCCGGTCGCAGAGCGCCACCGTGTCCGGCCCGCTTCCCCTGGCGTTCGACGCCGTGCTCTCGGTTCCCACCGTCACACGGGTCGCGTCGGTGCCGTTCTGAGGAGTGCGGGCGGCCGACTGATGTCAGGTGGGGCGTCGGCAACACCGTCTGCGGCGCACTTGGCGCACTCCCGATGACGGCGATGTTCGTGCGCGGCGCCGCCGACGTCCGGGCGGGCGCGAGGACTTCGCTCTCAGCGGGCCCCTCCGGCACCGCTTCCCAGGCTCATACCCGGCACCCCGTACGCCGTCGCCGTCGCCGTCGCCTTGGAGGCTGCTGGGCTTGAGATACGGCGGGTGGGGTGCCGGTGACTGTTCTGGTGGTGCAGCACGTGCCCGAGCGTCCCTTTACCTCGTCAATGCGCGGGGGTACCGAGGCGGTGGATCGGGCAAAGTATTCCTTGACACGAATATTCTCTATGGTGAATACTTCTCTCCATGGACGCACTCCTCATCGCACTGGCCGACCCGGCCCGCTGGCGACTCGTGAGCCTGCTGGCCGAGCGGCCCCGCTCGGTCGGTGTTCTCGCCGAGCTCGCCGGGGCGCGCCAGCCGCAAACGACCAAGCACCTCCAGACCCTTGAGCGCGCGGGCGTCGTCGTCTCCCAGCGCACGGGCCAGCGCCGTATCTACGCGCTCCGGTCCGCCGCGCTGCGGGACCTGGCGGCGGCGCTCGACCGGCTCGCCGACACCGCGGACCGGAGGGGTGGCCCCGGCGAGACGTACGAGCGCTACGGGCGCAGCCTGCACGAGGAGCGGCTCGCGGCGGACGACTCGGGATGGGCCGACGGCCGTTCGTTCAAATTCCTCCGGTCGCTGACCGGGCGGCCCGAGCGGGTCTGGCGCCATCTGACCGAGACCTCGCTGCTCGCCCGCTGGTGGACGCCCGACGACCTCCGTGTCTCCGAGCTGGTCTTCGAGCCGACGCCGGGTGGGCGGATCGTCCAGGAGTACCGCGACGCCGAGGACACCGACGGATCCGAACCGGTCGCCGGGCGGGCGGAGGGGACCGTCGACGACGTACGCCCCGGTGAGCACCTGGCCTACCGGCTCTCCCCGCTGCTTCCCGACGGCGGCACCGCCTTCACCGCCCACGTCGACTTCGGCCTCCGGCCCGCCGGCACCGGAGCGGGCACGGACATCGAGGTCCGCTACAGGATCGCCGACAGCACTGTCGACTCGGCGGACTTCGTCGCCGGCGTCGAGATCGGCTTCGGCCAGAGCCTCGACAAGCTCGCGGCGGTCCTCGCCGCGGACGCGCAGGACACCCACAGCGACACCGGAACGCGCACCGACACCCAGAACGACAACGACAACGACAACGAAACAAGGAGCACGAAATGACCGAGCAGACCGCGGGCCGCCGGATCGTCACCAACATGAACCTCTCCCTCGACGGCCACTACGCCGCCCCGGAGAACCCGCTCGACATGCGCTGGGTGATGCCGTACGCCCAGAGTGACGTCGCCCGCGACCACCTGACCAGCCTCTGGGAGCCGGCCACGACGGCCCTGCTGGGCCGGGTCAACGCCGAGGGGTTCCTCGGCTTCTGGCCCACCGTCATCGGCATGGAGGGCGTCGACCCTCGCGACGAGGGCTTCGCCAAGTGGCTCGTCGACGCCGACAAGGTGGTCCTCTCCTCGACTCTCGGCGAGGCGCCGTGGGAGCGGTCGACGGTCGTCGACAAGCCGACCGCAGAGGTGGCCGATGACCTCAAGGCGACCGAGGGCGGCGACATCCTGGTGCTCTCCAGCGCGAGCGTCATCAAGGCGCTGCTGGCGGCCGACAAGGTGGACCGGCTGGCCCTCACGATCTTCCCGGTCTTCCTCGGCGGCGGACCGCGCCTCTTCGACGACGGCCTGCCCGCCGGGCGGTGGGAGCTCGTCAGCCAGAGCGCGGGCGAGCACGGCACGCTGGCTCTCGTCTACGACCGGGTCCGCTGAACGGTCACGACATCCGGGGCGAGGGTGGTGATCGGGTTGCCAGGTCGACCGTTGATCAGCAGAAACGGCCGAACAACCGGCCGCCGCAGCCGGCGGCTCTTCCTTGTCCGCGACCGACCCCGCTCGGTCTGTGAAGAAAATCTAACACTGCACAATCTTCCGACTCCTGACTAGCGTCTGTGGTGGCGAAGCGGAGTGCGACATCGCACCCCACCGCCTCACACCACCAACTCGCAGAAGGAGAAGGCCCCATGAGCGCGTCCACTTCCTCCGGCCGGCGGTCAGTGCCGCAGGCGGCGTTCGACACCTGGGTCGACGTGTGGAACGGCGACTACACCGGGGCGCACCGGGTCGTCTCCCCCCACTTCCGGATACACGCCGCCCTCCTGGACGGGAGCGACGACGGCGCCATTCGCGGCGCCGACGGCCTGGTCGAGTGGATCGGGCAGATCAGAGGGGCGATGCCCGATCTCCGCTTCGCGGCCGAGGTCGGTCCGCTGGTGGACGGCGACTTCGTCGCGGCCCGCTGGACCGCCACCGGTACGTACGCCGGAGGTTTCCCCGGAGCCAAGGCGGCGCCCGGCACCGTCGTCACCTGGACGGGAACGGACATCCTGCGGACGGAGCACGGTCGGATCGTCGAGTACTGGCTGAACGCCGACTCCCTGCCGCTGCTCACCCAGCTCGAGGCGCTCTGAGCCGCGCCGTGTCCACCCTGTCCGGACCGCCCGAGTCGCCCGCCCCCGTATCCGAGAACAAGAGGAACGCCACCATGCCCAGCACCCGCAGGACGACTGCCCGCGCCGCTCTGTTCACCGCCCCGCTCGTCGTCCTCGGCGTCCTCGGCACCGCCGTCGCGCCGGCCGGTGCCACCCCGCACCACCCGGCCAAGTCCCTCACCTGCCGCGGGGAGGGCGTCGACCGGGACGCCCTCATCAGATACAAGACCTCGACCGTGATCGACGCGCCGCTGAGCACCATCTGGAAGATTCAGACGGACGTCGAGCGCTGGCCGTCCTGGCAGGCCCCCGTCGCGACCATCGAGCGCCTCGACCACGGTCCGTTCAGGGCGGGTTCGGCTTTCCGCTGGACGACCCCGGTCCCGGCCACTCCCACAACCCCCGCCACCACGCTGGAGATCACCTCGACCGTCGAACAGCTCAAGCGCGAGTCCTGCATCCGCTGGACCGGCCCCGCGATCGGTGAGGGACTGCGTATCGACCGCGGTGTCCACGTGTGGAACTTCACCAAGGTCAGGGGTGGTGTCCGCGTGAGCACCGAGGAGACCCACGTCGGCGAACAGGTCGAGTCGAATGTCCCTCTCGCGACCGAGATCCTCGGCCAGGGCCTCGAAGGATGGCTGAGCGAGCTGAAGGCCACGGCCGAGGTCGCGGCGGCGCACAGCGGAGTGTAGATCCGGCCGATCCGGGAGCCGAGCTGACCCGCACGCCGACCGCACGCCGACATGAACGAGATGGTCGGAAGACGCACCGTCACGAGCGAGCACCCGTGCCCGCTCGTGACGGTGCTTCTCGTGCGGTACGGGTTGCCCAGGGATCAGCGGATCGCCCACGGATCAGCCGAGGTCGAGCAGTTCCTCGTAGAAGCCGCCGAACCCCCGTACCCGGTCCACGAGATGGATCTCCAGGATCCAGTGGCAGCGGCGCCCGGCCTTGTCGGTCCGCCGCAGTGGGGTGCTGTTCCCCGGTGCGATGTACGACTCCACGTCCGCGCCGTCGATGGTCTCGTGCGGGAACTCTCCCACCAGGTGCCCCGCGTGCCAGCCGCCCAACTCCCAGCCGGCGTCCGCCGCCAGGCGCTCGATCTCGGTGTGCAGCCGCTTGCCGGTGAGGTCCTGGTCGCTGTCGAAGAAGCGGCGTCCGGCCGCGAACACCTCGGGCAGGTCGTCCCGCAGCCGCAGCTTGACCGGGTCGTCACCGAGGACGAAGGTGCGGCCGAAGTCGGCCTCGTACTCCTCGAAGATGGGCCCGAAGTCGGCGAACACGATGTCGTCCTCGCCGATGACCCGGTCCGGCGGATTCTCCTTGTACGGGAACAGCGTGTGCGGTCCCGACCGGACGATCCGCTTGTGCCAGTGTCGGGTCGTACCGAACAGCTCGTTCGCCAGATCCCGGATCCCGTCGCTGACCGCCCGCTCACCCGCCCCCGGCGCGACCAGCCCGCGCGACTCGATCTCCGCGAACAGCTCGACGGCCTTCGACTGGGCATCCAACAACCGCGCGGCGCGCGTCGATTCATCGGGCATACGGCCGACCGTAAGTGCCCGGCATGCCGCCAGCAACCACATTTGCCCCTTACCTGAAGCCACCGGGAGTACGGTCGGCCGCTCCTCCGCAGGCGCCCGATTACGCCCGTACCCACGCCGCCATGGCCCGTATGGGCTGCGTTCCGGGCCCGTTCACTCCTGGATCACTCAACTGGGCCCACAGGTGGGTCCCTAGGCCCTGCGACTGGGTCCGGACCCCTCCCTAGTCTCCGAAGATCTCCCGAGCGGGGAGGCCGGGAACGCTGGATGGAGGAGTCCGGATGACAGGCACACGGTGCGCGCACAGGGCTCCGCGTCGCGGCGAGCGGGGCCAGGGGGGTGTCGAGTACGTCGCTCTCATAGGCGTCGTCGCCGCGATCGTCGGCGCGATCCTGGCCTTGACGGTCCCCGACGACACCTCTGTGGCGCTGAAGGGCGCGGTGTGCCGCATCGTCAACGCCGGTGACGGCGGCGAGGGCTGCGACTCGGGCGGCGGAGGCGGCGACGGCGGAGGCGGCGGCGGAGACGACGGCGGGCCCCTGCCCCCACCGCCACCGGGCGATCCGTTCCAGCCCGCGAAGTGCCTGCTCTCCCAGGATCAGACCAAGGAAACGGTCGTGGTCCAGATCCTCTTCATCAAGATCAGCAGCTCCGAGCAGATCAAGCTCCAGCAGTGGTCGGACGGCACGGTCACCCTGGAGCGCGTGACCGAGTCCGGAGGCGGTGTGACCGCCAGCATCTCGGCCGGTATTCCCGGGCTGAAGGAGTGGGGCGGCAGTGCCTCGCTGAGCGGCAGTTACATGAAGGGCAGCGGCAGCGGCGGTCAGTGGCTGTTCAACGGCAACAAGACCGGCGACTCGCAGAAGGACCTCGAGCTGAACCTGGAGGACGCCAAGCAGTTCACCGAGTACCTGAAGGCCCAGGGCAAGTGCAACTCGCGCCCGGCCGGGCCCCGTTCCTCCGAACTCGGCATGATCTGCGGCTACCACGCCGACAAGAAGAAGCCCGATCTGCCGCCGGAGAAGGCCCCGGACGTCGACATCACCAAGACCAGCACCGAGGCGTCGGGCAGCGTCAGCTTCGGCAAGGGGTTCACGAAGGGCAAGGGCGGCAAGGACAAGGACGGCAAGCCGACCGACCTCGGCAACATCTCGGGCGAGTTCGGTTCCGGCACGATGACCGAGGACGTCGTGGTCATGCGCGCCAACACCGGTCCCGACGCCGGGAAGATCACCTTCGTCTACACCTTCAGCGTCGACGCCAAGGGCGGTGAACTCGCCCAGGGCAAGGCCACCCGCATGCAGCAGGTCTCCGTGACCTACGACGCCGCGACGTACGACCAGGAAGAAGAGGACGGCAAGGAGCACCGGCCGGAGAAGCTGGTGATCACGACCAGTCAGGAGAACGGTGAGGGCGCCGGTGTGCAGGTGGGTGCCGGTGCCAATGTTCCCGGTACGCCGGTGACGATCGACGTCGGTGGTGGTGGCGGCAACATCCAGTCGCAGATCCACACCGAGTCGGCCGAGGTCGTCCTCGACAACGACGGCGACAGCAAGACGGTCGAGGACTGGCTGCGCGGCCGGGGCGACTCCCCTGCCAGTGACGTCCTGCCCAGCCCCTCGGACGCGGCGGAAGTCCCCGGCAGCGACGCCGGACCGCTGCAGCGCCTGCTCCACGACAAGGGCAAGCTCTCCCGGCTCGACTACAACGCCAACACCGACTGGTGGAACGCCTCCCTCGGCATCGGCTTCGGCATCTCCGCCGGCCAGGTCACGGCAGGGTTCAAGCTCTTCGGCATCGACATCACGCACGAGGAGAAGAACCAGACGATCACCGGCAACCCGTCGTACGCCACCGGTCCCAAGAACGGCGGGGCCCGCCCCTGGGTCGAGTGGACGAACTGCACCAAGACCAAGCCGATCGCGTAGCGGGCCCCCGGTACGTACCGACCGTTCCGCCGACCGTTCCACTCCCCGCTTATGACGGCACGTCAGCGGGGGTGGAACGGTTCCGGGCGTTCCGCACCGGTCGTGGTGTCTTGCCTGGTCAGGCCGGGTCCGCCAATGCTGGTGATCGTTCAGCCGACCACGATCACCAGTACTGCCGACGGGGAGCCCGATCATGACGACCAGGACCAGGACCATCAGAACGAACGCGATCCGCACCGCCGTGGTGACCGCCGCGGTGACGGGTCTGACCCTCGCCTCTCTCGCCACCGCCACCGCGGCCGGCCCGGCGCCGAAGTTCCTCTCCGCGGGGCAGATGCCCGCCGCCAGTACCCCGTGGGTCGCCGACGCGGTACAGCAGGGCCTGCCGGAGTACGGCTCCGTATGCACCGAGGGAGTCGCCCCCGCGGCGGGCACCTCCTACCGGGACTTCCGTACCGACCTGGACACCAACGGCCGCCAGACCACCACCGTCGCCGCCACCGAGGCGAAGGCGAAGGCGCTGGCGACCAAGCTGAAGCAGCGGATCGCCGGCTGCCTCGACCGGCTCGCGGTGGAGTACCCGGGCACGATCGGCGAGGCGTTCTACCACGGCGGGATCGCCGTCGAGGAGGGCGCCGACGTCTACAACGTCGACACCTCCCACCCCGAGATCGGCATCGCCGACGCCCACCTGATCTCCGTGGGCCGCGACGGCCGCACCGTCACCGTCCTGGAGGTCGGCCACCTCGGCTGGACCCTCTCGGAGGAGGTCGGCCCGTTCCGTAACAGCACCCGCACCGCCGTCGCCAAGCTCTACTGATCACCCGGCGTGGTCACCTGCTGACCTCCGACCTGCTGACCTGCTGACCTGTCGGCCTGTCGGCCTGTCGGCTCACCGGCCATATCCGCGCCTCGCCCGGCGCGGATGTGGCCGGACGCCGTGGGCCTTAGTTTGGAAAGGGGCAGAGGAGCAGCAGGCAGGTCAGGAGCGATCATGCCGGACATCGATTACACCGTTCTGTTCGCCGCGTCGCCCAGCCCCTACCTGGTGCTCGACCCGCAGCTGGTGATCATCGACGTCAATGACGCCTATCTGCGGGCGACGGCCCTGCGCCGGGAGCAGCTCCTCGGGCGGTACATCTTCGACGCGTTCCCCGACAACCCCCAGGACCCCGACGCGGACGGCGTCAGGAACCTCTCCGCCTCGTTCGCCCGGGTCCTGAAGACCGGCGAGCCCGACACCATGGCGTTGCAGCGCTACGACATCCCGGACCAGCGCCGGGCGGGCCGGTTCACGGAGCACTGGTGGTCCCCGGTGAACACCCCGGTCATCGACTCCGAAGGCAGGGTGACGTGCATCATCCACCGCGCCGAGGACGTCACCGCCTTCGTGCGCTCCCGCCGCTTCCGCAACCAGGGCGGCGGGGAGCTGACCTCGCGCGAGGAGGGCATGGAGGCCGAGCTCTACGCCCGCGCCCGTGAGCTCCAGCGGCTGAACGAGGAGCTGCGGCTCGCCCACGGCCGGGAGCGTCAGGTCGCGGTCACGCTCCAGGAGGCGATGCTGCACTCGCCGGACCTGGCCAGGCACCCGAACATCGCCGTGCGCTACCTTCCGGCCATCGGCTCGCTCAACGTGTGCGGGGACTGGTACGACACGGTCGACCTCTCCGACTCCCGGTTCGCCGTCGCCGTGGGCGACGTGGTCGGCCACGGACTCCAGGCCGCCACCGTCATGGGCATGCTCCGCAGCGCGCTCTCGGCCGTCAGCCGTACCGTTCCCGGCCCGGCCCAGGCCCTGGAGATCCTCGGCCTGTACGCCCGCTCGCTCGACGGCGCCCTGGCGACCACCGCCGTCACGGCCATAGTGGACGCCCGCAGCCACCTCATCATGTACAGCAGCGCGGGCCACCCACCGCCGGTCCTGCTGCACCGGAACGGCAGCGCCGAGCTGCTCGACAAGGCCACCGACCCGCCCCTCGGAGCCCGCATCGAGCACGTACTCCGCCCCCAGGCGAGCGTCACCTACGAGGTCGGCGACACCCTCGTCCTCTACACCGACGGTCTGATCGAGCGCCGGGGCGAGGACATCGACACCGGCCTCACCCGCCTCACCGATGCACTCGGAACCTGCGCGGACTTCAGCCCGGAGACCCTGGCCGACACGCTCCTGGAACGCCTCCACCTCACCGCGGGCTCCAGCGACGACATCGCCCTGGTCGTCATCCGCCTGTAGATCCCGTTCGTGGGGCGCCGCGCTCGCGGAGACGGCCTCGCGCCCTGCTTGACCGGGGGTCGAGGGCACCAGGCACACTTCAGGTATCGCACTATTCCGGCCATCAGAAGGATTAGGCATGATCACGCTGACGAAGGAAGACGGTCCCGCCGACCTGGACGGGGTGACGCATCTGTCCATCGGAGTGTCCTGGGACCCGACCGTGGGAAGCAGCGGGGGTGTCCTGGGCAAGCTCCGGCAGAAGGCCGGCACCGACCTCGACCTGATCGCCATCGCGGTGCAGGGCGCGGACCCGGTACGGCTGGCGGGGCTGGACTCCCTGGACCCGCTGGGGAACGGTTCGCTGCTGCACAGCGGCGACAACCAGACGGGGAAGGGGGACGGTGACGACGAGACCGTCACCGTCGAGTTCTCCCGTGTGCCGACCAACATCACGTCGATCGTGTTCATAGCCGCCGCGTACAAGAAGCGCAGCTCCTTCCAGAGCGCGCGCAACATCAGCTTCAAGGTGTACGACGCGACGGGCGGCAGCATCCAGCAGGTAGCCGACATCTGGCCGAGCCTGCTCAGCAACGACAACGGGTGCGTCGTGGCCAAGGCGGTGCGCGAAGGTGCGAGCTGGAAGCTTCAGGTGATCAACGAGACGGGCAAGATCAAGCAGGGCGACGAGCAGGCCCTGATGCGTTTCGCCGTCAGCAAGTAGCGGGCCCCGGCCGTCGAGGCGGACGTCCTCCGGTTCCTCCGCGGCGTCACTGGGCGCTCGCGGCGGGCCGGACGACGATCTCGTTCACGTCGACATCGGCCGGCTGGGAGACGGCGTACGCGATGGCCTCCGCGATGGCCGACGCGGGCAGCGCCACGGCGCGGTAGCTCTTCATCGCCAGCCTGGCCTCCGGGTCGGAGATGGTCTCGGCGAGTTCGGACTCGGTCACGCCCGGGGAGACGAGGGTGACCCGGATGTCCCCTGCGGACTCCTGGCGCAGCCCTTCGGAGATCGCGCGGACGGCGAACTTGGTCGCGCAGTAGACGGCGGCGGTGGGCGAGACCTCGTAGGCGCCCACGGAGGCGATGTTCACGAAGTGCCCGCCGCCCTGTGCGCGCATCGCGGGCAGCGCCGCGGCGATGCCGTGCAGCACTCCCCGCACATTCACATCGATCATGCGGTCCCACTCGTCGGTCCTGAGCGCCTCCAGCGGGGACAGTGGCATCACGCCCGCGTTGTTGACGAGGGCGTCGAGCCGGCCGTACTCGCTCAGCGCCGTATCGACGAACGCGCGCATGCTCGCCGCGTCGGTGACGTCCAGCTCCCGGAACGCGGTGGTGCCGCCCGCCGCGGTGATCTCCTCGGCCAGTCGCTCCAGCCTGCCGGTGCGGCGCGCGCCGAGCAGGACCCGGTGCCCGTCCGCCGCCAGCCTGCGTGCGGTCGCCTCCCCGATGCCGCTGCTCGCACCGGTGACGGCCACGTTCTTGATGTCGGTCCGCGTCATGACGGTTCTCCTGATGAGTGAGGGGGTGTCTGTGGCGTTCGGCTCACGTTTCGGAGTCTGGGCGGCGGCGCGGCGACCGGCCAGGACAGCCTGTGCCGGGGTACGGCGCACCCTGGTACGCCGTATCGGCGCGATCTAGCCTCGAAGGGTGACCAGCAACGAACTCGGAGACTTCCTCCGCGCCCACCGCGCACGGCTGCGCCCCGCCGACGTAGGACTCGCCTCCTACGGCCGGCGCCGGGTGACAGGGCTGCGGCGGGAGGAGGTCGCCGTTCTCGCGGGCATGAACACCGACTACTACGCCCGTCTGGAACAGGGCCGCGAGCGCAGCCCCTCGCCGCAGATCCTCGACGCGATCAGCGGCGCCCTGCGCATGGATCACGAGGCGTACGAGCATCTGTACCGGCTGGCTGACACCGTGCCGGCCGGTCACCGGACCCAGCCGAGACAGACGGTCGGCCCGACGCTGATCCGGTTGCTGGACGGGTACACGAACACCCCGGCGTTCGTCCTCAACCCGGCGCTGGACCTCCTGGCGGCCAACAGCCTTGCCGACGCGCTCTTCTCCCCGTTCGCGGCGGCGGACAACCTCGCCCGGATGACCTTCCTCGACCCGGCGGGGCGCGGCTTCTACCCGCAGCGGCAGCGGGTGGCCGAGGCGGTCGTCGCGAGCCTGCGCCAGGCCACCGGCCTCGAACCGCACTACCCACGCCTGTACGAGCTGGTGGGCGCCCTGACCGGGGCGAGCGAGGAGTTCGCCGCGCTCTGGTCCTCGCACACCGTCTACGGAAAGACCCGGGACGCCAAGGAACTCGTCCACCCGGACGTCGGACCGCTGTCACTCACCTACGAGTCCTTCGACGTACGCGGAGCACCCGGCCAGCAGGCCGTGATCTACCACGCGGAACCGGGCAGTCCCAGTGCTCAGGCACTCGCCCTGCTCGGCAGCCTCGACGCCACCCGCCGCCGGGGAGCGACACCGGAGCCGTAGCCCACGGCCCGCGGCGTTCACGCCGCCGGGTTCGCGTCCGGCGCCGTTCGACGGGAGAAGTGGCGTGCGCTGGGGACGAGGGCGGCGGCGGCCGGGGCCGCGAAGCAGATCAGCGCGCAGACGGCGAGTACGGCGCGGGGGCCGAAGGTGTCGATCGCCGGGGCGATGAGCGCGAGGCCGACCGGCGCGAGACCGTACGACAGCATGAAGTCGAGGGAGGAGACGCGGGCGAGTTTGTCGGGTGCGACCTCGCGCTGGGTGGCGGTGAACCAGGGGACGTTGAAGAGTTCGATGCCGACTCCGGCGACGGCGTACGCGGCGACGACGACCGCGGGGTGCACCGGGAAGAGCAGGCTCAGCGGTGCGAAGCCGTAGGCGGCAAGACCGGCGAGGGCGGCCCAGCCCTGGGACGGCGGGCGCCAGCGGGCGATGAGCAGTGCGGCGGCGAGGGCGCCGGCGGTGTACGCGGTGGTGGCCGCCGCGAGGACCACGCCGGTGTCGTACCGGTCCCTGCTGACCAGGGGCAGCGCGACACCGGTCGCGGAGTAGCCCGTGGCTATGACGGCGGTCAGCGCGGCGAGCGTGGCGATGAACCAGGGGTGCCTGCGTGCCTCACGTACCCCGTCCGCGAACTCCGCCAGGAACGAGGGACGTTCGGGTGAGGGCACGGCGGCGGGTGCGCGGTCGGGTGCGCGGTCGGATGTGCCGCGACCGGGGGTGAGCGCGGCGACGAGCCAGAGCGCCCCGATGCCCAGCAGCAGTGTCCCGGTGCCGAGGGCGACCGCGAGCAGCGCGGTGAGGGCCGGCCCCGCGAGGGTGCTGACGCGGACGGAGAGCGTCATGGCCGCGTTGGCCTGCTGCCTGCGCCCGGTGTCGACGACTTCCGCCGTGAGCGCCTGGAACGCGGGCCGGCAGGCGCCCTGCCCGGCCCCGGCGAGTGCGGCGGCGAGCGCCATCAGGGAAAGCGAGCGCCCCAGTCCGGCGGCCAGCAGTGGTGCGGAGGCCGCGGCCGCCATTCCTGACCACAGGACGACTCCGCGCCGGGAGTGCCGGTCCGCCAGCACCCCGCCCACGGGGACCGCCGCGAGGAATCCGACGGTGCGGGCGGCCAGGAGCAGGCCGAGCGCGGCGGGGGACAGCGTCCGGTCGAGCACTGCGAGGCCGAGCACGAACGGCAGGGCCCAGGTGGCGAGCCCCGACGCGGTGGCGCCCGACCACAGCCGCAGGAAGGCGGTGTCCCGCAGCACCGAACGCGCGGGCGGCGGGGCGGACTTGGCGATTTCTGTCGTGCGGGGTGCGGTCGGCACGGTGTGACGCTCCTGACATCGGGGGCCGGCTGATACGGCTCCGCCACCGTCAAGTGCCCGTGGGACGGGGCGTCGTGACGTGTGGGACGGCGGCGGAGTACGGAACGGCGTGGCCGCCCGCGGCTGCTCAAGGGTAGCAAGATGAAAATGATTATCGTTATAGTTCGGTCTGGCTCGCTCCTCCCTGCCAGGGGCACGGCCATATCTGTCCCCTCTCGCACCGGAGGACCTGATGGACCCGACAGCGACCGGACCCGCTCTGCTGGAACAGCTCCCACCGCCTCTCCCCGCGGCGCGGATCATCGCGCTCAACCGGCCGAAGGCCGATCCGCACACCACCCGCGCCTACACCTGGGAGGGCTGGGACTTCGAGGCACCACGGGGCGTCTTCCTGCCGGGCGCGACCAGCAGGATGATCCACGAGCGGCTGCTCGACGGCCGGATCGAGGTACGCGGCCGCCGATACGGCGCCATGGGCGCCGGGTTGGGGGTCGAGGCCGTCGCCGCAGGTGTCCGCGGGGCCCGCGAGATCTACGCGATGGACATCCACGCCGAGAGCGTGGAGACCGCCGCCCGCCACTACCGGCGGCTCGTCGGCGCCCGCGAGGGCACCGACTTCGTCCCCGTGGTGGGCGACATGTTCGACGGCCTGGCGCCGGATGTGCGGCTGGACGTCATCACGTTCAACCCGCCCGCGGTCAGCCAGCGGGTCAGCGACGACCCGGCCGTCGTGCGCAACGTCTGTGCGGGCGCACCCCTCGTGGCGCGGTTCTTCACCCGGATCCGCGAACGGGATCTGCTCGCCGACGGCGGTGAGATCTACCTCGTCGCCTCCAACACCGCCGACCTGCGCACGATCGTGCGCGACGCCCTGGAACAGGGGTTCACCGCGGAGATCGACCATCTGCACGACTGGCAGGACGGCGTCCTGACCTTCCTGTTCCGGCTGACCCGGGGAGCCCGGTCATGACCGCGCGTACTTCCGCCGCCGCCCGTCCGGCCCGCCCCCGCACCGTCGACGGTCTGATGTCCGACGTCCTGGCGGGAGCGCATGGCCCGGACCCGGCCGGACTCACGGCCACCAGCGCGTTCTGGGTCCACCACGGCACACGCCTCGCCGGCGGCGACACCACCTACCTCAACCAGTACGTACTCATCAGGCTCGGCGGATCCTTCGGAGCCTGCGCCTTCGAAGCCGGTGAAGTCGACCCCGCCGTCTGCCGGGAGGCGTCCGGGATGCCCCTGGACGTACTGCTGCGGGAGGCTCCCCGGCCGATCCGGATCGCCGCCCTCGACGCGTACCTCACCGAGGCCGAGCCGCACTCCCGGACGGAGCGCGCCGAGCGGGTGGCCCTGCCCGCCGGGACCCCGGAGACCCGGGCGAAGGCCCGTGACGCGGCCGTGGCCGGTCTGCTGGACATCGCGCCCGGTGCGAAGGTCGGGCTCATCGGCGTGGTCAACCCGCTGGTCGCCGCGATCCGCGAGCGCGGCGGAAGCCCGCTGCTCTGCGACTTCAATCTGCGTACGACCCAGTGGGGAGACCCCGTGAGCGACAGCGCGGAGACGGTGCTGGGCGACTCCGACGCCGTCATCGCCACCGGAATGACCCTCAGCAACGGCTCGTTCGACACCGTCCTCGCCCGTTGCCGCGAACGCGCGGTGCCGCTGATCGTCTACGCCCAGACGGGCAGCGCGGTGGCACGGGCCTTTCTGGGATCGGGCGTGAGCGCCCTGTCCGCCGAGCCGTTCCCGTTCTCCCAGTTCAGCGCGGAGCCGACGACGCTGTACCGCTACCGCGCGCCTGCCGGGGGCGGCGCGTGACGGCCGGAGCGGGCGGCACCGGGTCCGGCACGCCGGGCGGGCCCGGTACGCCCGGTGCATCCGGTACGTCTGGCGCGTCCGTCATCTCCGGTACGGGGTACGCCAGTTGCCACCACGGCGAGATCCTGCAAGGCGTCTTCCTCGACGGACGCGGCCGACGGTGCGCCGCTCTGGTCACCCTGCCGCTGACCGGTCTCGGCACCCGCGCCGAGGCCGTACTGCGACCGGGCACCCCGCCCGGAAGCCACTCGGTCGACCCGCCCGACCGGACGAAGGCGCTGCGCGCCGCGACCCTCGCCCTGCGGGAATGCCGCGCCCGTCGCCCCCAAGTCGCCTTCGGTGGGGTGGAGTTGCGGCTCAGCGGCGATGTCCCGCTGGGACTGGGCATGGGGTCGTCCAGCAGCGATGTCATCGCCGCGGTACGCGCGGTCGCCGACGCCTGCGGCCTGCGGCTGCCGTCGCGGACCGTCGCCCGTATCGCGGTACGGGCCGAGCGGGCGTCCGACCCGCTGATGCTCGACGGCCGGCCACTGCTGTTCGCACAGCGCGAGGGCCGGGTCCTCGAAGTCCTCGGCGACGCGCTGCCGCCCGCCGTGGTGGTCGGCTGCGCCCTGGGCGCGGGGCGGCCCGTGGACACCCTGTCCCTCCCGGCCCCCGCCCGCGGCGACGACGACGTGCGCGCCTACGAGCGGCTGCGCTCATTGCTGCGGCGGGCGGTCGCCGAAGGCGACACCCGGCTGCTGGGGCACGTCAGTACCGAGAGCGCCCGGCGCGCCCAACGGGTGCTGCGCCACCCGGAGTTCGACCGCCTGACGCGTGTCGCCGAGCGGACGGGGGCGGTGGGCGTGCAGATCGCGCACAGCGGCAGCGTGGCCGGGCTGCTCTTCGACCCCGCGGCCACGGACCTGGCGGCCCGCCTCCGCCGCTGCGCTGCCGCCCTGGACCGCGACGGCATTCCCGTGACCCGGACTTTCACGACCCGTACGCCGGCCGAGCCGGCCGAGCCGGCCGAACCCCGCACACCCCGCACACCTTTCACGTCGTTCACGACCAGCGAGGAGTCCCGCCATGGACGAGCACATCGCCGACGCGATCGGACGGCCCGACCTGATACGCCTGGACGAAGGGCTCATCTGTCTGCGCTTTGAGTCCATGAAGGCGGTCTCCGCCACGGCGGCGGTACGGCACCTGCTCGACACCGGCGCCGTACGGCCCGGCGACACCCTGCTGGACAGCTCCAGCGGCATCTACGCGTACGCACTCGCCCTGGCCTGCCATCGCTACGGCATGCGCTGCCACATCGTCGGCTCCACGACCGTTGACCACACCCTGCGCACGCAACTCGCCGTGCTCGGCGCGGAGTTCGAGCAGATGGACCCCAGCGACGACCTGAAGCTCGACCAGAAGCGCCGGGTCGCCCGCATTCACGAGATCCTCGCCCGGCACCCCGATTACCACTGGATGCGCCAGTACCACGACGACATCCACTACCTCGGCTACCGGGCCGTCGCCGACCGTGTCCACGAGGAGACCGGCACCGGCCCGCTCACCGTGGTCGGCGGAGTCGGATCCGGCGCCTCGACCGGGGCACTCGCCCGCAGGCTGCGCGAACACTCACCCGGCGTCGGCCTCATCGGCGTGCAGCCGTTCGGCAGCGTCACCTTCGGCAGCGAGCACGTGCCCGACCGCGACATCATCATCGCCGGAATCGGCAGTTCCATCCCCTTCGCCAATGTCGACCACACCCTGTACGACACCCTGCACTGGCTGGGCTTCGGCACCGCCCTCGCCGGCAGCGTCGACCTGCTGCGCCGACACGCCGTCTTCGCCGGACTCTCCACCGGGGCCGCCTACCTCACCGCCCGGTGGGAGCGGGACCGCGATCCGGGCCGGACCTTCCTCTTCATCGCCGCCGACACCGGCCACCGCTACACCGACTCGGTCTTCGCCCGCCACCGCACGGCGCAGCCGGCCGACGCTCTCGCCCCGCGCACCGTGTCCACGCTCGACGATCTCGCCCACCCCTGGTCCCGGATGAACTGGAACCGCGCGCCTGCCCCCGCGCCCGTGGCCACGCGTGAACGGCGGACCCGTTGACACCCCGTCACACCACGCCAACTCCCGTACCCACAGACACGTTCACGCCGGTGGAAGTCCCGGAGGCGGGCACTTCCGCGATCCCGGCCCCCGCGACTCCGACTCCCGAGAAGCCCGCCGCCGTCGCGGGGCGGCTCCACCGTCCGGCGGCCGTCGCGGCCATGTGCGCGGCCCTCGCCGTACTGCTGTCGGGCTCCGTACTCCTCGCCATCAGCCTGGGCCCGGCGCCGGTCCCGCCCGCCGACACCGCTCGCTTCCTGTGGGCGGCGCTCGCCGGAGGCCGCGTGGAGGCGGCCGACATCACGACGTACCAGATCATCTGGGAGATCCGCACCCCGCGCGTACTGCTCGCCGCCCTGGTGGGCGCCGGGCTGAGCGCCGTCGGTGTCGCCGTCCAGGCGATGGTCCGCAACGCGCTCGCCGACCCGTTCGTCCTCGGCGTCTCCTCCGGAGCCTCCGTCGGCGCCGTCGGTGTCACGGTCACCGGGGGGCTCGCCGGGCTGGGTCTCCACGCGGTGTCGACCGGGGCGTTCGCGGGCGCGCTGTTCGCCTCCCTCCTCGTGTACGTCGCCTCCTCGCGCGGCGGCGCCCTGTCACCGCTGCGGCTCGTACTGACCGGCGTCTGCGTCTCGTTCGGACTCCAGGCCGTGATGAGCGTGATCATCTACCTCGCGCCGAACGGCGAGGCGACCAGCACCGTCCTGTACTGGACGATGGGCAGCTTCGGCGCGGCGAGCTGGGCCGCCCTGCCGGTCGTGACCGTGACCGTCCTGCTCGGCATCGCGGTGCTGCACCGGCAGAGCCGTTCCCTGGACGTCCTGGCACTCGGCGACGAGACCGCGGTCAGCCTCGGCATCAGCCCCGACCGGCACCGGCGGTTCCTGCTCGTCCTCGCCTCCCTGCTGACCGGGGTCATGGTCGCCGTCAGCGGCGCGATCAGCTTCGTCGGACTGGTCATGCCCCACCTCGTACGCCTGGTGGCCGGCGCCGGACACGCACGGGTCCTGGCTCTCGCGCCCCTGGCCGGGGCGGTCTTCATGGTGTGGGCCGACCTGATCGCCCGCGCCCTCGCCGCCCCGCGCGAACTGCCGCTCGGCGTCATCACCGCGCTCGTCGGAGTACCGGTCTTCATCACCCTGATGCGCCGCAAGAGCTACCTCTTCGGAGGCCGCTGACATGGAACTCTCCCTCGACGGCGTGACGTTCGCGCTCGACGGCAGGACCCTGGTGCGGGACCTGTCACTGCACGTCGGCACCGGCCAGGTGATCGGTCTCGTCGGCCCCAACGGCAGCGGCAAGTCCACCGCTCTGCGATGCGTCTACCGCGCGCTGAGACCCACCGGCGGAACGGTGCTCGTCGACCGGCGCGACCTCTCCTCGCTGACCTTGCGGGAGAGCGCGCGGGCCCTCGCCGCCATGACCCAGGACAGCTCCGTCGACCTCGACTTCACCGTCGAGGAGGTCGTCGCGCTGGGCCGGGCCCCGCATCTGCGCGGCAACCAGAACCTGAGCGAACGGGAACGGGACCTGGTGACCGGCACCATGGCCCGCCTCGACATCGGCCATCTCGCCCATCGCGGGATCCTGACCCTCTCCGGCGGCGAACGCCAGCGCGTCCTGGTGGCCCGCGCCCTGGTCCAGGAGCCCAGGATCCTGGTCCTGGACGAGCCCACCAACCATCTCGACATCCGCCACCAGATCGAACTGCTCTCCCTGCTGCGCGGATCGGGCCTGACCGTCCTGGTCGTCCTGCACGACCTCAACCTCGCGGCAGCCGCCTGCGACCGGCTCGCCGTCCTCTCCCAAGGGCGCCTCGTCGCCTCGGGCACCCCCGAGGAGGTCCTCACCGCCGAACTCCTGCGGGAGGTGTTCGGCGTCCGGGCCGATGTCGTACGCCACCCGCACACCGGCGATCCCCAACTGCTGTACGTACTCCCAACTCGCCCCTGAACAGTGCCCATGAACAGCGCCCGTCAACAGAACTCATCAACGGCACTCATGAACAGAGAGAGACCCATGTCCCCACGTCCCGCGCTACGCCGCCCCGCCCTGCTGGGCTCGGCCCTGACCTTCGCCGTCCTGCTGAGCGGCTGCGGCGCCGACATCGAGACCGACACCAAGGCCGACGCCGAGGTCAAGGTGCGCCGGTGCGGCGAAGCCGTCCCGTACACCGTCCCGAAGAAGGCCGTCGCCTACGAAGGCGGCAGCGCCGACAAGCTGTTCAGCCTCGGCCTCACCGACCACGTACTCGGTTACGTCATGCCCCCGGCCAACCCGCCGGTGAGCGAATCCCCTTGGGCCGCCGAGTACGACAAGGTCAAGATGCTCAGCGACGACCTGCTCAACAAGGAACTCGTCGTCTCCCACAAGTCGGACTTCGTCGTCGCCGGCTGGAACTCCGGCTTCAGCGACCGGCGCGGCATCACACCCGAGATCCTCGACAGACTCGGCATCCAGAGCTTCATGCACACCGAGAGCTGCTACAACTACCCCGGCTTTCCTGAGAAGACGGCCCCCTTCGACGGCCTCTACACCGACCTCGAACGGCTCGGCAGCATCTTCCGCGTGGAGGACAGGGCGACCGAGGTCGTCGACGCCCTCAAAGAGCGCGTGAACAAGGTCAGTGCTGCCGCGCCGAAGACCGACCCCCTGCCGGTGTTCCTCTACGACTCCGGCACGGACCAGCCGTTCACGGCCGGCAGTCAGGTCCCGCCCAACGACATCATCAAGACCGCCGGGGCCCGGAACATCTTCGACGGCCTCGACGAGCGCTGGACCCAGGTGAACTGGGAAGCCGTCACACGGGCGGCACCCGAGGTGATCATCATCCTCGACTACGGCGACCAGCCGGCGAAGGAGAAGATCGACTTCCTGAGGAAGTCACCTCGCACCAGCGAACTTCCGGCCGTGCGGAAGAACCAGTTCTTCGTCCTCGACTACAACGAGGGGATCAGCGGCCCCCGGAACATCGACGGCCTGGAGAAGTTCGCGTCCTACCTCAGCTCACTGAATCGCTGACTCCGCTCCGAGCCGACGGCCGGGGGCGGGCGGGGACGCCGCGAGGGTCCGACGGAGTGTCGGCGTACGGGTGCGGGTGGAGGCTGACAGCATCGGTCGGGCGGGAGATCCGGTGATCCCCGCGAGCACCGCCCCAGTGCGTGGGCCACCTCTCCGGCACCAAGGTCCTGTCCCCGCGCGGGGCAGCGACTGCGAGAGGCGAAACCCATGGCGCCACGCCCCCACTGGCTGTTCGGGGACCAACTCGGTCCGCATTTCGTCAATCCACGTCACGGCGGCCCCGACGCCCGGGCACCGGTGATCATGATCGAGTCGCGGTCGGTGCTGCGCCGGCGCCGTTTCCACCGGGCCAAAGCCCATCTGGTGCTCTCGGCGATGCGGCACCGTGCCGCCGAACTCGGGGACCGGGTCACGTATGTCCAGGCCGAGACGTACGCCGAGGGCCTGGAGAAGGCCCTCGGCCACCCGTCCTCCCGGTCGTCCCGCCGGCCGGCCGCTCATGACGGGGACGCGGGTGACCGGCTGACTGTCTGTCACCCAACCTCGCGCCGGGCGCTGGACTTCGTCCACGCGCTCAAGGGCGTTGAGGTCCTGCCGGCGAAGGGCTTCATGGTGAGCCATGACGACTTCGCGGGGTGGGCCGGGCGCGGCGGCGGACAAGCTCTGCGGCTGGAAGGCTTCTACCGCTGGATGCGCGGACAGCACGACCTGCTCATGGACGGCGACGAGCCCGCCGGCGGGCGGTGGAATCTCGACCACGACAACCGAGAACCCCCGCCGCGCGGGCAGGAGACGCTCGACGTCAGGGGCCCCTGGCGACCGCGCGAGGACGCCATCGACGAGGAGGTCCGCCACGACCTCGACCGCTGGGAACGCGACGGCGCCGTCTCCTTCGTGGGCCGCGACGGCCCCAGGCGCTTCCCCGCCACCCGGCGCGAAGCGCTGTCCGCGCTGCGGCACTTCGTCACTCACCGGCTGCCGGACTTCGGCAGCCACGAGGACGCCATGCTCGCGGCCGACCCCGTGATGAGCCACAGCCTGCTGTCCGCGCCCCTGAACCTCGGGCTCCTCGATCCGGCCGAATGCGTGGAACGCGCCGAGCGGGCCTACCGCGCCGGCGACGCGCCCCTCAACAGCGTCGAGGGTTTCGTACGGCAGATCGCCGGCTGGCGCGAGTACGTCTGGCATCTCTACTGGCACTTCGGCGAGGACTACCGCCACCGCAACGCGCTGCGCCACAACACCCCGTTGCCGGACTGGTTCCTCGACCTGGACGCCGACGCGGTCACCGCCAACTGCCTGTCCACCGTGCTCGCCCAGGTGCGGGACACCGGCTGGACCCACCACATCCCCCGCCTGATGGTGCTCGGCAGCCGCGCCCTCCAGGACGGCTGGGACCCGGCGGCCGTCACCGACTGGTTCCACCGCTGCTTCGTCGACGGCTACGACTGGGTGATGCTCCCCAACGTCGTCGGCATGTCCCAGTACGCCGACGGCGGCCTCATGACCACCAAGCCCTACACCTCCGGCGGCGCCTACATCCACAGGATGAGCGATCTCTGCGGCCCCTGCGCCTACCGCCCCACCGACCGTACCGGCGACCGCGCCTGCCCCTACACCGCCGGCTACTGGGCCTTCCTGCACCGCCACCGCGACCGGTTGGCCGCCAACCACCGCATGGCCCGCGCGGTCAAGGGCCTCGACCGCCTCAAGGACCTGCCGGAACTCCTCGACACGACCGCACGACGCGGCGACACCCCACCCTGACCGGTCCCCGACCTGTCCGTGGGCATTCGACTAAGTCCGTTCCAATTTCACTTCCCGACTGAATTAGTAACAGAGAACTCCGCCGAATCGGGCTACCGGAATAAATTACCCACCGAGGGCTGACCAGCGCTGTCGCGACCCTCAAGTGCCCGGTAACGGGAACTGGTTGACCGTTCTCGTGATAGAGTCTTATTGAATTCACAGGACGCCACGAAAAAAGGGGAATGGCGTGAATACCGAGAAGGTTACGGCTCGACGTCTTACGGCCGAAGAAGTTTCGGAGTTGGGCCTCCAGGACGGCATCTTCGTCTCGGCAGAGATGGATGGCCTTCCTCTCGACTGCTACGCCCCGGCTTTCCTCACGGAGCCGGGTAAGAATTTCGAGGGAGGGTCCTTCACCGCGAGGACGGCCTTCGGCCAGGAAATCCACGTCCTCCCGGACAATGCCGAAGAGCGCGGCATCTGGATTGCCGACAAGGCGGGGGAGGAAATCGAGGTCCTCCAGGGCGCCGGCGTCCTCCTGAATCTCGCCCTCTTCGTGCCCAACGGAAACCTGGAATCCCTGGATTCGCTCTACGCCGCCGCCCGGGACGCCTTCGGCGCGGGAATCGTCCAGCGCTGGAACGAAGAAGTCGTCGCGGTACCGGACGTCAAGGTCGACCTGTTCGAGGAGCCGGCCCGCGGCCGCAAGAACGCGAGCAGCCAGCGCGACCGCCGCGCCCTGGACATCTACCCGACCCGAGTGCGATTCCTGGAGCCCAGCGAAGGCTGGAAGTTCATCGTCGAACCGCACAAGGAGGTCGTCGATGACACCCCGACGATCTGACCTGACACCAGGCTAGAACCCACGCCGGCAGCGCAAGCTGCCGCCGGCTCGACCAGACGCTCGGCTGGGGAACCCCAGCCGAGCGTTTTCGCGTGAACGGCGCGGGATTCCGGGTGCCTGTACTGCCTCATCGACGCGACGATCCTTTCCTCACACGCGGTCCTCAGCAGGCCCGCGTGCGAGTGCGGCGGTGACGGTGAGGGCGGTGCACAACGACGGCCCGCACGCCCCCCACCCCGCCGGAGTTGCGGGGGAGCGGAAGGCTGCGCAAGGTGGACGAGACGGGGGTGCCGCCGCGGCGAACGGCCCCGGCTTGAGCCGACGGCGTACGCGGGGAGTTGTCCGACGCTGCCGAGCAGAGGACCACGATCATGGGAACCACGGAAACCTCCCGCACCCGTTCGGCGTGGCCGCGGTTGCGCGTCGACGATTGGGCCGAGACCCGCGAAACGCTGCACATGTGGGTCCAGATCGTGGGCAAGGTCCGGCTGGCACACGCCCCGCTGCTCAACCACTGGTGGCAGGTGGCCCTTTACGTGACTCCCCGAGGGCTGACCACCTCCGCCGTTCCCTACGGCGTCGGAGCCTTCGACATCGAGTTCGACTTCGTCGACCACACGCTGCGTCTGCGCACCAGCGACGGCGGTTCCCGCGCCATCCCCCTGAAGTCCATGCCGGTGGCCGACTTCCACGCCCTTGTCGGGCAGGCGCTGGATGAGTTGGGCGTACCCACGACCATCCAGGACCATCCGAACGAGGTCGAGCCGGCGGTCCCGTTCTCCAAGGACTACCAGCACCACACCTACGACCCGCGTGCGGCGCATCTGTTCTGGCGCCAACTCCTCCAGGCCAACCGTGCGTTGGGCGAATTCCGTGGACAGTTCGTTGGCAAGGTGAGCCCGGTGCACTTCTTCTGGGGTGCCATGGACCTGGCGTGCACCCGCTTCTCCGGACGCGGCGCCCCCACCCATCCCGGAGGCGCCCCGAACTGCGGTGACTGGGTCATGGTGGAGGGCTACTCGCACGAGCTGAGCAGTTGCGGGTTCTGGCCCGGCGGCGGGGACGAAGGGGCCTTCTACTCGTACGCCTACCCCGAGCCGGCCGGGTTCGCCGACAGCCCGGTCACCCCGTCGGATGCCTTCTACAGCAGGCAGAACGGGCAGTTCCTGCTCCCGTACGAGGCGGTACGCACCGCCGACGACCCGGACCGCGCACTCGCCGGCTTCCTGCGCAGCACGTACGTGGCAGCCGCGGACGGGGCCGGCTGGGACCGGGCGTCACTGGAGACGGACCCGGAGCGCTGGACGGACCGGTGAGCGTCCGCGGCAGAGCAACGGCCGAGCAACCGGGCCAGAGGAACAGCGTTCGAGCTGGGGCGGAGGAACCGCGGCCGAGCGGACAACGCACCCGAGCGGAAGGACGACTCTCATGACTCCCCGTGACGACTGGCCGACGCCCGCGCAGGGCCTGGTGCTGACCCACTTCCTGACCGTGCGGGACGTCGCGATCTCCCGTCGCTTCTACGCCGACGTGTTCGGCGGGCAGGTGGTGCTGGAGGAGAACCCCTGCATCGTGAAGATCGCCAACGGCTGGATCATCATGAACCCGGGCGGCGGCCCCACACCCGACAAGCCCGACGTCGTCCTCACCGCCCCCGAACCCGGTGACCCCGTGTCCTCCTTCCTCAACGTGCGCGTCGCCGACATCGCGGCCTTCTACGAGCAGGCGGTCGCCAAGGGCGCGCGATTCCTCACGGAGCCGCTCGACCGCAAGGCCGAACTCCGCTGCTACATCAGGGACCCGGACGGCTACCTGATCGAAGTCGGTCAGGCCACCGGCATGCTGGAGGGCACCTTCGCGGATCGCACCGACCCGCCGGGAAGCAGGACGTGACGTCCCTGGAGGCGGCCGGAGCCCGGACACGATCGGGCACCGGGTGAATCCTCTGCGTGGCCGGTCCGGGTACCTGTCGGCCAGAATTCGCCCCCACGGCCGTACAAGCGCACGATGGAAGTGGCGCCTCCGGCAAGGGCACGTCGCAATTCTGGACGCCGGGGCGTGAACGCAGGAAGGAGGTGCGACGGCATGACCCAGTTCATGGACGTCCACCACGGTATGAAGGGCATCACCGCGGACCAGTTGAGGCAGGCCCATTCGGCCGACGTCGCCATCGAGACAGAAGAAGGCGTCCACTTCGAGAGGGTCTGGGCCGACCCGCAGTCCGGCACGGTCTACTGCCTCTCCAACGCCCCCTCGGCCGAAGCGGTCCAACGCATCCACGGCCGAACGGGCCACAAGGCCGACGAGATCCACTCGGTCCCCCTGAGCGTGTAAAAGTATCCCCCCACCCCTCCGCCCCCCCCACAGCGTCTGCCGCCCTCGGGGGGTCCCGGAACTCCCGCGTTTGTCGCCGGCCCCCTGCGGATTCGTCCGTGATCGGTAACAGAGGGATCTTGCAGGGGCGTTCGCATGTCTCCATGGGTGCACGGCATCGGCGGAGACAGCGAAGGGGTGGGCGGACATGGCAAGGCACAAGGGAAGGGGATGGCACGGCCGGCTTCTCGCGGCGGCGCTCGGGGTGACGGCGGTGGCCGCGGCCACCTCGATGTGGAGCGCGCAGGCCAACCCCACGGGAGGGCGGCAGGCGCAGGCACCCGTCTCGGTGCCGGACGACCCGAGCGAGGACCGGAAAGTGGCCAAGGTCGCGGCGGACATCGCGCACGCCTCGGACCGCGGCCCCCAGGGCGTCAACATCACCATCGACGACGGACCGGACCCGGTCTGGACGCCCCAGGTGCTGCAACTGCTCAAGGACAGCGGTACGAAGGCCACGTTCTGCATGGTGGGCACACAGGCCCAGGCGCACCCGGACCTGGTCAAGGACGTCGTGGCGGCCGGGCACCGACTGTGCAACCACACGGTCTCGCACGACACCACCATGGACACCAAGTCCGAGGCGTACCAGTCCAAGCAGATCCTGGACGCCGAACGCATGATCACCAAGGCCTCAGGTGGCGTCCGGCCGGAGTACTACCGTGCTCCTGGTGGTGCTTTCACCCCGTACAGCCGGGAACTCGCCGCGTCCCGGGGGATGCGGCCGCTGGGCTGGAACGTCGACTCCAAGGACTTCGAACGCCCCGGCGCGGACACGATGGTCGCCACCGTCAAGAGGGAGATCCCCAACGGCCCGACAGTCCTCTTCCACGACGCGGGAGGCGACCGCTCCCAGACGGTGGCAGCTCTGCGCGAGGTGCTGCCCTGGCTGCGCGAACAGGGATACTCGTTCGGCTTCCCGGTCCGGTGAGCGGGTCCGCCCGCCGATGACGGGTGCAAGCCTGAACACCCATCCGTCATTTGGGCCGGTAGTCCCAGAAGCAGTGGGCACACGCGCCGCGACGCCCGTCTCACTCTCCGCGCGCGGATCATGAGTGAGCTACCATCCGCGCATGCCAGGACAGTTCACCGGCTGGCCGGAGCAGGCCATGGACGTGTTGTGGCAGCTCCAGGGCGAACCGGCCCACGCGACCCGCGAGCGCTGCCGCGCGGACCGCGAACGCCTGGTCCGGCAGCCGATGATCGCCCTTCTCAACGAGGTCGCGGACACCGACCCCCGGTACGAGGACTTCTCCGTCTGGCACTACCGCACCGACTCCTGGTGGTGGCAGCACCAGGGCGCGGTGATCCGGCTCGGCCGCAAGATCGAGATCGGTCTGCGGTTCTCCCTGGACGGCCTGCGGATCCAGGGCGCCTGGTGGTACCCCGATCCCGGCCAGGTGGACATGTTCCGCAAAGCCGTGGCCTCCGAGGGGAGCGGCCGCGAACTGTCCGCCATCGTCGATGACGTGCGGAGGAAGGGCTACGACATCTCCGGGGACGTGATGAAACGCCCCCCGCGCGGCTATCCGCCGGACCACCCCCGTACGAACCTGCTGCGCCACCGTTCGCTGATCGCCGCCCGTCCCCTCGGCTGCGAGGAGTGGCTGCACACCCCCGAGGCGGTCGACCGGGTCCTCTCGGCCGCCGCCGACCTGGACACCCTGCTGATGTGGCTGGTCCGCCACGTGAAGCGCGCCGCCTGACATCGCGAGGGCGCCGCGCGGCACGGGAGGAACCACACCCATGCCGCCGGCGCCCGCGCTCAGCGCCTCGTCTCGTACCTGCTCAGGACCACGCCGCCGGGAAACGTCCGCGTCTCAACCAGGTTCAGGTTCACCCAGCTGTCCAGCGCGGTGAAGAACGGCGTGCCGCCGCCCACCAGGACCGGCACGGTGGCCAGCATGTACTCGTCGATCAGCCCGGCCCGCATGGCCGCCCCGGCGAGCGTCGCGCCACCGATGTCCATCGGGCCGCCGTCCTCGGCCTTGAGCCGGGTGATCTCGGCGACCGCGTCACCGGTGACCAGGCGGGTGTTCCAGTCGACCTTGTCGATCGTCGAGGAGAACACCACCTTCGACATGTCCCGCCAGCGGCGCGCGAACTCGATCTCCGCCGGGGTGGCGCCCGGCTGCTGGTCGCCGGTCGGCCAGTGAGAGCTCATCGTCTGCCACAGCTTGCGCCCGTACAGCGTCACGTCGGTCGCCGGCAACTGGTCGGACCAGAACTGGAACAGCTCGTCGCTCGGCGGTCCGCCCCAGCCGATGTCGTCGCCGGGCGCGGCGATGTAGCCGTCCAGGGACACGTTCATGCCGTACATCAGTTTCCGCATGGCGCCAGCCTTCCGTGAGTCGGTCTCACGCGTACAGACCGGCGCGCCGCGGGAAACTCATCGGTGCGCTACAGCTCGGCGCCCGAATCCCTCCGGTACCAAGCGGGCAATGAGCGTTCCTCGCGAGATCGAACGAGCTATCTTCGCGAGCATGAAGACCCGGCGCAACGTCCGCGCGGTTCTGCTCGATGGCGATCACCTGGTATTTCTGCGTCGGGGATGGCCAGGTGGCTCTTCATACTTCACGACCGTCGGCGGAGGCGTCGAACCGGACGACGCGGATCTTGAAGCCGCCCTACGCCGCGAGGTGATGGAGGAGATCGGTGCCACGATCGGACCTGTCACCGAGTTCCTGACGCTGACCGAACCAGGCGAGAGAGTCACCGTCGTACAGCACTACTTCCGTGCCGACGTGTTGGACATGGATCCGGACCGCCGCAACGGCCCTGAGATGGTTGATCCCGATGTAGGCGACTTCTCGCCGGTCCGAGTCGCCCTGGACGCATCGGCCTTGGCAGCGCTGGAACTTCAACCGAACGAACTCGCTGCTTACTTGTGCGAGTACGTCAGATCATTGAGCGCCTGAACGACGGTCACGGCCCTGTGGAGTGAAGGTGAGGCTGTCGGCGAAGTCGCCGTCGCCGTCGCCGTCGCCGCATCGCACGGCGAGCAGCAGCGGTTCCTCGTGGCCCGGCCGGTCCTGGAGTCCGGGGTCGGTGCCGTTCCACAGGTGGAAGGCCACCATCGGCTGGGCGAGATCGTCGGTCAGGTAGCCGAGCGTCTTGCCGTAGCGCGGATTGTTGCCCCCGATCTGGATCGACGGTGGGCCGAAGGCCGCGGTCACGTCCGCCCACGACCGGTCGTGCTCGGCCCACGGGCCGACTTCGTCACGCAGTACGGCGTATGTCTGAGCGTCCAGCACACGGTCGGGCTTCAACCAGCCTTCCGCGCGGGCGAACTCGGCGTAGACGGAGGACGCGCCGAGGCTGTGCTCGGACGGAAAGTAGGAAGCGAACGCCCCCTCGACCCCCGTCGAACTCCACAGCCCCCGCCGCCTCCAGCGATCCCGCTGCTCCTCCCACACCTCGAACCTCTGCTCCAGGACGAGGAGGTGGCCGATCAGGAACCACATGCTCATGTCCAGCTTGCCGTACATGCCCACCCTGCGGAGCGCGAGGTTCAGTTCGTCCACGAGATAGCTGTGCATGTCCTCGGATGACGCGAGCGTCCGATCGGTGATCACCCGGACAGTGTCACGCAGGCCGTCGAGGACTGTCGCGGGAATCCGGACGACAAGTCCGGGAGAGCTCCGAAGCCGATTGGGCTGACCGCCTCGCTTTACGGGCCGGGGGCGCGGAAGTTCACCTGTCGGCGGGCCGCCTCGTCGATGTCTGCGATGGTGAGGAGTGGGGTCGCCCGGGTACGGAGGGCGCCGCTGGCCTTGACGGTGAGACTGACGGCGGCCATGGAGACCGGGTCGGGGAAATCGATGATGAGCACGATGTCGTCCTCCCCGAAGGCGAAGTACATGGCCTCGACCTTCCCGCCGAGTCCGGTGACGACCTGATCGACGGCGGCGCGTCGCCCACTCGCGCCTTCGTCGAGCAGACCCTTCGTGCCCTCGGGTGTGTAGGTGGCTTGGATGAGGAATTTCGGCATAGGGACGCTCCGTGCCCATCGATTGTCCGGTACGGAGAATGGACTTCCCGTGTCACGTCTGCCCTCACTTACCGAACGACTGGATTCACCCGGTAGGAGCTATTCCATTTTCCGCCGACCACAGCGAATTGAGGCCTGATCACCCTGCCCACAGCGACAGGATCCTGCCCCATAGGCTGCTGCCATTGGCCACTGCGTCAGAGCGGGGGGAGCGGGCCGATGAACGATGCGACGGATACCTTCAAGCCACTTCAGGCGACCGACCCGTCCGTGGTGGCGGGCTACCGGCTCGCCGCCCGGCTGGGCGCGGGCGGCATGGGCCGGGTCTACCTCTCGCACACCCGGGGCGGCCGGCCCGTGGCGATCAAGGTTGTCCGGCCGGAGCTGGCGGACGACCCGGACTTCCAGCGGCGGTTCGGCCGGGAGATCAGGGCGGCCCAGCGGGTCCGCGGGGCGTACACCGCCGAGTTGATCGACGCCGACGCAGAGGGCGTACCACCCTGGCTGGCCACGTTGTACGTGCCGGGCCCGTCCCTCGCGGAGGCCGTGGCCCGGCGCGGCCCGCTGTCGGTGACCGCCGTGCTGTGGCTGATGGCGGGGATGGCCGAGGCGTTGCAGGCCATCCATGCCGAGGGCATCGTGCACCGGGACCTGAAGCCGTCGAACGTGCTGCTGGCCGCCGACGGGCCGCGCGTCATCGACTTCGGCATAGCACTGGCCGCCGACGGAACCTCGTACACGGCGACGGGACACACCGTCGGCACGCCCGCGTACATGGCTCCGGAGCAGGCGTCCGGAGAAGAGGCGACGGCGGCGACCGACGTCTTCGCCCTAGCCCAGACGGCGGCGTTCGCGGCGCTGGGCAGGCCGCTCTACGGCGATGGCCCGGGTGTCTACGTGCTGTACAGGATCGTGCACTCAGGACCCGACCTGGACCTGTTGCCCAAGCCCTTGCGTCCGCTGTTCGCCCGGTGCCTGGCCGCCGATCCGGCGGAGCGGGCGACTCCGGCAGAGGTCGTGGAGTGGTGTCGGCAGCGGTTGGGAGCGGACGCCGACGCGGGCGGGGCGCCGGCCGTGTGGCGGGAGATCAGCGGGCCGGAGGTCGTGGTTCCGCCACCGGTGCCCGATCCCACCCCGCCGCAGCCGCAGCCGCTGATCGGGTGGCTGCCGCCGACGCGGGCGGAGGGGAAGGCTCGCAGGCGGCGCACCCCACTGATCATGGCCGTCGGTTTGGCGGGGAGCGCGCTGCTGGTAACGGCCCTGACCTGGCTGGGCATGGACGGCAAGGGCTGGGGTGATTTCCGGGACCCCGGCGGTTCGTCGGCGTCCGACACGGGACCGTCCGGACAGTCGTCAGCTTCCCCGCGGGGGTCGTCGTCGGACTCCTCGGACGAGACGGCTCAGGGCGCCGGTGAACAGGCGGCCGGGACTTCGCCGTCTTCCGCACCCTCGCCCCGGGAGCCGCGGCCCGAGCCGTACCCCCTGGTGATGCTGGACGCGAAGAACTCGGTGAATCTCAAGAACCCGGACGAGGAAGCGAAGGGCCGCACGGGGGACATCCGTTTCGGCTGCCCGTCGGTCGGTTGCGAACTGAGGAGCGACACGAGCGTGTTCCTCCAGCTGTACGGCAAGCCGGGCGGCACCCTCGACGAGTGCCGTCGGCTGCTCAAGCACGGAAAGAGCCACCGCCTCCCGCTCGCCGGCGCGGCGAACGGCAGCGAAATCTGCATCAAGGGCCCCTCGGGCGACATCGCCCTGTTCGTGATTTCGACGAAGTCGACCGCGATGCCGGACATCGCCTTCCTCCAGGGCGCCCTGACGATCTGGCGAGGAGCGGCCTAGATGCTCGATCGATGCCTTGAACCCGCACTCCGAGCTCGGGAATCGACGGCGCCCAGGAACACCGCAGGGACCTGGCGGAGTCCCCGCCGGAAACAGTGTCGCCGGACCAAGTGCGAGGCGTACTCCGCGACGGCACGATAGAGCCCTGAGACATCGACACCCACAAGACCGACGATCATGTTGAAATCGGTATCGAGAGAGGATCTGATGACCGTGGCGTCCGACCGGCGGGGAACCCAGACGCGGCCGAGCTCCGAGCCGGCCGCGGAAGAGCACGGCACCAGAGATGCCGAACTGTTCGACTACGACGCGGAGTTGCGGCTGCACAACGAACACTTCCGCGCCGCTGCCCGCGTCGGCTCGCGCGACCGCGTGCTCGACATCGGCTGTGGCACGGGCCGGACCACGCGCGAGGCCGCCCGCGCCGCCGTCACGGGAAGCGCGCTGGGCGTCGACATCTCCGCGCCGATGCTCGAACGGGCCCGTCAGCTCAGTGACGAACAGGGACCGCTCAACGTCACCTACCAACAGGTGGATGCCCAGGTCCACCGCTTCCCGCCCATGCATTTCGACCTCTGTATCAGCAGGTTCGGAACGATGTTCTTCGCCGACCCGGTCGCCGCGTTCACCAATATCGGGCGCGCTCTGCGCCCCGAAGCACGCCTGGTGCTGCTGGTCTGGCAAGACCGCGACCGCAATGAATGGGCGACCGAGATCCGCCGGAGTCTCACCGCCGCAACAGCCGCACCCACTCCCCCCACCTCCGGCCCTAACGCGTTCTCACTCGCCGACCCGACCGTCACGGAAGGCATCCTGTCGGCGGCAGGCTTCACGGACGTCAGCTTCACCGACGTGCACGAACCCGTCTACTACGGCCCGGACAGCGCCACCGCCATGGACAACGTGCTCCGTCTACTGAAATTCCAAGACCTGCTCACCGACCTCGACGCCGCGACGGCCGACCAAGCACGCACCCGGCTACGCGCCACCCTCGACGCCCATGACACCGACAACGGCGTGTACTTCGACTCACGCGCCTGGATCGTCACAGCCCACCGCCTCTGACCACCACGCCCGAACAGGAAGCCCTGCAGCCGGCGACCGGCATCCCGGCGATCGGGCCGTTGGCGTCAGCCGTCGATGTCGCCGACCACTGGGGTCTTGATGGGCGGCGGTTGCGGCCAGCCTCCTTCGATGGCCGGGCCACAACCCGGAGGAACGTTCGCCGCCACCAGAGCTGCGGCCTCGCGAGCGCCGAGGCGGGATCCGAGCACACGTGAGGGAACGTGCGGCGACCACAGCGAGCGGAGGAGAACCACGTTCCACAGTCCGTCTCCACTTGGTACCACGCGTGGAACCTGCTCGTAGAAGGGATCAGCTGTACTGCTGAGGAGGCTGAACTCCCCGTGCGACGGAAACGGGAAGAGTACGCGCAGGGCCGGCTGCGCATACAGGGCCTCGGCCAGTTCGGCATCGCCCAGCCTGATCACCGGCGAGCGCTCCAGGGTCAGCCGCCATGCGGTCGAGACGACCCTCCCCGGCGGCGCCGCTTCCAGTGGGGTCGCCGCGAGCAGTGTCCACTCGCGCCGCAGTTGACCGATCGATGCCCCCTCACGCCAGGCGTGCAGAATGGCGTCGACCACCGCGAGGTCGCCGGAGCTGCCGAAGGCTCCCCAAGGCCATCCGGAGTCCGCGGAGATCTCGATGCGGAACTCGCGTTCGTCGGCGTTGGTCGCGTATACAGCGAACCGCGCCTCTCCACGTGCGCAGCATGCGGCGACCGCGGGATCGTACCCCTCGACGGGATCCAGCGGTTCGGCACGGTGCCCGCGCCGAACCGCCTCGCGGGCCAGCGCTTCCTTCAGGCCACCAGGCGTATCCAGCTCCGGATAGAGCTCGGGCAGCACTTCGCTTGAGCGTTCGGGCATGTGCGTACCTTAGGCAGTGATAACGAGGCCAGGTGGGCAGATGTGGCCACTGACCTGCGAGAAACGTCTTCAAGTAGGCGTTCGCGCCGACCCTGGTGAACGCCGCCGCCGGCCGCTGTTCACCGCCCCAACGGCCCCGGTGGCCCGCAGGCGCGGTCACCGACGTCCGGGAGACCTGGCGGACGACGACCGCCACTTCACCGGCCCTGCACCGCACCCGCGTTGCGGCACGCCACCACTCCCGACGCCAACTACCGCATGACACACGGCGCGTGGTCCCGCCAGGGCTCGATTGACACCGGATCACTCACTCAGCATCATTGAGCTATTCAACTAGCAGAGTGGTGGTGTTGTGGATGCAGTACCGGATAGAGAGACGCCGGGGAGTCGCGGCCTACCAGCAGATCATCGAGCAGACCAAGCGGGCGCTGCGAACAGGTGCGTTGAAGGTCGGGGACCGGTTGCCGACCGCCCGAGAGGCGGCCGAGGCCTGTGCGGTGAACCCGAACACGACGCTCAAGGCGTACCGGGAGCTGGAGCGCGAAGGGATCGTGGAGCTGCGTCAGGGGCTCGGAACCTTCATCACACGCGCCCCCGAGCGGCACATGGCGGAAGCCGGATCGCCGCTCCACGCGGAGCTGTCCGCCTGGACGGAGCGGGCGCTGCTGGCGGGCCTGAACCACGACGACGTGCGCGAACTGGTCGAACTGGCGCTGGAGGAGCACGAGGGCGCGGGGGCGGCCCGCATCCGGCGCGGCACAGAAGAACGACAGACGGAAGCACGACAGACGGAAGAACGAAAGGGCGACCACAGGTGAGCAGGGGCATACGGGGCGAGTCCGCCCACGACGCGCAGACCGCGCTTGAGGTGCGGGGTCTGGGGCGGCGGTACGGCAGGCGTTGGGTGCTGCGCGACGCGACGTTCCGGCTTCCCGCCGGTCGGGTGTGCGGACTTGTCGGGCCGAACGGTGCGGGAAAGACCACGATGCTGGAGATCGTGGCGGGATTGAGGCAAGCCACGGCCGGGGAGGCGACGGTGTTCGGCGAACCCGCCGGAGGGGCATGGGCGCGCCGGCGCGTCGCGTTCCTCCCGCAGGAGAAGCCGCTGTTCCCGCGCTTCACCGTGGCCGAGACTCTGCGGCTCGGCCGGGAGTTGAACCCGGAGTGGGACCAGCGGCTCGCCGAGGATTTCCTGCGCTCGGGGTCCGTGCCGCTCGACGCCAAGGTGGGACGGCTCTCCGGGGGCCAGCGCACCCGGGTAGCTCTCTCGGTGGCCCTGGGGAAACGGCCCGCTCTGATTCTGCTGGACGAGCCGCTGGCCGATCTGGATCCGCTGGTACGCCAGCAGACGGTGGCCGCCCTTCTGGGAGAGGTGGCGGAGAGAGGGATCACCGTGCTGATGTCCAGCCACTTGGTGGCCGAACTGGACACGCTGTGCGACTACTTGCTCCTGGTGTCCGAGGGCGGCTTGCGGCTGGCCGGAGACGTGGACGAGATCATCAGTGTTCACCGGTTGCTGTCCGCGCCCCATGACCGGGTGACGGTGGGGCCGGGCGGACTGCCCGCGGGGCTTGATCGGCACACGGTCGTCGAGACCCACAGCGACAAGCAGCACACCAAAGCACTGATCCGCCCCAGCGGCCCCGTCAGCGACATATGGGAGTCCTGCGCGCCGACCCTGGAAGAGGTGGTGCTGGCCTATCTGCGGCAGGGCGAGTCCGCGCCGTTGATCAGCCCGAACTCCCATGTCCCGGGCACTGGTTCGGAGGTGGCGGCATGAGTGCGACGACGCAGACCCTCCCGCAGGCCGACGGGGACCGCGGCAGTGGGCAGCACCGGGACGCGGGCCGTCGGTTCGGGCTGAGGGGCATGCCGTGGCTGGTGTGGCGCCAACACCGGGTGACGCTACTGACGATGCTTGCCGTCGCGGCGGCCATGACAGCGGTCCTGATGTGGCTGAGCGCGAACGTCAACGACGCGATGGCGGCCGTCGAGGCCGGCAATCCCTCACCCGGCGAGAGCGACACGGTCGACAGCGCGTACAGGCGGATCGAGCTCTTCGGCCTGGCCCTGGCGTGTCTGCCGGTGCTCATCGGGGTGTTCGTGGGCGCTCCGCTGTTCGCAGGAGACCTGGAGAGCGGGACCGCCAAGTTCGTCGGGCTTCAGTCCCGGAGCAGGGGAAGCTGGGTGGCGGCCAAACTGGGCCTCGCCGCCGCGTTCTCGGCCGCGGCGGCGCTCGCCACCGGACTCGCCATGCGGAGCCTGTGGTCACCGCTGGCGGAACACCGCGCCATCGACGCCGATTTCACCAGTGCCGCGGGCTTCGACACCACCGGACCGGTGGCGGTGGCGCTGGCTCTGCTCGGACTGCTGATCGGTGCCGCCGCCGGGTTGCTGCTGCGGCGCACGCTGCCCGCGATGGTGGCCACCTTCGGTGTCCTGCTGGTACTGAAGACGGCGTGGTCGTTCCTGCGGATGTCGTTCGCGAGCACGGTGACGAAGACCACCGGCGGAGGACGGTTCACCCAGGACGACGCCCCGTTGATTCCCGACAGTGCCCTGGAGGTCGACGTCTCCTACCTCGGCGCCGACGGCTCTCTCCACGGCTGGGGATCGTGCGCACAGGAGGCCGACAACGCGGCCTGCCTGCGCGAGACGGGAATTGTCGGCTGGTCGGTGGAGTACCTGCCGTACTCCCACATCGGTGCCATGCAGTGGGCCGCGACCGGCGCACTGTGCGCCCTGCTCGCGCTGACCGCCGCCGTGACGGTGTACGCGGCCCGGCGCATCCTGCGCTGAGGCGCGCCCTCCACTGGGACAACGTCCTACTTCAGAGTCAACTCGCCCATGCCCGGCAGAAGTTCACCGGGTCGGCCCATGTCGAGCATGTGCGCCCACGCGTTGAGCCCATCCCCTACGAAAAGGACAGGCCCTGTGCGAACCCGACGTACGCGATCCGTGTTGGTCGCCGCGTGTGCCGCGCTGCTGCTCTCCGGTGCCGGTGCCGGTGCCGGTGCCATGCCCGCCGTCGCCCAGCCGCAGTCTGCGGCGCCCGCGGCGCCCGCGCTTTCCGCCGCTTATGGACTCACCCCGCTCACCAACCTGTTCGCCGAGCGACTGCTGATCGCCGACAAGGTGGCCGCCGCCAAGTACGGCACCGACCGGCCGATCGACGACCCCGCGCGGGAGCAGAAGATCCTCGATGACGTCGGCACCCGGGCCGTCGGGCTCGGGCTGGATCCTGACGCGGTGGTCGCGGTCTTCAGGGACCAGATCGAGGCGAACAAGCTGGTGCAGCGCGGGCTGTACACGCGCTGGGACGCGCATCCCGAAGAGCGGCCCACTCAGCGGCCGGACCTCGATAAGGAGGTCCGGCCGGCACTCGACCGCATCACCACGCAGTTGCTCAACACGCTGGTGGAGACGGAGGGCGTGCGCTTGTCGCCGTCGTGCGAGCCGCGGTTGTACGGCGCGGCGGCCTGGTCGGCGTTCGGCCATGAGCTGGACGTCCTGCATCTGAAGGGGATGGAGCGGGCGTTGCCCTCGGCGTGCGCACGTATGAACGATTGAGCAACTCCCGCAGTTCGGCGCGGCAGGCAAGCCGACGAGGGTCGCCGAGTACGCGCGCCCCGGCATCGCGCAAGAACGCAAGAACGCAAGAACGCAAGAACGCGCACTGCACGGCAACGTACCCGACGACAACGGCGCTTCGGCTGTCTGAGAGAAGGGGGGAGAGGGGCCGGGGACGGCGAGCGTGGAGGCACCGGTCAGATGCCATGAGCACGTCCCCGCCAGACGCGTGGTCTGTGCCGACCCGGCCCCCTCACGTCGCTTCTGAAACAGGTACTGGTCCACCTGGACGCGGTCGCTTCTCGGACTGAGACGGGGAGGGTGGGTCCGCTGAGGCCGATGAGCTTTCCCGGGCCCCGGTCGGAAGGTCGGTCAGCGCAGTCCGGCGAAGAGATCGTTCTCCGGTACGGCCGCGTCGGTGGTGTCTTTGACGCGTACGAAGGTCTCCGTGCCCATCAACTCGCCGAACCTCTCCTTGCCCATCTTGAGGAAGAAGATGTTCTCGCCCTGACTGGCGTGCGCGGCCAGCGCGTCGAACTTCTGACCGCTGAACGCGGTGGTGTCCACCCACGTGGTGATCTCGTCGTCGGGGAGGCCGATCTCGGCCATCGCGGCGGCCTCGGCAGGATCCGGCTCCGGGGCGTCCTCCTCCTGAAACTCGCGCATGGTCTCCCCGAACCGCTGCATCATCGAGCGGGGCATCGTCGTCCAGTACACCTTCGGTGTCAGCGCGGTCAGCTCCAGCGCCGCCATCGTGATGCGGTGGGCCTGGATGTGGTCGGGGTGGCCGTAGAAGCCGTTCTCGTCGTAGGTGACGACCACATCGGGCCGGTAGTGCCGCATGAGTTCCGCGAGCCGGGCGGCGCCTTCCTCCACGGGGGTCTGCCAGAAGGATCCGGGAGCGTCGTTGCTCGGCCAGCCCGCCATCCCGGAGTCGGCATAGTCCAGCATCTCCAGATCGCTGATCTTCAGGACGTCACAGCTCTCCTTGAGTTCTTGACGGCGCATCGAGGCGACGGCCGCCGGATCGTGCCCGGGATCGCCCGGCTTGACACCCCCTGGTCCGTCACCGCAGCCGCCGTCGGTACACGTCACGAGAACGGTGCGGATGCCTTCCGCCGCGTACCGCGCGAGGACTCCTCCGGTTCCGGTGGCCTCGTCGTCGGGGTGGGCGTGTACTGCCATGAGCGTCAAGGGCCGGTCAGTCACGAAAAGTCCTTCTGTAGAGATGCGTCTTGGTCCGAGTGCGCGGCGGGCGTACCGCGATCCTGGGGGCCGGATCCAGGCGGGGCGGACGGCTTTGCGGTCTCCGTGTTTCCCGCCGTACGGCACCGGCCCCTCGATCGATGCAACCGCGTCGGCCGGACCGGCTGTTCCCGGCGCGGCCACTCGGTCTTCCAGGCGTCGGCGTTTCCACGCTGACGAGGTACGGCCGGCCGGCCGTGTCAGGGCCGGTCGGATCGACCGCTTCTGACCTTGGTGCACCGCACGGAAGAATGTACGCACGCTGGAGCGCGCCTAACGCAATCACAGAGCCGCCCTGCGCCGAGAGATTCTCACGGAGCGCCACGGTCACCAGTACCGGGCCGCGAAGGCTACGGGGTGGGGGAAGAGCTGACCGCCGGAGGGGGAGTGACACCGCCCGGTACCGGCTCCGTGGCCGGCACGGACGGTTCGGCCGTGAAGCCCAGACGGCCCCGGGTGGCGGCCAGCACGATGAGCGCCGCCGTGACGGCGGCCATCAGGAACGCCTGGGAGCCCTGCTCGTCCGTCAGCTTCGGGAACATGTCGGCCCAGGCCATGGAGAAGAAGTTGTTGACGCTGGTGTGCAGCAGCATGACCAGCGGCATGCTCTCGCCCGAGCGGTTGAACACCCACGTCATGACGGCGCTGAAGGCGAGCGCGGTGACCATGAACTTCACCACGTCCATCGGGTCATGGCCCCGCCCGCCGCCCCAGTCGGTCAGGAACAGCGGCAGGTGCCACGCGCCCCACAGGACGCCGACGACGAGGGTCGCGACCAGCGGGCCGTAGCGGTTCTGCATCCGGGGCATGGCGAACTCGCGCCAGCCGGGCTCCTCCGCGAGGCCGGTCGTGATCATCTGGATCAGCAGGCCGGGCAGGTACATGGCGAACACCATGGCGCCCGGGAGTGTGGGTTCGGTGTCCGTCAGTGCGACGGAGGCGAGGGTCAGCGCGGCGGGGACCGAGACCATCACCAGCAGATACCACTGCCAGCCGACCCCGAGCCTGGTCATCCGGGCCCGCCAGTTCCGCAGCCCCTGACGGCCCTCGGTCAGGGAGGTGATCAGCAGGGCCGAGCAGATCGGGCCGAGGTAGGCGCCCGGCAGGACGCCCAGGACCTGGCCCGAGCCGCCGGAGCCGAAGTCGTGGTGCCAGACACCCAGCCCGTTCTCCGACAGGATGTACGGCGTCCAGGCCAGCCAGCTCAGTGCGTACGCGAGGAAGAAGAACCAGGTCAGCGGGGCGCGTTGGAAGGCGCCTCGGATGCCTGAGGTGGTCTGGACGCTCACCGCGTGTCCTCTCGGATGGGGCTGGTGTGGTGCGTCCAGCACACCAGCCCCGGGGCCGCGGATCATTCCCGTGGGCACCCCGAAAAGGGGGTACAGCAGGCTGTACTCGGACCGGGCGCCGGGTGTCCTGTCGGCCCGGCAGCGAGTCGGCAATGCCCTCCGGGAGATCCCGAAAACGAACTGAGACGGACAACGGCGAAGGCCCCCGCTGCGAACAGCGGGGGCCTTCGACATCGTGCTCCGCCCGGGGCTCCGAACACGATCCGCCGGGAACGACCTCGGCGGCTATCCGGCGAGGACGTCGCCGAAGTACGACAGACCGGAGGGCCCGCCGACCGAGGCGGCGCCGAAGCTCGTGGAACCGGTCGCGGTGATACCGCTCGTACCGGACTTGAAGAGCCAGACCGAACCCGCGCCCTCGTTCTCGGCGAAGGCGCCGGCCACCAGCTCCGCGCGGCCGTCATTGTTGCTGTCCGTGAGTTCGACGGAGGCGCCGAACTGATCCTCGGCCTCGGCGGCGCCGGGCACGCCCGCCGTGTCCTGCGTGAAGCTCTTGGAGCCGGTGCCGGTCAGCCCCTTGGCGGAGCCTCGCAGCACGGTGACCGTGCCCGTGGCCCGCTTGCTCCCCGTGACCTCGTTCGGCGCGCCGATCGCGACGTCCGCGTAGCCGTCGCGGTTGGTGTCACCCGCGGCCAGGCTCCAGCCGAAGCGGTCACCCTTCTTGGCGGTGCCGGGAACGCCGGTGGTGTCCTGGGTGATACGGACCGGCGTACGGGTGGACAGCCCGGCGGCGCTGCCGTACGTCACGGTGATCGCGCCTCCGAGACCGCCGTTCGGTTCGTCGGCGGACTTCTCCATGAAGTTGCCGGTGACGATGTCGCCGTAACCGTCCTTGTCGACATCGGAGATGACGGCCTCGTAGCCCCCGGCGACCTTGCTCGACGACTTGAGACCGCTCTGGCCCCCCTTGTAGAGGACGCTGCGGGTCCGGTACGCGTCGCCGCTCTCCTCCTGTCCCATGACCAGGAGGTCGGTCGCGCCGTCGCCGTTGACATTCCCCGCGACGATCCTGTCGGCGTTGATGCCGGTCTGGCTGTACGTGTCGATACCGACGAGACCCGCCGCCTTGCCGGTCCGGGAGACAGGGCCCTTGAATATGTTCAGCTCGGGTGCGGCGATATTGACGGCGGCCAGGTCGGTGCGTCCGTCCCCGTCGAAGTCACCGGAAGCGAGGCCCCAGCCGAGTTCGTTCCGGTACTTGGGCAGCGGCGCCGAGATGTCGACGGCGGACTTCAGCCCGCTCGCGCCGCCCCAGACGACGGTGATGACGCCGAAGGAGTCGGTGTCGCCGATCCGCTCGGCGTGCACGCCGACCACCAGGTCGGTGTACCCGTCCCCGTCGAGGTCACCGGTGGTGAGGCGGTCGCCGAAGTTGTCACCCTTCTCCGGCGTTCCCGGAATACCGGTGGTGGCCTGGCTGATGATGGTGCGCTTGGACTTGTCGAGCCCGTTCTTGGTGCCGTAGACGACGGCCACGTACCCGGCCCCCGTCTTTCCACTGATCTTCCCGAGGGGCGCGGCGATCGCGAGATCGCGGTAACCGTCGCCGTTGAAGTCGCCCTGCATCCCGGACGGCGCGGCGACGGCACTCCCCCCGGCGGCGAGCAGCAGCCCGCTGACGAGGGCGGCCGAGGCGGTGGTCGCGAGGACGGTGCGAAGGTTCTGCTGCATGCGTGTCTTTTTCTCCTACGGCACGCCGGACGCCGTGACGGCTGTCCGAGTCGGTATTCCGAGCCGGCGACATGCGGGGGCCAGATCCTGCGAAGGCCTCCGACCCGCACACACGCATCGCTCGGTGCAGGTGTGACCGCTGAAGGACCCCGGGGGTTGTACGGGCCCACGGAACGGCCTCGAAGCCCTGCCCCTCACCCCGGACGAGGGGCCCGAGCCCGAAGGAACCGGCTCCCCGAGAGCTCCCGGATCAGGCCCGCGCCCCGGCACCGACGCCCGGGTGGCCGCCGTCCACGGCAGCGAGCACGACGATGGAGCGCCGCTTCGCGGTACGCGACGTGATCGCGCGGGAACTCCACCCGCCAAGGTTGCCCCGGCACGCCGCGACCGTTCGTCTTTTCCGAGTTCGGCCGTCCGAGGATGTCGAGAACGTGCCACCGGCTCCGTCCCAGGGACATCAGCGGCCACCACCGGCCGTACGAGGAAGAAGGAGAAACCAGCATGGCGATTCAGCGGATGGACAACGTCGGCATCGTCGTCGAGGACATGGACGCCGCCGTCGCGTTCTTCGTGGAACTCGGTATGGAGCTGGAGGGCAGGGCGGAGGTCGCGGGCCTCGTCGCCGACCAGTGCGTCGGACTCGACGGCGTCCACTGCGACATCGCGATGCTCCGGACCCCGGACGGTCACAGCCGGCTCGAGCTGGCGAAGTACCGCAGCCCCGCGGTGATCAGCGCCGGGCCGCGCAACCGGCCGCACAACATCCTGGGCACGCACCGCGTCATGTTCGCCGTCGACGACATCGAGGACACCGTTGCCCGCCTGCGCCCACACGGCGCCGAACTCGTCGGCGAGATCGCCCGGTTCGAGGACAGCTATCTGCTCTGCTACGTCCGCGGCCCGGAGGGCATCATGGTCGGACTGGCCGAGCAACTGCGCTGAGAAGGAGGAACCGAACCATGCCGCCGAACGAGATCGCCGAGGTTCTGAACCGCCCGTCAGCCAGGAGCCGCTGGCCGGTGACGTCCCGGCGCGGGTCGCTTCAGGGCTTTCTGGCGACCGCCCCGTACATGGCGATGTCGCGGCCGTCGATGCCGGCCTGTTCAGGGCCGGGGTGCCAGGTGTGTACCTGGGTGACTCCTGGCTCCTGTAGTTCCAGTCCCTCGAAGAACGATGTGGCCGTGGGGAGATCGCGTAGCGCCATGGGCATGTTCTGCTGCCGGTATTCCTCTGCCACCCGGTTGACTTCCTCGGGCGCGAAGTCGGCGGTGCCGATGGTCATCGCCAGGTAGCTGCCGGACGGCAGCGGTTCCAGGAGCCGTTTGATCAGGCGCCGGTCGTCCGGCGGCAGGATGAAGTGCAGGATGCCGATCACCATCAGGCCGACGGGCCGGTTCAGATCGATCAGGTCACGGAACTCGGGGCTGTCCAGAATGGTCTCGGGGTGGTGCATGTCGGCGTCCACATATGCCGTAGCCCCTTCGGCGGAGCTCTGCAGCAGGGCTCGGGCGTGGGCGAGGACGACAGGGTCGTTGTCGACGTAGACCACATGTGATTCCGGCGCCACCTCCTGCACGACCTCATGCAGGTTGGGCGAGGTCGGCAGACCGGTCCCGACGTCGAGGAACTGGCGGATGCCTCGCTCCTCGGCGAGGAAGCGGCCGGCGCGGTGCATGAATCGGCGGTTCTCCATCATGTGGACGGGCAGGGCGGGCCAGTGCCGGCACATGGCGTCGCCCGCTTCGACATCAACGGGGTAGTGATCCCTGCCGCCCAGAATGTAGTCGTACACCCGCGCGGAGTGGGCGCGCGAGGTGGCAAGTCCGCTCTGTCGATCGTGCGGAGCATTCATGCGGCGCCTCTTTCGGTCGAGGACGGCTCACTAACGGTATGAACGTGATGTTCCGGGCGCAAGCGAAACAGTGGGATGAGGATGCGTTCGGCAAGCCGGCGAAGCCGACCGACCGCTCCGCGTTTCCCCGGAACCGTGGGGAAGGCCCTCGGCAGGGCGGGGTGTCACCGCTCCCTCCGGACTTGCAGGGCGATGACGGCGATGTCGTCCCAGCGGTTCTGGACGGGCGGCAGGAGCCCTCGGATCAGGGTCAGCTGGGATACCCCCTTTCGGACCAGTACGTCGGTGTGCTCACGCAGGCGCCGGAGACCGTCACCGATGTCCGTGCCCGGCACCTCCACGAGTCCGTCGGTGTAGAGCACCAAGGTGTCGCCCTCCCGGATGACCGCGTGGAGGTCGGTACGGGGGAGGGCCTCGCCGACGCACAGGGGCGGGTCCGACGACGTGAGGTCGTGCAGGTACCGCGATGGCGCGTCGGCCGGGATCAGCAGGGGTGGCGGGTGGCCGGCGTTGGACAGAGAGATGTGCCAGGCATTGTCCGCCTGCCGGTGCAGGACCGCGTGAACCGCCGTGACCATCGACGGGCTGTCGAGCGCCTGCACGATGCGGTCGAGCCGGCTCAGGGTTGCCGCCGGGCTGGCGGCCGGGCCGCTGTCGTAGGCGAGTCCCCTCAGCATGCTGTTGACACGGCCCATCGCGGTGGCCGCGTCCACGTCGTGACCCGCGATGTCGCCGATGGACAGGGCGAGCGAGTCGGCCGAGAGTCTGACGGCGTCGTACCAGTCGCCGCCGACCTCGGCGGCCGAGTCGGCCGGATGGTAGAGCGCCGTGATGACGAGACCTTCGACGGACGGCGGGACGGCCAGGAAGGACTGCTGAAGTACGAGGGCCGTGTCGCGGATGCTCTGCAGTTCCATCGTCCGGCGCAGGGGCCCGCTCATCTGCTGGAAGACGTCCTGCAGCAGGTACAGGTCGGCCTCGTCCGAGGGTGGGTTGCCCCGGCAGGTCGCTGTGGTCGCCAGCGCGACAGTCCGGTCGTCCACCACGACGGGCAGCAGGGCCACGCTCGTCGCTTCGGCCTCCCGCAGCCACCGGACGGAGATCTTGGAAAGACTGTCTTCGGGCGGCCCTCCGGGCGGGAAGGCCAGCAGTACCGCCTCCTGGCTCTCGATGGCCTCTTGTGCGGCCCGCCCCAGCAAGAAGTCCGCGTCCAACGGATGGATGGGAGGCAGTCCGGGGGCCAGCCCCACCCGCTCTGCCGACGCCGCGGCCGGTACGCCCTCGGAAGCCCGGAAAGCGGCTTCGGCGTCGCCCCGTACGTGGAAGACAGCGACGGCGTCGGCAAGTTCGGGCACGACCGCTGCCGCAGTGGTCAGAAAAGCCTCGGACAGGTTGTGCGCGGCCGGTACCGGTGCCATACGGGCCAGCAGCTTCTCCCGCATGCGGGAGCGCCAGTCGTCCTCGGCATCGGTGGCGGTGCCGACCCACTCCAGCTCCCTGCCCCGGTCCAGGACAGGTGCAGCGATGATCTTGATGTGGCGGAAACGGTCGGGGGCACCCTCAAGCCGTACTCGTACGATCGTGTCGAGGGGGGACCGCTGCTGAGTGGCCTTGCGCCACGCCCGCTGGAACCAGTCCCGGTCCTTCGGATGCACCGCATCCATCCATGAGCTCTCACCGTCGGGGTGCCACAGCCTCTCCGGCATCCCGCTGCCCATCAACAGAGTGACGACCCCGTCGGCCGACAACACCCAGACCGACTGCGGCACGGCGCCCAGGAGCGCTTCGTACCGTCTGAGTAGACGTCCTTCATTCACCGCCCCCTCCCCCGCGGCAGGGCCGAAGACCGCACGGAGCCGCCATGATCGGCGGCTTTTCGGCCCGGACCCGCCGGACAGGACCCGTCGCCGACACGGCTGCCCCCGTCACCGCCTCCTGACAGCCGTCCAGGCCCGGCTCCGCGCCGAACACCAGCGGATCATCGCCTCTCATGCTTCGATCATCCCCCGCATGCGGGACAACAGCACGCCCTGGCCTTTCGCGGCCAGGCACGGACGGCCGCTGCCCGCGCCGACCTTGGCCGGTGCGGTGCCACTGGCTGAGGTGATTCCGATCCCGGTGCTCCACCTGGCCGGCCGCGCGGAGCGAGAGCTCAGCCCCGCCGTATATATCGTTTCACTTCTACCCCGGTCGTTTCTTTCGTCCAATCTGTTGACCCGCTTTCTGGACAGCGCCTAGCCTCCGAGCACCCGAATGAAACCTTTCATCCACTGGGGCTGCCCATGTCCGGACACCCGACGCGCAGAACCGCCTTGCAGCTGGGGGCCGCCGCGTCCGCCTCTGTCGTGTTCACCGGACCCCCGGCGTCCGCCGCCGCGCAGGGCAAAGGCAAGGGCGCGCCCCCTGCGCCCACCGGTCTGCTGACCGACCTGCTGCCGCAGGCTCTGGGTACCACCGCCGGACAACGGCCCCGGTTCAGCTGGCAGGTCCCCGACCTCGGCCCCCGTACCCGCCAGCGCGCCTACCAGCTGGAGGTCGCCACCACCCCGGCCGGTTTCAAGAACCACCGACTGGTCTGGAGCAGCGGCAGGGTGGCCGCTGCCGAGTCCACCGCCGTGGCCTACGGCGGTCCGGCGCTGAAACCGCGTACCGCCTACTGGTGGCGGGTCCGCAACTGGGCGGACAAGCCGTCGTCGTGGTCGGAGCCCGTGCTGATGGCGACCGCGGTGGAGGACGAGTGGCAGGCCGAGCCGATCTGGGCCCCGAGCGGGCCCACGATGACGGACGGCGCCTTCGCCGCTCGCCTCAAGATCACCGCGGTGGCCGCCGGTCTGTGGTTCCGGGCCACCGACACCGCCAACAACTACATGTGGCAACTGCGCGCCGGCGTTACCGCCGGAGTGCTGCGCAAGCACGTGTGCGTCAACGGTACGTACAGCGTCCTGGGCGAGGTGACTCTGCCCTTCCCGGTCGCGACCGGTGAGTGGGTGGACCTCTCGGTCACCATGACCGGCTCCGCCTTCACCACCAGCGTCAACGGCACCGTCGTCGACACCACCACCCACACCCGCTACACGGCGGGCAACATCGGCCTGCGCAACGGCCGCACCGAGTCGCAGGTGTACGACAGCGTCCGCTTCACCGCGGCCGACGGCACCGTGCTGCTCCAGGACGACTTCGCCTCCGACAAGGGCACGTTCTCCGCGGGCACCGTCGCGAACGGTGTCCTCACCTTCCCCACCGACGCCTCCTCGCTCTCCTCCTACGGCGCCGACAACACCTGGGCGCTGCTGCGGCACGAGTACGACCTGGCGGCCGGCAAGAAGGTCGCCGCCGCCGTGCTGCACGTTGCCGCCACCTCCGCCAACCCGGCCAGGCAGTACGTGGCCAAGGTGTGGAGCAACGCCAGTCTGGTCGGCTACGCCTCCGTACGCTCCGGTTCCGGGGTCGCGTACCAGTCCTTCGACATCACCGACACCCTGCGCGCCGGCGAGGCCAACGCTCTGGCCGCGCTGTGTCACACCCCCTCGGAGCGAAAGTTCCTGGCCCAGCTGGAGATCACCTACACCGACGGCAGCCGGGCCACCATCGGCTCGGGCGGTGATTGGAGAGCCCGCGGCCAGAACGGTCTGCTCCCGGCCGGGGGCAGCGCGGGCAGCAACTTCTTCACCGCGCCCCAGGAGTACTGGGATCTGCGCAACGAGCCCGTCGGCTGGACCGAGCCCGGATTCGACGACGCCGACTGGCTCACCCCCGCCTCCCGCTCCGCCATCGACGGCCTGGTCCCGGCGCTCGTCGAGCCCGTACGGTTGCACGACGTCATCCCGGCCTCGGTGACCGAGGTGGCCGACGGCCGCTGGCTGGTGGACCTCGGCCGGGAGATCGTCGGCGGGCTGGCCCTGGAGGTCACCGGGAACGCGGGCGACACCGTGGAGGTGCGCCTCGGCGAGGAACTCAACGCCGATGACACCGTGAAATATCAGTTGCGGGCCACCAACCGCTACCGCGAGGTCTGGACTCTGCGCGACGGTGCCCAGCGCTTCGAGCACTGGGGCTACCGCGGCTTCCGCTGGGCCGAGCTGCGCACCTCCGTCGACCTGTCCCGGGCGACCGTCAGGGGCCGCGCCTGGAAGCTCGACTGGGACGACTCCGACTCCCGCTTCAGCAGCTCGGACCCCGATCTGGACCAGGTCTGGGACCTGTGCCGCTACTCCGTCGAGGCGACCCGCGGCGACCTCTACCAGGACACCCCGACCCGCGAGCGGGGCCCCTACGAGGGCGACGCGCTGATCAACCAGCTCTCCGAGTACGGCGTGCAGCGCTCGTACGCGCTCGCCCGGTGGTCCAACGACTACCTGGTCCGCCGGGGCACCTGGCCCACCGAGTACCGGCTGATGTGCGCGATCTCCGCCTGGGAGGACTATCTCGCCACCGGCGACGACCGGCAGCTCGCCAAGGACTATGCCCTGCTCGCCGCCAAGAACCTCACTTCCTATCTGGGTTCCGACGGTCTGGTTCACAAGTCGCCCGGCAACTCCAGCCAGGATCTTGGCGACCTGGTCGACTGGCCCGTCACCAGCCGGGACGGCTACGTCTTCACCAGCGTCAACACCGTCGTCAACGCCTTCCAGTACGCGGCCTTCGACGCTCTCGCCAAGTGCGCCGCCGCCCTCGGCAAGAGCGATGAGAAGGCGTTGATGCGGGAGCGGGCCGACACCCTCGCCGCCGCCATGCGCGACACCCTGCTCGACACCTCGGCGGGCCTGTTCCGCGATGGCGCGGGCACCACCCACAGTGCCCAGCACGCCACCGCCTTCCCGGTCGCGCTCGGTGTCGCCGCCGCCCTCGACGGCGAGGTGCTGACCAGGATGGGCGACACTCTCGCCGCAGGCGGTATGAAGATGAGCGTGTACGGGGCGCAGTTCCTTCTCGACGCGTTGTTCCGGCTCGGCCGCGCCGACGCCGCGCTCGCGTTGCTCACCTCCAGGGCCACCAACTCCTGGCTGCACATGATCGACGACCTGAAGGCCACCATCGTCACGGAGGCGTGGGACCCGTCGCTGAAGCCGAACATGACCTTCTCCCACGCCTGGGCCTCCGCCCCCGCCAACGCCGTGGCCCGGCACATACTGGGCGTCCAGGTCACGGAAGCGGGCGCGGCCCGATTCCGCGTCCGGCCCAGGACGGGGAAGCTGACCGAGGTCGAAGGAACGGTCCCGTCCCTGCGCGGCCCGGTCGCGGTCTCCCTGCACCGTTCCAAGGGCACGCACTCCCTCAAGGTGACCGTGCCGCCCAACAGCCGGGCGGTGGTGGAACTGGAGATCGGCGACGCCGACCCGGCGGCGTACCGGGTGGCCATGTCGTCCGCGGACGCGCGCGGAGGCACCAAGATGACGTCGTTCAACGACCTGACCGGCACCGTGCTGCGGGTGGGCCCGGTCGGCTCCGGCACCACGGTGATCTCGCTGCGTGCGTAGGCGATGCGCGCTGCCGCTCCGTCGCGGGGAGCGGCGGCTGAAGCCACGATCTGACGCGTTGTAAAACTGCTTACAGGGGCCCTGGGGCCTGGCGTGTGGATCTTGCCGGTCACCCGTCCCGGGGGTCTGGCCGGGCTGCGGGACGGTCGGTGCGAGGCCCGCGCTGGTAAGGTCGGGTCACGCTTGCAGAGAGCCTGGGCCCGTGCCGGACAAGGCACGGGCCCAGGTCCGTTCAGGGCGCCGAAACGAGGAACCCCCAATGAAGGCGAAGCAATCGGCCTCCGGTCGCTCCGGACCCGGCAGGCCCGACCAGGGGAGGGCCCCGCGGGGCGAGCTCTCGGTGCCGGGGACAGTGACGCCCGGCCTCCCGCCGGCCGGCTCCTTCGCGGAGCTGGAACTGCCGGTCGAGCTGATGGGAGTGCTGGCGGGGCTCGGGATACGGGAGCCGTTCCCGATCCAGGCGGCCACCCTGCCGAGCGCGCTGGCCGGCCGTGATGTCCTCGGGCGCGCGCGGACCGGCTCGGGAAAGACCCTCGCCTTCGGGCTTGCGCTCCTCGCACGTACGGCGGGCCGGCGCGCCGAACCGAAGCGCCCTCTCGCGCTGGTCCTGGTGCCGACAAGGGAACTCGCGCAGCAGGTGAGCGAGGCGCTGGCTCCGTACGCGGAGGCGCTCGGGCTACGCTCGGTGACTGTCGTCGGCGGGCTGGCGATCGGCCGGCAGGTGGCGGCACTCCGGGCGGGTGCCGAGGTCGTGGTGGCGACGCCGGGACGGCTGGCCGATCTCGTCGCCCGGCGGGACTGTCACCTGGACCGGGTGCGGATCGCGGTGCTGGACGAGGCGGACCAGATGTGCGACATGGGTTTCCTGCCGCAGGTCTCGGAGGCCCTGGACCGGACGCCCCCGGGCGGGCAGCGGATGCTGTTCTCCGCGACGCTCGACCGCAACGTCGATCAACTGGTCAGGCAGTATCTGAGTGAGCCGGTGCTCGCCGCGGTCGATCGGGCGGAGGGCTCGGTCGCGACGATGGAGCACCACGTACTGAACGTCCATCCCGCCGACAAGTACGTGACAGCCACCGAGATCGCGGCTCGGGACGGGCGGGTGCTGATGTTCCTGGACACCAAGCACGGTGTGGACCAGTTCACCCGCCACTTGCGGAGCAGCGGCATAAAGGCGGGTGCTCTGCACAGCGGGAAGTCGCAGCCGCAGCGCACGCACACGCTGGCCCAGTTCAAGGACGGGGAGATCACGGTGCTGGTGGCCACCAACGTGGCTGCCCGTGGCATCGACGTCGAGAACCTGGACCTCGTCGTCAACGTGGATCCGCCCTCCGACCCCAAGGACTACCTCCACCGCGGCGGGCGCACCGCGCGTGCCGGGGAGTCCGGCAGCGTGGTCACGCTGGTCACGCCCGGCCAGCGCCGGGACGTGAACCGGATGATGTCGGATGCCGGGATCCGGCCCACGGTCGCCCAGGTTCGCTCCGGCGAGGAGAGGCTGACCAGCATCACGGGCGCGAAGCGCCCGCCGGTGCAGGACGGGGCGAAGACCGCCAACGCGGCGTTCCGGGGTCTGGGCACCCGCGCGGGCCGCCCGCCGAAGGAATCCCGCAAGGCCGCGGAGGCGCGCACGATGGCGGAGGCCCGCAAGGCCGCCCGAGCGCGCAGGGCCCACTGACGGGCGGTACGGCCGTAGCGGTCGGGAGACACAAGGAGCGTCAAGGAGTGCCGATGGCGAACAGGGTCCAACGGCCCCATGAGGAAGCCGAGTTCGAGTTCATCCTGGCGAGGGCGGATGTGCCGGTGCTCGCGTACTTCTACGGGGTGTGGCCCAAGGCCGCGGCAGCATGCAAGGAAATGGATGCCCTGGTGGGGGAGGTGGCCGACATCCACCAGGGCCGACTGATCGTCGTGCGGGCCGACATCGCAAGGTGCCCCGGCCCCGTCCGGCGGTACGGCGTCACCGGCGCGCCCTTCTTCGTGCTGATCGATCGGGGCGAGCCGATGGCGGACAGGAGCGGTCCGATGTCCAGAACAGCACTCGGGGAGTTCCTGGACGCCCACCTGTGAGCAGACCGCACACGGGCCGGCGAGGTTGTGCCCGCAGCGCCCGACCGGGGCACCATCGTGGCCGCAGATGTACAATTCTTCACCGAAACCGGCGAGTGCCCTGGTGAGAGCTCCTGGTGCTCGCGCAAGGCGGCTACCTGTAGTGGCTGGAAGTCTGCTCATCGAACGACGAGATCGAAGCGGACCTGGGCGCCGCGCGTCGGTGGATGAACCACCCCCGTGATCAGGAAAGCGGGCGTCCAGCTCTGTCGATCTCAGGATTCAAGAATGCGCCCGAACGGAAACTCGGCAGGTCTCCCAGACTCCCGTCGTTGCACCGATTGACCGCCAGATGTGGTGCACAAGTGGTGCGAAGTCTTCGAATTGGGCTAGACAACAAACAACCCCTGGGCTGCTGACCTGGGGGTTCGTCATGGAGCGGGTGACGAGAATCGAACTCGTGCTCTGAGCTTGGGAATCCACGGTGCTCTGGAGCACCACAAGGCTCTGGCCAGGTGTTACTTGGGTGTACGAGCTGTGCTGGCTCTGGTTGGACCGACCGCTTCTGACCTTGGTGTGCCGCCCTGAAGGGCTGGCACGGGGCTGGGTTTGCGACGGCGCAATTTGCGGAGGCGGTTCGGCTAGTCGCGTCAGCATGGCAATGCGCTTCATGCTCAAGATCATGGGGACGGTGTGCTCTCGCGAATGATCCGGAGCACTGCCTCCACTCGCGCTTGCCTCAGCACGACTTCGAACTGTTCATCCGGAGTCTGCCCCGGTTCGTCACTGTCCGGACTTGGCCAGAGCGATTCCATGGCGTGCCTCCGGACCGGCAGGCTGCTGTTCTGCGTCAGCGAGCGTTTGAACCCGTTTGCTTGGCCAAATAGGCATGCTTGCCCCCGTTCCAGGCGGGTCTTCAGGCTTTCGGCATGGTTTATCGATGTCGTGCGCAGAAGCCGGACCGCACGTTGTGCAGGAACCGAGTGAGCCGCCCGGACACCCGCTGTTATCTCCATGTGGGCAAGCCGGCGGGCCGCGTTCCTACGCCTCGAAGCCGACCTGTCAAGCGCGCTCAGGCGCCGCGGCGAGTACCGCGTCGTCCGGCATCTCGGGTCGCCATCCCGACCCCACGTGCCTCCCGACCGCCAACGCGGCCCGCGCGGGAGCGTCTGAGGGTTGAGGGGCCGGCAAGGGCGGCCTTGGAGGTAATAGAGCGCGGTGGCACCGCTGTCATCGCTGAGCGCGCGGTCGCTTACGCCTCGGGCGACTCTTGGAACAGGCTGGTCAAGCGCCACAGCAGGAGGGGCTGTGACGATCTCGCCCTGCTGGCTCGCAGCATCCTGCAGGGGAAGGACCAGTTGCACGATGTCGTCGGCCGTGCCGCAGGCGGTCTCTTCGCGCTGCTGGGGCGCCCCAGGATCGAGCGGGTCTTCGCACAAGAACTGGCGCGGAGGATCCCGCTACCCGTCGACGCCCAACTCTCCGCAGCGGCACGAGGCTTGCAGATCGCCGGCATCTACGTCTGTGTCGTCGGCAACCGGAGCCTGACTGACTGCGCCTGCCTGCGGGACGTACTCATTGTCGACGGCCAGGAACACCTGCAGCAACTCGTCCAAGGTGCCCTGGAGGACTGGCAGTGGCTCCCCCGGCGAATGACCGGTGGCATCACAGAGTGAGCACGGTGGCCACGTGGTCCTCTCCCGCAGAAGCGGCAACTGCGTCGTTCTCAACCTCCGACTCGGGTGTGTCACGCGCCTGAGCCTGTCTCTTGCCGACTATCTGCCCGGGCTTCTGGCGGACGGCGCATAGCTCTCCGGACGCAGCGGCGGCTATCTCATAATCGCTTGGTGCAGGCTCTCAGGAGCCGGTGTGACGTGAGCCACATAAAGAGATCTTCGGCCTCGCGGCTCTCCAATGGCGTGCGGTCGCAGTCCCTCCAATGGGACCGCTGGGTTGGCCGCAGACTGAGGAGGATTCAGTGGCACCCGTTGATTTCATGGGCGCAGGCTTGTTCGTCGGCACCGCCGTTCTGGCTCAGGGCGTCAGGATCTGGTTGGAGAGCGTGGCATATCGAAACAAGGCTCAGGGCAAGGCGGAGATCATGCGTGCGCGCGGCGAGGCCGACAGCCGGAAGTCGACGGACCAGGGAAAGCGGACCGGAAGCGGTGAGTGAGGACAAGCAGGCTGACACCCTGTCCACAGTTGCCATGGGAGCCATCGAGGCCGCGTTCCTGGAGGGGCGCGGCCAGATGGTCGGTCGGGCGCGCAAGTTGCTGCGGGAGGCGGAGATTCCCGAGTCGGTGACCAGTGCGGAGGACATCGTCCAGGAAGCGTTCTTGGAAGCGGTGAAGCGCGCCGAGGTTCTGCGGAACCCGCGCGCCTACCTGTTCAAGGTGATCAACACCAGTGTGAGCCGCCGCGTCGGAGTGCTGGCGAGGCAGCGAGAGTCGACCGCCTTGCTGCTCTGCGATCCAGCGGATCGCCATAACGACTTCGCGGAGTCGTCGGTCAGGCGACTGGCAGTCGCCGATGCGGTCGATATCCTGCCCGTCGCACAGCGCCATGCGTTTTATGCGAACAAAGTGCTGGGTTTCAATCAAAAGAGGCTGCTCAGCTCCTGGGTAAGAAGCCTGGAACCATTGGCGCGCAGGTCGCGAGCGCCGTTGCCGCAATCACAGCCCTGGTATCGGCCGCGGTCTGTGGCTGGTGGCTGGTGGAGTCGCTGGTAGGGGAGGGGCCGGCTGACACGGTTCCTCCGGAGGCCAGTTCGACTGCGGACATGGCATGGCGTGTCGTGGGGTTCGCGGTGTCGACAGCGGCCCTCCGCCTGCCGGTGTTGCGTCGGGGGTGGCGGTGGGGAGTCGAGTACGTGACGGGATCACGAGTGCGGGCGACGTCGCGAAGAGCGAGTCTGCGAGATCATAAAAAGCGGCAGTTCTGACGCTGACATCGGTCTCCACGGAGAGCAGTCCGGTGCTCGATGTGAGGAGCCTGCCGATGCGGTGGATCGTCCTGGGCCTCGGAGCGGTTGTCGCAGTGCGCGTTGTACGGATGTTGCTCCACCAGGTTCGAGAGCTGATGTTGGACTTCGGTGCCGTTGTCTCGGCCTGGCGCGAGACTGTGAGGACCATCAGGAGGCGATGCTGACGGCAGGGCGCGCCACGCCATCGTGCGGAGTGGTCATCCAGGTGACGTCTCGGTAGACCGTCCGTCTGCCTCGAATGCGGCGGATTGAGGCGCACCCTCTTTGCCGAAAGGGAGATGCCCAGTGCCGTGCCGGGCATGACAGCGACTCCGAGTGCGCGACGTCGCCCGTGATCGTGAACGCCTGTCCCCTCTGGGTAACATCCAAGCTTCTGCGGAGCGATTGCTCTGTCATGGCGCCAGGGTGACACCGCGTAGCACCAGGTGCTCCCTCCGGAGTCGAGGCACGGACAGGAACGTCAGGTATTGGCGGCTGGCGACGTCGGGGCCCGCTGTCAGACCCCTCAGTCAGACTCAGGTCACCGCCGGGGGGGGGAAAAAGATTCTCATCCACCTGCTGGAGGCCTCCCGCCAACGCGCAGCGGACGTGAGTGGCAGGTTGTCCGGCTGGTCCAGGACTCATTGGACTACGCCGAGGGGCGGATCCTCCAGCCGGACTTCAACGAGCGCCATCGCCTGTTCCAAGATGGTGTTCGTAGCAAGAGGTTGCAGAAGTTTGCGGGAAACGTACTCAGGATCGAGCTCAAATACCTCGCGGAAGCAGGTCGCGAGTTCGTCGACGAGCATCCCGATGCCGATACGGAGGATCTGATCGGGCACCTCTACTCGCTCGCGGAGGACCCGCGGTTTCTCGACGCGTCTGGATTTGTTCACGAGTTCGGGCTCTGGTCCACTTCGTGTGGCCCGATGACCCTCGGTTACGCCAATAGAACTCGTTTGCGTAGGAGTTCGAATCCTGCGCGGCCGAAGTACCTCATCGAGGGCCCGCGGCGGCCGTTCCTTGTGGGGCAAACGACCGACACACTCAGCGACCTGGCCGGGCTACTGTGCCCGTCGTACGGAGCCGACAGGGGCGTCCGGCATCAGATGCGAGGCGAGCGATCCTGCCGTCTCGGTGTCTGGAAACTCAGGAAGGGTTCTCATGGGGGTCAAGCGTGTGCGCCGGGTCGGCACCACCGGCGCGTTGGTCGCCGCGACGCTCGGCGCGTCGATCGTCCTCACTCCATCGTCGGCATCCGCATCAGGCACATGGCACTGCCACGGCACCCAGGTCAAGCGCTGCACCATGATCTGGTGGGACGCGGACGCGGACACCTTCCGGGCACGGGCGAAGATCACCGACGCCGACGGTGGCGGGAACTACGGGGTCAAGGTCAACAACGTGAGGCTCCAGCGCTACACGTCCTCCACTGGCTGGGTGACGGTGCGCCAAGCAGACGATAACGACGGTTGGCATGCCATCAGCGACCTGGCCGGCACCAGCACCATCGACCCGTGCGCCGGGCCACCGAATAGTTTCCGCGCCGTGGCGGCGTTCTACTGGAGGGGCGCGGGCTCCGGCTCGGAGACCTGGCATCCCAACTCGGCGACGAGCCGCGACTGCTGACCCACACCCGATGGTCCGTCCCGCACTCCTCGATGCGGGACGGACCATTTCGCTTGCGGTCGTCAGGGCCGCGGGCATGATCCGCGCGGTTGAGCCCCATCCGTTGCTCAGCTTCTTCGTCGTGGCTGCGTGGCTCTCAACGGGCTCTGGTGGCCCGATGACCCTCGGTCACGCCAATAGAACTCGTTTGCGTAGGAGTTCGAATCCTGCGCGGCCGAACATCTGGCGCTTGAGCATCTTGATCCTGTTGACGTGACCTCCACGACGCCGGAGTTCCAGGGGAGGGTGAGGCCGGCCGTGACGGCGTCGAGGTCGCGCAGGAGGTGCTGAGCGAAGTGGCGGAGGCTGGGCAGTTCGGCGGTGGCGCTGGCTGCTTCGATCCATTCGGGGAGTCGGTCACCTTGCAGGTGAGTGAGCATGTGGGCGAAGGAGCGCACGTGCTCGGCGAGTGCTGTCAGTTCGGGGCAGTTGGCCATGGCGGCTTTGAGGTGGAGCCGGTCGGCTTCGGGTAGAGCGTCGGGGTCGGTGAGGATCCAGCGTGTGACGGCGCGGGCCGATGGCGGCCGGGGGCCGACCGGTTGGGGCTTGCCGCGAAGAGTCCTGCCGACGTAGTCACGGACACTGGCGTAGCCGCGTGGATAGCCCTGTTCCTTGATCTCCTCCCACAGTTGCCAGGCGTTGGTGCAGCCTTCCTGCCAGCGCTGATCGAGGTAGGGCTTGTAGTCGTCGAGTCTGGTCGCACGGTTTTGCCACTGGCCGGTGAACATCTCCTCCGGGGTGGTGGCGCGGGAGAAGCGCAGGATGGTGTTGAGGGTCATGCCGAGCTGCCGGGCGACGGATCGCTTGCTGTGACCGGCGGCGAGGAGCGCATGGATGGTGGCGTGCTTGGCGCGGGTACGTTCGGCGAACCGGTGGCCTGTCGGCCAGGGCGACAACGCGACCGGCTCCGCCTCCTCCTGAGGTTCCTCCGACTGTGACGACGTGGGGCGCAAGCAGCCGCGGTGCCGGTAGACGGACTTCTCGGCGGCTTCGCCCAGGTTGTGCCAGAGATGCCATCGGTCGGCGACCTGGAGGGCCTGCGGGGTACCGCGGGTGGCTCCTTCGGCGAAGAAGGAAGCCCGGTCACGGCAGATGATCTCGATGCCGGGCCGCTCGGCGAGCCAGGCCGCGAGCGTGTCCGCCTTCCGGTCGGGAAGGAGGTCGATCGGACGACGTGTTTCGACGTCGACGAGCACAGTCCCGTAGATCCGTCCCTTGCGCTGGGCGTATTCGTCCACGCCGACCACTCGGGGGGCGGCGGTGGCGGGATCCGGAAGCGAGGCGATCAGCCTCAGCAGGGTGTTCCTGCTGACTGGGACCTTGAAAGCATCCGTCATGAGGGCGCCTGCCCGGCCTGCGAGCGCGAGACCGACCGACACCAGCGTCGATCGCAGCCGCTCGGTCTGTCGTCCGAACCGACGAGTGAGCCCGGGGACTTGCTCAGCGAAGGTCTTGCGCGTGCAGGAGCCCTCCGCGCAGACGAACCGCTGTACTCGTAACGACACCACGACATGCTTGCCCGCTGTCGGCAGATCACGAGGAAAACGCAGGTAGGAGCCGTGTATTCGCCCTGACCAGCATCCGCACTCCGGACAAGCCGCCCGTCCTGCGGTCGTACGAGCCTCGACCCGGACGACCGTGTCGGTCACGTCGACCGACTCCACCAACACGCCCTCGACCGAGGAGAACAGGAGCTCATCCAGTTGCGGCAGCACTTCGTTCACGGCGAAGGACTGTCGACCACACCACCGCCCAGCCGGGCGATTTTCGGGCGAACTCAACCGCCATCACACGAAGATCAACAGTCACCCTGCGTGCACGACCACACGAAGTGGACCAGAGCCCGAGTTCGGGCAGCGTTTGTTCAGGACTTCGGGCAGCACCCGTGAAGGTGAGGGAATCGAACGAGGACGCCGACGCCCATGTCGTCACGGCTCGCTGAGGGCGCGCGCCCGACAGCCGGGCGGATGGCTCGGGTCAGGCGTTCTGTTTCTGCGGGTGCAGGTCGAGTGTGATGTGCGGGTCGAGCGCGTGCAGGAAGTCGGGGGCGTCGAAGATCTCGCCGGCGGAGACGACGCCGACGGTCTTGGTGCGGCCGGTCAGGACGCGCTCGAGGGCCTCGGTGACGAGGGGCGCGGTGACGGCGTAGATGTCCTGGCCGCTGGCCGTGGCCCGGCGTTCGGCTCCGCCGGAGCGGACGACGACGTCGACGAGGAAGGTCTGGTTCGAGCGCCCGCTCTCGTCGGTGGCGGTCGGGGCCGGCGTGTGGGGGGCGGCGACGTCTCGGGCCGCCTCGACGGTCATGTAGGTGGTCACGTCGGGGATGTAGAGGTGCTGGGGGACGGTGACGACGTCCGCCATCGTGAACTCCCCGATCACCGGCCGGGGTCCTATCGGTTCCGGGAAGGTCCACTCCAGGGTGGGCGCGGCGTCGATGCGGTGCTCCCACTGTCCGCCGCTGTAGCGCAGGCGGTGGTCGCCTCGTCGCTCGCGGGAGACCGCGCCCGAGAGCCGGGTACCGGCGGTGGGGTGCCAGTTGCTGAGCGCATAGGCGATGTGTGCCTCGTCGGCCTCGGTCCAGTCGCCCATCGCCGCGGTGGCCAGTAGGTCGCCGAGGCCGCCGAAGAAGGCCATGGCCGGGACGATCACCGCTCCCGCGTCCCGGGCCCGCTCGCGGTAGTGGGCGAAGGTGTCGAGGTTTGCCTCGAGCTCGGCGGCCACATCCAGGTAGGGGATCCTCGCGCGGAGCGCGGCCTCGATCACGGGGCCGACGGTCGATGCGAAAGGGCCGGCGCAGTTGATGACCGCCCTCGTTCCCGCCAGGGCCCGGTCCAGCGAGGCCGGGTCGTCGACCGACGCCACCCGGGCCTCCAGCCCGTGCTCGTGGGCCAGTTCCTCCAAGGTCTGCGCATTGCGCCCGGACAGCACCGGGACGAATCCACGCGCGGCCAGTTCCGCGACCACGAACCGCCCGGTGTGACCGTATGCGCCGAACACCGTCACCAGCTGACGTGACACCATGAGACTGCTCCCTGCACTCGAACGCCCGCTGCGAGGTCCATCCGCTGCGGCCTGACACCCACATCCTGTCCGTCCGGCAGCACTCCGCGCGCGTGTCGGAAACGACATGCCGCGTACAGTTTCAGACATGTCCGCTGTTGCACTGGCCGTCACCGACGGCATGCTCCACTACGAACTGTCCGTGGCCGTCGAGGTCTTCGGAGCCGACCTGACCCACATCGTGGATCCCTGGTACGACTTCTCCCTCTGCGGGAGCGGTCCGGTGCACGTCGGCCGCTTCCGCCTGGAACCCGACCACGGACTCGACCACCTCGCGAAAGCGGACACAGTGATCGTCCCTGGCTGGGCCGACACCGACCGCGACCCGCCCGCCGAGCTGGTCGAGGCGGTGCGTGCGGCCCACGCGGCTGGTGCCCGTGTGGCCTCACTGTGCACGGGCGCCTTCGTCCTGGGCGCGGCAGGACTGCTCAACGGCAGGCGCGCCACCACACACTGGGCCCACACGCGGGAACTGGCCCGGCGCCACCCGTCGGCCACCGTCGATCCGGACGTCCTCTACGTCGACGACGGCGACGTCCTCACCTCCGCGGGCAAGGCCGCCGCCATGGACCTGTGCCTGCACCTGGTCCGCCTCGACCACGGCTCGGCCAACGCCAACAAGATCGCCCGACGCCTGGTCATCCCACCCCACCGCGACGGCGGCCAGGCCCAGTTCATCGCCACCCCCCTCCCCGCCCCAGGCAACCACCCCCTGGGCGAGCTCTTCCCCTGGGCGCTGGAGCGGCTGGACCAGCCGCTGACCGTGGAGGACCTGGCCCGCCGGGCCCGCATGAGCTCACGCCACCTCGGCCGCCACTTCAAGCACCTCACCGGCACCACGCCACTGCAATGGCTCCACACCCAGCGCATTCGCCACGCCCAGGAACTGCTGGAGACCACCGACGCCACCGTGGACACCATCGCCGCAGCCGCCGGCATGGGCACCGCCACCACCTTGCGCCGCCACTTCCACCGCAGCGTCGGCGTTCCACCCGACACCTACCGCCGCACCTTCCGTCCCTGACTGTAGGAGTAGTTCCAAGACCCCGGCGGCCAATCGAACAGTGCCAAAGGCACGGTGCCGTCCGCAGTGGTGAACAAACGTTGCCCAAACTCGTGAACATCGCCAACGCGCCCGAGGACCGTCCAGGGCGGTATCGCCTTCTCCGCGGGCGTGCGGAAACGGCAGTCTGGCTGCAACGCGTCCTTGAGGAGCGTGTGGATATCGAGGACCCAGCAGAAGCTGCTCGCCGAATTGCCACCTCGCCGGAGGCCATCGCTCTTCTTGCTGCCGGCACTGAGGGCCAAGTGGTTCTCCGCGCTGCGGAGTTACACCGGCGTTCGGCCGGCCTGGTGGCCTTTCTCGCCGCATACGACCCCGTGGGGCCAGAGGGGCAGGCAGGCATGCGTGGACCTGGACAACGTCGGTGTGGGTCGAAAGGCGGAGCGCTCGACGAGCGCGGCAAGCCCTTCCGTCGCTCGACCTTCGGCCGGAAGTGGCGCAAGGCCCGGAGCGCGGTCGGACTGGCAGACACCTTCCGGTTCTACGATCTTCGTCACACAGGGCACACCCTGACCACCCGATCGGGCGCGACGCTCAAAGACACGATGGTGCGTGCCGGCCAGTCCACGGAGAAGGCCGCGCTCATCTATCAACACTCGGACCCCGAGCGTCAACGCGAGGTCGCTTCCGGACTCGACTCCCTGGTCCAGGCCGAACGCCGGAAGGCTGCGGCCAAGGCCGATGAACAGGCATCGGGCACGGAACGGGCACGAGACGCCTAGACAGGTCTAGACAACAAACAAGGCCCAAGTCGCTGACTTGGGCCTTCGTCGTGGAGCGGGTGACGAGAATCGAACTCGCGCTCTGAGCTTGGGAATCACCCAGCATATGACCACCAAGGGGCGCTCTGACCAGCGGAAACTCTGTGCGGATGTGCTGTGGCCGATGGGCGGATGACGCCCGTAGTGACCCCTGTTTGCCCCTACGAATGGCACGTAGTGGCATGCGACATCTGGAACCGTCCGGGGTGGAGCAGCCTGTTGCGAGAGGCAAGCCACCGAGGCTGGCCCTCTGGTACTGATTTGCCCCGGCAACAGTTTGGGATGAGCGCAGTCAACTCGTGAGGCTTGTGAGCCCACCGTCCCACCGTCCCCAAGTCCGCGCGAATCTGGAACTACGACCAGGGCGGTCATGCGGGACAACCTATCCAGCTGCTACCTGGCGAAAGACCCCACTGCAGAACCAGTCATGGGCGGCGAGCGCTTCATACAGGGCTACCATCCAGGAGTTCTTGTTCAGGCGTGCACGTGAGTGTGCGAGTCCCTCTAGGTGAGCACGAACGTCTGCTGCTCCGCCAGCCTGGAAGGCTTCCTCGATCGACAGCTCGATGCCCGGTAGGTCGTCGGCGGCTTGATCTTCGAACAGGGGGGCCAGTTTGAAGATCTCGAAGTGGAATCTGACGCGCTCCGCGAGTCTCGCATGCCACGATGAGGGCGGATCCACATGGAACTCGATCAACCAGCTCGCAGGGCTTTCCAGAGGCTTTGCCCGGTAGACCTGGCCATCAGCCGTGCGGGTTATGAGCCGCGCCCTCAGCCATCGGTCGTCATCGACGGCATCGAATAGGGGTGGAGGGTCTGTTCCTCATAGCAGGTCGGTGCACGGTCCTTCTTGGCGAAGTTGCATCCTTCTGGCAATTCAAGCCAACAGTGCTGCGAGGGCTGCGGTCACAGTCGCGGCGAGAGTGAGGACTGTTGTAAAGGCTGCGGCGGCCCGGGTGAGTGCGGTGGGGTACGCGGCGCCCTCCATACGGGCAAGTTTGCCGGCGCCAGCGGCGGCCAGAAGTGCGACGACGATCACGAGCGCGGTGGTCAGAAGGACGACGGCCACGGGGACTCCCGGTAAGTGATGGGGTGTTGACGTGGTCGAAGGTCATGGAACCGGTGTTCGCCGGGGTTCGCCGGGACGAGAATGAACACCGGCGAACACATCGGGGCCTCGGGGAAGGTACATGGACGAGCAGAACGGCCACAGCCCGCAACTCACCAAATTGCGCGCGAGACTGGCCGACGGGCTGGCCCGGGCCCGGTTAGATAAGACCCAGTTGGCCCGGCGGGCGGGTCTGGGACGGACGACCGTCTCGGAGGCACTCTCTTCTAAGAAGCCGGTGCCGTCCGCGGAGACGGTGGCGGCGCTATCACGCGCGCTGAAGCTGCCCGAGGCGGAAATGCTTGCGTTGCAGCGCACCGCGGCGCAGCAGGTGGGCGTAGGTACGACAGAGGGGCCGGGACGCCCCATTGGAGAGTGGGCGCCGCATGACTTGGAGGTCCACCGGGCCGGCCCCGGCCCGACGGCTGCGGGCTCCGACATGTCCGCAGAGCGGGCTTGGCCCGCCTACGTGCGCCGCAAGCATGACCGGGTGCTGGACAAAGCGGTGGACGACACCATGGCCGGCCACAGCCGGATCATGGTGCTGGTGGGAGCCTCCTCGACGGGAAAGACACGGGCGTGCTGGGAGGCCGTCCAGCCCCTTGCTGACCAGGGGTGGCGGTTGTGGCATCCCTTCGACCCGACCAGGGCCCAGGCCGCGTTGGAGCAGCTGCACTGCGTCGGGCCCCGTACGGTCGTGTGGCTGAACGAGGCCCAGCATTACCTCGGGGACCGGGCAGTAGGTGAGCAGATCGCGGCAGCCGTGCACCGTCTGCTGGTCAGCCGGGAGCGCGGGCCCGTGCTGGTGCTGGGCACGCTCTGGCCCGAGTACGCCACGCAGTACACGGCTCTGCCTATACCGTCCGAGCCGGATCTGCACAGTCGAGCAAGAGAGTTACTCGCTGGCCACTTCTTGGCGGTACCCGATGCTTTTGACGGCCCTGCCCTGGCCACGGCCTGGGCCCTTGCCGAGGATGGCGACTGGCTGCTGGCCGACGCCCTTACTCGTGCACACGCCGACGGTCGGATCACCCAGGACCTGGCCGGTGCTCCCGAGCTCCTAAACCGCTACCGGCATGCCGGCCCAGCCGCCAAGGCAGTGCTGCAGGCCGCGATGGACGCGCGCCGCCTTGGCGTCGGCTTGCACCTCCCCCAGGCATTCCTCACTGATGCTGCCACTGACTACCTCAGCCAGAACGACTACGACCAGCTCACCGAGGGGTGGGCAGAACAGGCATACGCCGAACTCGCTAAGCCTGTCCACGGCAAACAAGCTCCCTTACGACAGACCTCCCGCCGCCCCGTGCGACGTCCACCCGCCCCTGACTCCGCCGCCATCAAGGACGCGGAGGCTGAGAGAGGACCTCAGTTCCGGCTCGCTGACTATCTTGAGCAACACGGCCGCACGAGCCGCCGTCGCCTGTGCCCACCTGCATCCTTCTGGCATGCCGCTCTCACCCATCTTGCTCACCCTGATGACTTGAACCGCGTCGCGGATGAAGCTGAGAAGCGCCTACGGCTGCAGTGGGCTCACCACTTGCGCCACAAAGCCGCCGCCCACGGAAGCCCTGTGGCCTTGGCCTTGCTAGCTGTGTTGCGTGCGGAGGCCGGGGACCCGGACGGTGCCGAAGTCTTAGGTCGGATGGCTGCCTGCCATGGCGACACGGATGTCTTGCGTCGATTGGCGATGATGCGGGAGGAAGCCGGGGACCGGGACGGTGCTGAAGCCCTGCTTCACCAAGCCGTTGACCTCGGCGACACTGACGCCCTGCTCGAACTCGTTGAGATGCGGAAGGAAGCCGGGGACCGGGACGGTGCCGAAGCCCTGCTTCACCGAGCCGTTGACCTCGGCGACACGGATGTCTTGCGTCGATTGGCGATGATGCGGGAGG
>NZ_JBHXDC010000006.1:172892-309946 GCF_042725135.1 Streptomyces sp. NPDC060366 | reverse complement strand
GTAGGAAGCCGGGGACCGGGACGGTGCTGAAGCCCTGCTTCACCGAGCCGTTGACCTCGGCGACACTGACGCCCTGCTCGAACTCGTTGAGATGCGGGAGGAAGCCGGGGACCGGGACGGTGCTGAAGCCCTGCTTCACCGAGCCGTTGACCTCGGCGACACTGACGCCCTGCTCGAACTCGTTGAGATGCGGAAGGAAGCCGAGGACTGGGACGGTGCTGAAGCCCTGATCCAGGAGGCCGCCGACCGCGACGACACTGACGCCCTGCACCAACTGGCGGTGACACGCGAACTCGCCGGGGACCGGGACGGTGCTGAAGCCCTGCTTCACCAAGCCGCTGGCCTCGGCCACACTGACGCCCTGCTCCAACTCGCTGTGATGCGCGAGGAAGCCGAGGACTGGGACGGTGCTGAAGCCCTGATCCAGGAGGCCGCCGACCACGGCGACACTGACGCCCTGCACCAACTGGCGGTGACACGCGAACTCGCCGGGGACCGGGACGGTGCCGAAGCCCTGGCCCGGAAGACCGTCGTTTATGGCGACGCCATCGCCCTGTGCCGGCTGGCGGTGATGCGAGAGTCTGCCGGGGACGGGGCAAGCGCGGAAACCCTGGCCCGGCAGGCTGCTGACCATAGCGACACCGACGCCCTGCGTCAGTTGGCGGTGATGCGTGAGGAAGCCGGGGACAGGGATGGCGCCGAAACCCTGAGCCAGCAGGCCGCCGGCCGCGGTGACACCATCGCTCTGTGCCAGCTGGCAGTGATGCGGGAGAAGGCCGGGGACCGGGTAGGCGCGGAAACCTTGGCCCGGAAGGCTGCCGACTGCGGTGACACCAACGCCATGCGCCAGCTGGCGGTGATGTGGGAATCTGCCGGGGACCTGGCGAACGCGACAAGGCTGGCCCGGAAGGTTGCCGACTACGGTGGAGCCTCTGTCGAGTACGAACACACGTCCTGGACATCGATGCTCCGCATGCGCTGGCCAGACGGTATGGACCCGGACGGCACTCCTACGGCAGCCTGGCAACCGACGATGGATATCCCACACAGCCTGCTCACAACATTTCACGCCCCAACGCCATAGGCAGGACTGCAAACCTTCGTTCGACTCTGCCAAGATTTTCGTAAGTGTTGATCGGTTGCTGGTGTCGGCCCGGTCCAGTTGCCGGGCATACGGAAATGATCTCTTAAGGGGAGGGGATATCGAAGAAGCGCGTATTTGGTGGGAGCGTGCCGTCGAGGGTGATGGTGACAGCGGTCATCGAATCGAGGACACGGCCAACACCAAATCGCGCGCCGGCCGCCGGGTGATCGGTGTGCCGGGTGAACTGGGCAGGCTGCTGGAGCTGCACCGCAAGGAGCAGGACCGGGAGTGCCTGCTCGTCGGCCAGGAGTGGCAGGACACCGGTTTCATCTTCACGTCTCCCGTGGGCGCGCCGCTCGTGCCCAGCACGAACTACGACGCGTGGAAGCAGCTACTGGCCGATGCCAAGGTGCGGGACGGTCGTCTGCACGATGCCAGGCACACCGCAGCCACGGTCCTGCTCATCCTCGGCGTTCCGGAACGAGTGGTGATGCAGATCATGGGCTGGTCTTCCACCGCCATGGCAACCCGCTACCAACACGTCACGGGCGGAATCCTGGCCGACGTGGCGCAGCGGGTCGGCGGTCTCATCTGGGAGGTGGCCAAGACTGCCGACGAGGGCGGCCCTGAGGGCTCCAAGGGAGCGCGTTGAGACTGTAGATGAGGCCGCGTACGAAGAAGGGCCTCGCTGCAAGCAGCGGGGCCCTTCGACATCGTGCCCGGTGAGGCACTGGCGGAGGATACGAGATTCGAACTCGTGAGGGGTTGCCCCCAACACGCTTTCCAAATGTTCGCCTGGGGGTTCTGCGGGGTGCGGGAACGTCCTGACCTGGGGTGTGACCGGTGGGGACGGGGCTTCTGAACTGTGCCGTACGACGGCGAACGCAACCAGGACTGCAACCACGGAGCGAGTGTGACCGAGGCATGCTGAGCCGTGACGAAGGCGAACGGATCCCCGACCCGGCCGGGTGATCGCAGGTGGGTGCGTTCGGCGCTGAGACGGACGTAGATGCGAGTTCATGTTGGGGCAGGCGTGTACATGGCTCGTTGTTGCTAGCTCACGAACCGTCTGTGTCATCGGCTTTCGTGAGAGCACGCAGGGCCATGACGCTACCGTCGTCGCCGAAGGAGACAGGGCCCCACTGTGGTGCTGTTGTGCCGGTCTGAAAGGTGTTGCTCAGGTCGTATGCCCGCTGCCTGTACGCCTCGAGCTTTCCCTTCACCAGAAGCTCGTACAAGTCCTCGGCCATCCCGGAGAAGGCTTCTACACGCCTACGGTTGAGGCGGAACACCTGATCCGTCCCCACGTACCATGTCGATCCGATCTTGTGCCGTGCGTCCCGGACGCTGGAAGAACCGGCGAACGTCTGCTGTGCGTAGTGCTTGTATCCCTGCTTTGCTGTGAGGTATTGGGCGATCTCTGTGCTGGCGCCTGCGAACGCCAGCTGTCCTGCGGCTCCTGTGCGCGCTAGTAACTGTCCGTACCAGCCGAGGTCCTTGCGGGGGATGAGGAATCCGTCTTGGGCTCGTTCCTGACGGCCGTCTGCGGCAGGTAATTTCACGGCCCCGGCGTACGTGTGATTCCGCTCTGTCAGTACGGCGTCCCCGTTGCCGCGCCCCTCAGACGGTCGTGTGGGGAGCAGCCCCTCACCCGGCGCTTGTAACGCGTTCACGGTGACCCCCTCCTTCGCAAGCAGTTCAGTGGACAGCAAGAGGCAGGGGGTGGTGTTCCACCGGCCGAGGTGGAACTGTTCGGCCCGCTCACTTCCCCTGGCTAGCTGCTTGAAGACCGAGCGGTCGGCCTTACTGGTGCGCTTTGTGGCGATTTGATGGTTTCCATTAACCGTCACCACGAAGATCTGGGATGGCTCACCGGGTCGCCACGCTTCGACGAAGAAGTCGGGCCGCGCCCGGGCACCCAGGGTCGGTCGCGGGCCTGAGCGTGCGAACCCGGCCAGCAGCACTGCCTCCGCGTCCAGCGTGGAAACGAGACGGTCAGGAAAGCGGCTGCGTATGGTTCGCTCCGCTACAGCCAGGCCGAATGCTCGGCCCAACTCTCTTGCCTGCATTGCCCGATAGGAGAGCTCGGGGCTCTGGCCCTCATCGGTCAGTGACAGATAGCCGCTCGAGCCGGCGGCGAGAGCCTGGCAGTACTTCAGGCACTGCCAGTGTTCGGCCAATCCCCTCCCACGTCCGTGACGAGCCAGAGTGGTGGCTCGCGCGAAGACACCGAGCAAGCTCCAGGGCGTGATGTCGAGATCCTGGCGGTCGACGTCCCGAAGGGGGATGACACCCGGCTTTCGGGCGCTGGGTTCCTGTTCGCCTCGCTTCTTCGCGCGTCGTCGATCGATGGCAGCGGCAGCTTTGTCCGTATCGGTCACCAACGTGGCTGACGAATTGACATGCACGGGGAGCGGATCGCTCAACCGGGAGAGGACTTCTTCCATGGATGCTGACATGACCGGACACGGTACAAACGCTCCTACCGGCGCACACAAGTAGGCATCGGCGCTCGCACCCGCCGGCGACCAGGGCCTCATCGAGTCGAAACTGGAGGACATCGCAAGCGGCACAAACTGCTTGACGTTCCGCGGGGACTTGGCACGCAGGGCAATGAGGGTGAACTGTCGGCCTGCCCAAGGGATCACGCGGCGGAAGCCCGCCTTCAACGAAGAGTCGAAAATGCAAGGCAGCTTCGCCGAGCGGGCGGCCAACCGCCTCAAGCGGCGGAGGTGTGGTCGCCGCCCTGGTGCGACTAGCGCTGCTGAATCTTGAAAGGGCACCACCACTGCCGTAGCCCCTCCGCACACGGAAATACTGCGGTCGCGGAGCAGCCGCGCGCGGAGATGGCTACCCCACAGGTCCGGCTCCACGGCCTGATCCACAGTTCCACGACCGTTGCTGGCGCGGCCAGGGCAGCCCCAACTCTGAACAGAGAGCGTCCCGTTGTCAGTGGTGCCGCATATTGTGTTGCTCAGGTGAAGTAACGGTGTAGACCGTGAACTTCAGGGGCGTGGGCCGAAGAGGTCGAAAGCGGGGCAGCAGTGGCACAAGGGGACAGCATCCGTATGGAGCCGGACGACCTCATCCGGGACCGTGAGGTCGACACCGCCAAGGGCGATCGATTGGCTCATGGCCACATCGCCGATCAGCTCTACGACGTGGTGCTGTCGGTGCCCACGCCGACCAACATCGCGGTGTGGGGCCCGTGGGGCTCCGGCAAGTCGGGCGTGGCCAATCTCCTGAAAGGGTTGCTCGACAAGCGGGAAGACGTACGGTTCGTCCGCTTCGATGCCTTCAAGTATGCGGAGAATCCACTCCGCAGGAACTTCATCATCGCGACTGCCACCGCTTTGGGGATTAAAGACGCAAAGTTTCACGAGGAGCTGTACGGCGGACGGGTCGCTGTGAAGCTTCAGTTTGGGCGGAATGACGTAGGACGTCTCCTGAGAGTGTTCGGTCTGACCTTCGGAGCTGTTATCGCCTTCTTCGGCGCCGCCATGGCGCTCTTCGCCTGGCTCCACGGAGGGGCCTTCCGGCCCACATACGCCAACATGGCAGCTGGAGCCCTGAAGGCGGGCATCGCACCAGCGGCCCTGCTGACCTCCCTGATGTTGCTGGCCTCGCGCACCCTCACCCGTGAGCACAAGACAGAAGCAGCAGACAGCGACGAGCAGTTCGAGGTGATCTTCACCCAACTCGTCGCGCGTGCTGACGTGGAGCGTCTCGTCGTGTTCGTCGATGAGCTGGATAGATGTAAGCCCTCCGACGTCGTGGCCACACTGGACGCTCTACGCACGTTTCTGGGAGTCGATCGGTGCGTCTTTGTCGTCGCCGCCGACCAACAAGTCCTGGAAGAGGCGCTAACACGCGCACTTGCACAGGCCACGCCAGCCGACGCCGTCAACCCGTACTACAGCAGCGGAAGCGGCTATCTAGACAAGGTGTTCCAGTACCAGCTCGGCCTTCCGCCCCTGCTGGTGCCGAAGGTGACCAGTTTCGCCGCCGACCTGGTTCGGGGACGGGGAGGCTTGTGGGCGGCCATCGACATCAACCTAGTGGTGAGCATCCTCGTCCCCTCGCATGTGCGCAGTCCCCGCAGAGTGAAGGCATTGCTGAACACGTTCGCTCTGACGTACCGATTGGCTCAGCGGCGGGCAGCGGACGGGCTGCTCGAGACTGACCGTGCGACGAAGGTCGAGGAAATCGCCAAACTGGTCTGCCTCCGTGTGGAGTTCCCACTTTTCGCTAGGGACTTGTTGCTCGACCACCGGCTGTGCGAATACGTACTAGCCCTAGATGCCGATCCAGGGGCCGATCTGGGACTGCGCGGTAAGGATCAAGTCCAGCAGGCCGCGCGCAGGTACGCGAATCTCGATGCTGACGTTGACCAACATCTCAGTGACCCGGAAAGCCCCGGCGAAAACGAGGTCGTTGAAGAGAAGGCAGCCGACGTCCGAAAGCACCACGGTCAGCAGCTCGTGGCTTATCTCAAGCGGACACGACAGGTGCCAGGCCCGGGCCGTGACCTGATCTTCCTGGAGACCAGCGGCAGCGTGTTCGGTCTGCCAGCCGATGTTGCCGAGACACTGGAGCAGCAGGCCCAGAACGCCGAGCTGGACGAGGTACTGGCGTCCGTCGGCGGCCTCTCCGTCGAAGAACGCCCAGCCGCGCTGGCCCTCCTGACGCAGCAGGCTCGGGACGCGATCGGCTTGGAAGAGGAGAACGTCGCTTACGCCGTCCTGGTGGTCTGTGGTGACACGTCGATCCCGCTGAACGGCACGGCGGACACTGCGGTTGAGACACTCACCCCGATCTTGACCAGTTCCTCGCATGCACTGCCCGACGAGGTACTGGCTGGTTGCTGGCGGCTGGCACTGGCGAGTGACCGCCCGGCAGCTCTCGAGATGCGCACGATCGTCCTACGCCATTCCTCGGTCACAGAGAGTGTCTCGGTAGCCGCCATGGTGATGCGTCACTTCGGCCCCGCTTTGGCGGCTAACCCTGACCTCGTAAACGAGTTGGTGTCGCACCATCTTCTGGGTGAGGAAGAGGGTGTGGTGGACGTGCTCGCCAGCCTCTCCTCTCCGGAGGCCGCGACTCTCATGAGACAGGCCGGGCCCCTTGTCGCGAAGAAACTGCGGGCGCTGATCGCGCAGCGCGAAGCTTGGGAGGAGGCCCAGACTCAGCCGGGAGCCGTCTCGGTGAGCTCCTCGACAGAGCCGAGATCTCACGAAGAGGCGGTTCAGAGACTGGAATGGCTTCTCCAACACTGGTGTGATGAGGACCCCGAAGCAGCACACGCCGTTGTGGAGCTGCTATTGGCGTCGGACAGCCACCTTTGCCGGACCGTCGTGGAACGGAACACGGAAACGATCCCCATGATCAGGCAAACGGCCCTGGCACGGGCGGTGTTGTCGAGCGCCTGGCGGCGTTCGACCGACCAATGGCCGGACTGGCTGAAGATGCTGGACCCGAGGTCATCCATCGACGACATGACCGAGGGGTTCGACAAACTACTGGAAAGACTGTGGGCGAGAGCCAGCGACCCAGAAGACGCTGTGGAGCCCGAAGTGGTCGCTCGCGCGGCGGACAGCTTCATGCGGCTCTTCGACGACCAGCCCCCGGGCCTCTATCCGCACATCACTCCTTTCGTCCTGCCATCGCTATCCGTTCCCTCGACCGATGAGGAAGCCGCCGAGCAGCTACGACTGCTCGGCGTGCTTGAGCCGCTGGAAAACGCTGGCCTGTTGAAGCGCGCAGAATTCGTCCCACACCAAGCGGTCGCTCTTACCAAGCTGCTCGTTGACGGAGACGATCTCGACGTTTCGCAGGAAGGCGCGATCCTGGCCTATGTTGAGTCACTTCTGACAGGCTGTTTGCGTGATCTGGAATCTCCTGAATCAGCAGCTCTGAGTCCCGAGAAAGCCCGTGCGCTGGTGGAGGCCCTCGACAACAGTGGCTGGCTCCCGGGGCTTGAGCGCACACGCCTACAGATCCTTGCCCGCCATCTGCTCTTGACAGGCGGCGTTGACAGGGATGGCCTTGAGGCATTGCCGTCAGCAGTGGAAATGGCCGCCTACGCACGTAGCCGCCCCAACGGTGCCGGCGAAACGCTGTCTGCCTGGATCGTTCTCGAAAGGCCCTCGGCCTCGGAGCTGTTCACGGCCGTCTCGACAGCACTGCGGCAACAGTCGCAGCTTCAGACAGACGAGGCGCTGCTTCGGGCGGTTTCCTCACGGCTGTCTGATCTGACTGTGCAGGATCAGGCCGTCTTCTGGAAGGATCTGCTCGGAGGTCCGGCTATTCGACTGCCGGAGCAGACCTTGGTCGCAGCCGGATGGCCGTCACTCTCAGATGCCTTCGCGGCCGAGCTGTTGAGCGACAGATATTCCCAAGCCTCCAAGAACCTCGATCGTCGAGCAATTCTCGATCTGTGGAAGGCTGCGAATATCACGTCTCCGGCTGCACGCCGTGACCTGATCGATCAAATCCTTCTCCCCATGTTGGAAGCGAACCAGGGAGCCGCCGAATTGGCTATCGTCTACCTGCCGCAGCTAATGCAGTCGGTCCCCAAAGAAAAGGGGATGAAGAAGGCCGTGCGGGAGGCCGTCGAAGCAAGTGGCGAGAATTGGAGCAGCCTTGAGCAGCGCGGCATCAAGGCTTTGAAAAGCGTGGGATACTCCACCGAACGCACGGGCTTGCTGAAACTACGTGAACGCATCAACCGCAGCAACGACGACTGAGAGGCCAAGAAGCGCGTCCTCGGGTTGGCTTTGTGTCCGATGAACTCATCCAGGAACTGGGGTCGACCTTGGCCTGTTCAAATGTTGTGATTTGGCCACTCGCGTTCGAGGATCGCGTGCACGACAGAGTCGCGCCACACGCCGTTCTTCTGGATGTGTTCGCGGATGGTGTGCTCCTCTCTCATCCCGGCGGTGAGCATGGTTTTGGCGGAGGCGGTGTTGAGTGGGGAGCGTGCGCCCCAGATGCGGTGAAGGTGCAGGTCGTTGAACCCGAGGCCGAGAAGAAGGCGCACGGTCTCTACGCCGTAGCCGGCGCCCCATCGGTCGGGGCGGCGCAGTGCGAAGCCGATGGTGGCGGCGCGCTGTTGGTGGGGGTCTGTTGCGAGGCGTGCGAATCCGATCAGCTCGCCGGCGTCGCGCTCGATGACGGCGAGGGCGTACTCGGTGCGCGGTTCTGCGGTAGCCGAGGCAATGGAGCGTTCGAGGATCTGGCTGACCTCGTCGCGAGAGCGTGGCTCGAACGACAGGTGCTCTGTCGCTTCGCGGCTTCCGTAGATCGCGAAGACTGCGTCCGCGTCGTCGGTGGTGAACTCGCGGAGTCAGGCGTTGAACGTGGCGATCTCCATGCTCAGGTCCCGCGCCACGGCGGCATCGCGAGTGGCACCGCGGACGAGGGCGTCTCGTACGCGTTCGGCCGAGACCACGATGCCGCTGTTCCGGCCACTCGATCAAACTCCGGGCAGGGGGACAGCCAGCCCGAGTTGCCGGGCCAGCGGACGGCCTCCCGACCATGCCCGATCCCAACCCCGAGCAAAGCCCCTCCAGCCGGCCACGACGTCACACGGCGGAGCCCTCCACCGCGCTACGGCGACGAGTGCGCGCTCCTCAATCCCGCGAGCGTCCCCTAAAGCTCCTGGCGCGGGGCGGGCGTGTGCTCGGCAGCAGGGGCTTTGAGGGGGAGCACCATCGCGGTGTAGAACGGCGCCTCTTCCCACGGGTGGGAGGTGCCGACTTCGCGGTACCCCCATTTCGCGTACGCCGCTTGGGCGGCCTGGGCTTCGGGCTCGGGCCGGACCGTGAGGGTGACGCGCTCCACGTCCAGGCCGTGTATCAGCTCCGCGTGGAGACGGGCGGCGACACCCTGCCGACGCCACGGCTTACGTACGGCGAGTTGGATGATGGCCCAGGTGCGTGTCCCGTCCTCGCGCGTGAAGTCCTTGCTGAGCGGGGTGAGCACGTTGTTCCACCACGAGGTGTAAGCAGGCAGCAGGTAGCCGTAGATGAAGCCGGCGGTCTCGTCCCCGTCGCGGGCGATGATCAGACGCATGCGGTCCCGCTGGACGTGTATCTGGTAGTGCTCGATGAACTCGGCGACGTCGCTCGGGCCCGCGTTGTAGGGAGGTTCGGCGTACACCTCCTCGTACGCCGCCAGGAACGCGTCGAGCGCGGCGACGGCTGCCCCGCCCTCGTACAGGTGGTAGTTCAGATCGTCGGCCGGCGTCATGCCACTCCCCTCGCGTGGGTGTACTCCGCCAGCTCGTCCACGGCCCGGCGGGCGGTCTTGGCATCGCGGTGGCGGAGCAGGTCGGTCACCTCGCCCAGCCTTTTCGTGACGCGGCCGGACTCGACTTCCTCCAGATGTTCCAGGCTGCCCACAGCGTGTGCCGCGCCTTCGTCGATCTCACCGGCCTTGACCAGGCTGCGAGCCAGGGTGAGCCGGTAGAGGGCTCGGTTGCGACCGTAAGTGCGGTCCTGGTGGGCGAGCGCGGCCCGTAGGAATTGCACCGCGGCGTGGTGGTGGCCGAGTTCCGTGTAGAGCAGCCCCTGGGTGAAGTCCAGTTCAGCGTGTCCGTGGAAAGCGGTCCACTCCGGCGAGGGTCGCCCGTCTGCCCGGTCCACAAGGCGCATCGCCTCGGAGAGTCGTTTGGTGGCCGATTTGCCCTCGCCGAGAAGCGACAGAGCGCGTGCTTCTCTGGCGGCGATGAGTGATCGGAGTACCGGTGATCCGAGTCGGGCGGCGCGTGTCTGCGCGGCTCTGGCGAGGTCGAGGCCGTCGCGCGGCCGGTCCTCGTGGCAAGCCTGCAAGCTCATTGCGCAGAAGATCATGATTTCCAGGTTGAGGTCTCTCAGCATCGTCGCGGTCGTCAGGGCCTCGCCCCAGTACCGGCGGGCCGTGTCCTGGTCGTCGGCGTCGTAGGCCAGCCAGCCGCAGTGCACGGCAGACTCCCCGACTAGGAGCTGGAGTTGACGGCTGATCGTGTCCGGATACTCGCTGGTGTTGATGATGCGGCGGACCCGGCGCAGGTGCCGGACTGCGAGTGACCGCACTTCGTCCCCGCCGTACGCGTCGTCGAGCTGGAAGAGAGAGCGCAGGCCCTCGCGTAGCTCCAGGAGGTGCGTGGTTCCGATGGCGCCGGACTTCCCGGGCGGTGTAAGCGACTGGGCGGATGCAGGCAGACGTACCGCGGTGGCCGCGCCAAGAGAATCAGCAAGGAACGCACGTCGATCCACGGCAGGCGTACCTCTCTGTGCGGGGAATGGTTCATCCACCACGGTGGCACCTGGCGGAGGCCCAGGAAAACCGAGCAGGTTCGGGCTCACCCCGAACATCGCGTGAAGGACCTTCCATGCACGCGCCCTTGGCGTCGGCGGCCTGGGCTCTCGCCAGCGACGGAACTGACGGTCAGTCACAGTCACTGCCAAACCGAGGACTTCGGCCGTTGCATGGAAATCCCGTAAGAACGCTGCCGGGCTCGCCCATCCATGCTCGATACATGCCTGCTCGAACGGCGTCAGCGTCTCCACCCGTTACCTCCGGTGATCCGATCCGCATCGACGGTAGCGGTTTCGCGGCACGTGGAAAGTCCGGTCGCGCTGAAAAGTCCGGCGAAGAGTCCGGTCGGACGTCCGGCGGCGCCTGCGATCGGGGAGTTGGCTCGTATCGAGGGGCCAGCGACTGAAGCGGCCGTTGGCCGACCCAGAGGAGGTGATGATCTTGCGTTCCGTGATCAGACTCGCAGCCTGGACGCTCGGCACCGACACCGAGCCGGGTGCGTCCGGACCTGTGCACGAGATCGAGTGCACAACGTGCGGCGAGGTGTCCGGTTCGGCGGAGGAGCGGACGAGTCCGGAGGAATGGGCGCTCGGACATACCGGCCGCACCCCTGAGCATCGCGGCTACCGGGCGATCACAACGTCGTTCCTGCGTGTGACGCCGGCGCCCGGAAACCCCTACGCCAACCAGACGGGTGCCCCGCCTCGGACACCTGAGTGACGGCATGAGCCCACCACTCCCCGCACGTTCAGCGCCACCGCCGAAGCTCGTGAGTCCGCCGGCCGCCCCGTCATCTGCCGCGCCGACCGAGGGCGGACACCGAGGCTGTCTCCACACGCTCTCGATACCGAGTTGCTTCGGCTTCCTCGCACTCGTCGGCGCGCTGCTCCTCCTCGCGGCCGTGCACGACCTCACTCAATGACCTAGCTGTCGAAAGGCACCCCCATGGCCGGACCCGCAGCAGCAGTGCACCCGCCCAAGGGCAAAGGGTTGGTGGAACTCGAAGAGACGATTCACAACGGCGGTTTCTGGCGGCTCGTACCCGAGTCCGTCCCCCGCGTCTACGCCAGGGTCGACCGGAAGTTGCTGGCGCACGTCGAGGACTGTCTGAGGCGGCTGACGTGAGGTCGGCGATAGAAGGTCCCAGCGTGCCGGGCCTTGAGCCCGTGGCCGTCCAAGGGTGTGACGTGTGCGAGGCGTTGGCCAATCAGCGCGAGGACGCCCGCCGTCGGGGCGGTACGCCGACGGTCGAGGAATGCAACGCCGAACTGCGCTCTCACCCCGACCACGCTCGGCCCTCTCGACGGCGTGCCCCGTAGCCCCGGCTCCGTCCGCCGTGCTGACGCAGGAAGGGCGTTGGCGCGGCCGGGCGGGGCCGGATCAGAAGCCCGTCCGGTTGGACCCCATCGGCGGGGACGGTCGGCAGCCGGACGGGCCTCAGTCTCTCCGCGACCTAACCGGGTCAGGGGCGCACCCACCACCAGGCAGCAAGAAGGGCGGAACGTGAAGATGGAAGGTATCTGGCGGCGCAGGGCGTCAATGCATCCCGTAACTGAACGTCCTGCCCGACTACACGGGATCCGAACAGATCTCGCGTCGTCCGTGGACCGTGGCGCGGGGGAAGCCGGTATGAGTGCCGAGCCGACTCGAGCCTACTGGTGCGAAGTACTCGCGGAAGGCGAGGTCTACGGCAGAGGGCAAACAGCGGCGTTCGTGCTCGGCACCTTCAGCACGATCTCGCCAAAGCTCGCGCTCCGCTGGCTCAGCGGCGAAGCCGAGCGCATCGCGGACAGGCTCGACCCCGACCCGAAACGCTCAGCGTGGGTGAAACCGTGGATGTGCGTGAACCCCGCCCCCATTCCCGACGGCCCCACGGAACTGCGCTTCTGGGCCGAGGACCCGGACGAGCACCAGGCGGCGCGGGACCAGCTCAAGGAGGGGGCTCCGCTGTCTGTGGTGATCCCGGACAACGGGTGTCGCTTCACCTTGACCGTCTGGCCCGTGGCCGTCCCCCCGCCCGAGGCCAGCCCTACACAGCCCGCTGACGAACAGCCCACACGCCCCCGCCCTGGTCACACGAGCCACAGGAAAGTTCGTCGGTCGGGATGGCTCATCCCCCTTCTGTGACCAGGGCCGGTCACCCGCCACCGAGCGAGGACGCACCCACGATGGGCCGATGCCGCGCGCCATTCACCGTGCCCCCGGGACTCATTGACACCGCCGTTTCGCTGGTGGGCCGGGACGCGACTCCCCTGGACGTTTCCCTCTTCGTCCACTGCGACTTGGGCGGTCACCTGGAGGGCGACCACGCCGCGCCCGTGCTGTTCGTCCCCGAGCCGTCCGGCCTCGCGGCATGGGTGCGCTGGCACGAGCAGAAGTCCTGCGTGCAGCTCATGGACCCGTGCACGGAACGGAACCCGGCCGGGGACATCTGCCTGCTGTTCAGCGAACACCCCGGGGACCACCTGTTCCCCGAAGAGACCAACACCCCTACTGCACAAGGAGGTTGAGAGAGATGGCGCGCACTCCACACCAGCGAGAAGCCGCACGGGCTCGCGTCCGGAACAGGAAGACCAGGATTGTCGAGCGGTACCGCGACGGCGAGTCCATGAACAAGCTTGCATCCGACTTCGGCGTCAGCCCCAACTTTCTCGCCGGCCAGTTCGACGCGTGGGGTGAGCCCCGCCGCGACATGGCCGCCGCTCAGATGCTCCTTCGCGCACAGCGAATGGCCCGAGCCAATGCCCGGCTGGGGTGAGCGGCTCGTGCCACTCATCACGCCTTACGTAGTCGCGCGGAGCACCGGCAAGGGCGTGCCCGAATCCGCACTGGCCATTGAGTTCCTTCCGCAGGAGGGGGCGGCCTCCAGCCATGGCGAACCACCGTCCGCCCTCCGACCTAGCCCTTGTTTAACCTATCGTTATTCGATAGTTTTCCATCGTAAATCGATGGAAGGATGGGTCATGGGAAAGCTGGCAGTGCGCGCGCTGCGCGTCGTGCTCGTGATGGTGCTCACCGGCACCGTGTTCGTACAGGCATTGATGGTGTGGGCATTGGTCAGCGGGAGCGACCCGGAGGACGGGTCGCTCCCGCTGACCCCGCTGCGCGTGATCACGATCCTGGGCATCGGGACGGCCCAGGTCGCCCTGGTCTGTGTATGGCGACTGGTAACGATGGTGCGAGGCGGAACCGTGTTCTCCCACGCCGCCTTCCGGTACGTGGACGTCATCATCGGCGCGATCGTCGCTGCTGCTCTCGTGTGGTTCGCGGTCACGGCCCTGAATGCGCCCGGCCAGCGGGACGACCCGGGCGTCACCCTCATCATGGGCGGGATTGGCCTGGCCATCCTGGGAGTCGCGCTCATCGTGCTCGTGCTGCGGATGCTGCTCGCCCAGGCCGTCGCCCGCGACGTCGAAGCGGCGGAGATGCAGGCCGAGTTGGACGAGGTGGTCTGATGCCGATCACCGTCGACATCGACGTGATGCTGGCCAGGCGGAAGATGTCCGTGGGCGAACTCGCAGACCGGATAGGGATCACGCCAGCCAACCTGGCGGTACTCAAGAACGGCCGCGCCAAGGCGGTGCGCTTTACGACGCTCGCCGCGCTCTGCGAGGTACTCAAGTGCCAGCCGGGCGACCTGCTTCGCTGGGAGACCGAAGACACCGCGGGCCAATGAACCGCGCCTGCCGACGCGCCATCACCGATCCCTCTCGCCTTTGACCCACTCCGCGAGCACCCCGGGGCCGTGCACGGGGAAATCCCGCGCCTGCTGGAGCGTCTGGCCGAGGTGCCCGACCCTCGCGATCCGCGCGGCGTACGGCACCCTCCGGTCGTCATGCTTGCGCTGACCGCGCGCGAGGTTCAGGCCGGAGCGACCCCTCTGCTGGCGGTGCGTGAGTGGATCACCGACACCCGCCGTCCGTCCAAGGCGCCCGCCTCGCCACAAGAGGGGCCCCGCTTATCCCTCTACCAGTTCGCCGCAGGCAGACAGGAAGGACCCACGAAGGACTGGGCAACGTCGGCAGAGCATGCCAACGTAGATAACCTTCCTGAAAATGCCAGGTCAGAGAGGTGGTTGCTCGATGACCGCGGCTCCGACTGGTCCTGGATGCTCTACCACCGTCGAGGCCCTGCGGCTGTCCCGTTCCGTTTCGGAACACCAAGCATGTTCCGTCCCGGAACACCAAGCGCGTTCCGTTTCGGAACACGAATCCCGATCGTCGGAGGGACGGACAGTGCTGTCCCTCGGGGAACAGGTCGGAGTCGCCATGCCCGTCATGGGAGGTGCACTTCTGCCGCAAGGGCTGCCATTTCCGTCCTTGCTGGTCCTCCCTCAGCCACCCCAATAGCGACAGGTGGGAGGTCGGCGCGCGACCCGCAAGGGTGGCATGCCACCGATCATCTGTCCGTGAACATCCGCCGTGGCTATACCGCCGAGAATCAGATACGCCATCGCAGCCAAAATCTGTTCACTCGGTGAACGCCAGCGCTGTTCACTGGGTGAACGCTCCTGCCGTTCACCCAGTGAACGGCGGGGAGCCACGATGGGCACGAGGGAAAGGTGCCCATCGCACATTCGCGCACGCCTGATCCAGTCACTCGAAGGTCCATGCGGTGACTACTAAATGCCTGTTCAGAATCTGAACGGCCGCCGCGTACAGACACTGAGCACATCTCCCGTTCAGATTCTGAACAGGCAGGTCTGTCCTTGGGGCCAGGCGCATGGTGCTGCAGCAGCCTGGCACTTGAGATCCAGCCCGGCCGGCTGCGGGAGGGGGTCGCGAGCCGGCTGGCCGAGTCGGTCATCCCCACGCCGCCCCGCCGACGGCATGCAGTTCCACACACCTAGCTTTGGAGGCGCCCCTGTACCCCGAGTTCCCGCTCGAACCCCCCACCCCGCCCTGTGACTCGTCCGCGTTCTGGGTCGGTCCCCGGTATCTGGCCGGTGATGACGGACAGCTCTACGCGACGGTGGCCGACGCGCTCAACAGGCTCGGCTGGACGAACTTGACGGTCGTCCGGGGACGGCAGGAGCCGGACGAGGCGCCACAGGACCGGCAGGTCCTGCGCAGTACCGTCCTGCACATCAGCTCCGACACGTTGCGCTGGGCCCAGTGGGTCCTGGCGGACGAGCCGTTCCTCCTGGGGGAACTGCCGGTCGCCTGGCAGGTCTCCGCCCGCGAGGACACGAGCAGCCCACTCGCGGCGTGGTCTGCCTACTTCACCCCGGACGTTCCTGGGGAAACCGTGGCTGACTTCCTCGTTGCACTCGACGCGCGCGACCAGCCCGCCGTTCCGCTTGGCGGCCCCGAGCTGGTCCTCAACGCCGTCACCGCGCACGGCTGGCTCCGGGACATCGACCACCCCCGCGCGGGAGCGACGGACCCGATGTTCACCACGTGCGTGGGCCTTGGTGAAGTGCCCCCGCTCATCCAGGACGGTGACCCGCACACCCTGACCGCTGCCCATGAGACGGGCCCGGCCGGATGGCAGGTATGGGCCGAACCCGCGCTCGGCACACCGTACTTGTGGGCCGCGTCGTTCTCCGCCAGCGTCCCGCACGACCTCGTCGCGGCATTCGCCGCCTCCCTCAGCTCCACCGCTCCGGTCCTGCGCCGGGTGCTGCCCGAGAGCACGAAGGACCGGCTCCTGCGGGCCCCGGCCGGGTAGCGAAAGGGGCCGTTCCCGATCCGAGACACGGAGTGCGGCCTCCCCGCAAGGAACAGGGACGTCGGGCTTCGTGCGTCTTCGATACAGGGCGCTTCACCGCTGTGAGCTGTTGTGTCGTCGCTCGGGCTGAGCCTCGCGCATGGTCGGGTGGGGCGGATGCTGTCGCCCTCGGCTTGACCTTCGAGTCGGGTTGAACGTTTACCGTCGGGGTCATGAGTACCTACCGGATCTCGCAGCTGGCGGAGCGCTGCGGCGTTCCCGCCACGACGTTGCGTTTCTACGAGGACGCCGGGCTGTTGCCGGCCGGGCGGACCCCGTCGGGTTACCGCGTGTACGGGGAGGACGCGGTCGAGCGTCTGGGTTTCATCTCCTCGGCGAAGCTCCTGGGTCTGGCGCTGGAGGAGATCCGGGAACTGCTGGAGGTCCGGGAGCAGGGGGTGTGTGCGGCGGTCCGTGCGCGGATGGTGCCGCTGGTCGCGGGGCGGATCGCGGAGAGTGAGGGCCGGATCGCCGAGCTGTCGGCGTTCTGTGCGCATCTGGCCTCTGTGTACGCCGACTTGTCGGGTCCGGCGCCGGAGGGCGGGTGCGGGCCGGACTGCGGGTGCACCACTGCCCCGGCGGCTTCCGGGCCCGTTCGGGTGACGCTGTCGCCCACCCGGACCGGACCGGCGCCCGAATCCTGGAGGGACACGCCTGTGGCGTGCACGCTGGGCGGGTCCGAGCTGGAAGGCCGCACCCAGGAGTGGCGGCGTCTGGTGGAGAAGGCCGAGAGCCGGGTGGAGATTCCCGACGGGCTGCGGCTGATCTTCCCCGCGACAGCGGAGCTGGCCGGACAGGTCGCGGCCCTGGCGGCGGCCGAGCAGAGCTGCTGCTCCTTCTACGACTTCACCCTGCACCTGAGCCCGGCCGCGCTGGAGCTGACAGTCCGCGCACCGGAAGACGCGGCGCCGCTACTCGCCGACCTGTTCGGAGTGACCGCATGAGCCACCACGACTCCTCTCCTCACCGTCCGCGACCCTGGGGGACGGCGGGCGCCGGCCTGGCAGCGGTGGCGGCATGCGCGGTGTGCTCCGCGGGCCCGCTGCTGGCCCTGCTCGGAGGTGTCGGCGCGGCCTCCGCGCTCGCCTCGTTCTGGGTCCCCGCCCTGGCAGAGCTGGCGGTGGCCGCTATCGCGGGCTCCTATTTGTTGCACCGGCGCCGTCGCACAGCCGCCCGCGACGACGGACCGGGCCCGGTCGACCTGGGACTGCCCGCCGCCAGCACGGAGCACCAGGGCTGATCCGGGGCAGGGCCCGGCCGACTACCGGCCGGTGAGGATGACGGACCCGACGAGCCCCGCACGGGGCTCATTTCACAGCAAGGGGAGCAAGCGGTGTCGCAGGAACCGTCAGGTCTGGTCGAGCGGATGGAACACCACCAGATCGCGGTGTATCTCGGCGCGATGGCGGCAGGAGGTCTGGTGGGCTGGGCGGCGCCCTCGGCCGCGCCGGGTCTGGAGCACGCCATCAACCCGGTGCTCGGCGCCCTGTTGTTCGTCACCTTTCTCCAGGTCCCGGCCGCCGAACTGTTCCGCTCGCTGCGCGACGGCCGGTTCCTCTCCGCCGCCCTGGTGGTCAACTTCGTGGCGGTGCCGCTGGTCGTCGCCGCGATGTTCTTCCTCCTGCCCTCCGACCAGGCCGTACGGATCGGTGTGCTGCTGGTGCTGCTGTGCCCGTGCATCGACTATGTGATCGTCTTCTCCGGCCTCGCCGGGGGCTCCAGCCGCCGGCTTCTGGCCGCCACCCCGCTGCTGCTGGTCGCACAGATGCTCCTGCTGCCCGGGTACCTCTACCTGTTCATGGGCTCGGAACTGTCCGACATCGTCGAAGCCGGCCCGTTCGTCAGGGCGTTCGCCGTCCTGATCGTCATCCCGCTCACCCTGGCCTGGACCGTCCAGGCGTGGGCCGCCCGCAGACCCGCCGGGCAGAAGGTCTCCGATGCCGCGGGCACCACCATGGTCCCGCTGATGGCCGCCACTCTCCTCGTGGTGGTCGCCTCCCAGGTGCCCAAGATCGGTGACAGCCTTGGCGACGTCGCCGCCGTGATTCCCTTCTACGCTGCCTTCCTGGTGATCATGGCGTTCGCCGGGCTGGCCGTGACCCGCCTCTTCCGCCTCGACGCACCCGCCGGACGGGCCATCGTGTTCACCGGAGCCACCCGCAACTCCCTCGTCGTCCTCCCACTCGCCCTCGCCCTGCCCGACCGGCTCGCCATCGCCGGCGCGGTCGTCGTCACCCAGACCCTCGTGGAAGTCCTCGGCATGGTCGCCTACGTCCGCCTCATACCCCGCCTCGTCCCGGCCGGCAGAGCCACCGAAGTCGTCTGATCGGCCGTCCATGAACATCTCGTTGCCGAACGGCCGCTCCACCGTCAGGTGCTGATATTGGTTCGGCAACGTACAGGCGGGGGCGGCGGTGGACTGGTGGACCGTGCTAGGAGGGCTGGTCGCGGGGCTGCTGATCGCCACGTTGACCGCGCCGGTCGGTGTGTCCGGGGCGGTGTTCCTGCTCCCGGTCCAGTTGAGCGTCTTCGGCGTACCGAATCCCGCCGTGACGCCGACGAATCTCCTCTTCAACGTCATTGCCGGCCCGGGCGCCCTGTGGCGCTACGGCCGGACCGGCGCTCTGCGCGGACCGCTCGCCCGGCGCCTGGTCGCCGGCACCCTGCCCGGGGTGATCCTCGGCGCCGTCATCCGTGTCTTCGCACTCCCCGGGCCCACCGTCTTCCGGCTCCTCATCGCCGCCCTCCTCCTCCCGCTCGGACTGTGGCTGTGCGCCCGCACCCTCCGCCCGGCCGACGAGCGCACCGCCACCGCTGAACCGTCCGCCCGGTTCGTAACCGCCCTGGCGCTGGCCGTCGGGGTGGTGGGCGGGATCTACGGCATCGGAGGCGGCTCACTCCTCGGTCCGATCCTCGTCGGCAGGGGCCTGCCGGTCGCCCGCGTCGCCCCTGCCGCCCTCGCCTCCACCTTCGCGACCTCGGTCGTCGGAGCTGCTGCTTTCGCGCTGCTGTCCCTGGTCAGCAGCGGCGACGTGGCACCGGACTGGTCGTTGGGCCTCGCCTGCGGAGCTGGCGGCCTGATCGGCGGCTACCTCGGCGCCCGCCTCCAGCCCCACCTCCCTGAAAAGAGCCTGCGACTCCTCCTCGGCGCCCTCGCCACCGCACTTGGCGCCCTCTACCTGGCCCAGACCCTCCGCTGACCGTGAGTCTTGCTCCGGCGTCCGCTGCTGCGCGTCGCTCTCGAACGATCCTTACGCGCGGTGGTGACTGGCGAGGGCAAGCCCCGCTGCGAGCGCCGATACGCCGACGAGGACCAGGAACATCGTCGGGTAGCCGCCCAGCGGTATGGCGAGGGCGGCTCCGGCGAAGGGGGCGAGAGCGGCGGCTGTGGTGGTCGGTGCTCCCAAGATTCCGGACAGGTGGCCGTAGTGGGTGGTGCCCCAGCGGTCGGTGACGACGGTGGCCTGGAGCAGGGTGAGGTTTCCACGGACCATTCCGGCCGCGATCGACAGTGCGACCAGCAGGGCGTAGGGGCCGGGGACCAGGGCGAGTGCCGCGGTGGTGAGGCCGCCGAGGGCTATCAGTGAGGTGGTGCGGGTGGTTGCCCCAGAGCGTCGGGCGAGGGTGGCGTAGAGGGTGCGGCCGAGGGTTTGCCCAGCGCCGCCGAGTCCGAGCGCCCAGGCTGCTTCGGTGGTGGTGTAGCCCCGTTCCAGGATGAGCGGGACGAGGGCGATCACGGCGGCGGAGACGGTGAACGCGGAGAGCGTCAAGGCGGCGGCCAGCGTCCAGAACGGCCTGCTGCGGGCGACCCGGTCTGCCCCGCTGCTCAGGTGCGCGGGGGCTTGCAGAGGTTGCGGCCAGGGCGTGTTCAGCGCGAGTGCGTGGGTGGGGACGGTCACTGTGGCGAGGACCAGGGCAAGGACGCCGTACGTGGCTCGCCAGGACATGTGGTCGGCGAGCGCGGCGGTAATGGGGGCGAAAACGGTGGAGGCGAGGCCGCCCGCGAGGGTGACGATGGTGAGGGCGCGGACGTGGTCAGGGGCCCACCAGCGGGTTAGAGCGGCGAAGGCGGGCTGGTAGAAGGTGGCCGCCATCGCGAACCCTGCCAGCAGCCACCCGGCGAAGAACACGGGCAGGTTGGGGGCCGCGGCGACGATGAGGATGCTCAGTACGCCGAGGACGGAGCCGGCGGTCATGACGGTGCGCGGTCCTCGGTGATCGATGACCCGGCCGACGCGGATGCCGGCGAAAGCGGAGATGAGCAGCGCGAGGGAGAACGCTCCTGTTGTGGCGCCGGAGGGCCAGCCGGTGTTGGCGATGATGTCGGGGTTCAGGACGGGGAAGGCGTAGAAGACGATTCCCCAGCTGGTGATCTGTGTGGCGCACAGGGCGGGGAGTACGGCGCGGGGCCGCGACCGGTCCCCTGTTCCGGTCGCGGCCCCGCGGGCGTGAAGCTCCGTCACGAGCAGCAGCCACCAGGGGCCTGCTCACCGTCGGCCACGTCGGTTGGCGCAGCGGTGGCGCCGATCTGCACGAGAGCGGGTGCCGGTGCGCAGCAGCCCCCGCCGTCGCTCTGCTCCTTGTCGGCGGGGTCGTCGAAAAGGCCGGCGCCGCCGCAGACTCCGGTCTCGGGGAGGGTGAGTTCGACGCGGTCGGCGGACTCGGTGTCTCCGGCGAGGGCCGCCACCACGGAGCGGACCTGCTCGTATCCGGTCATGGCGAGGAAGGTGGGGGCGCGGCCGTAGGACTTCATGCCGGCCAGGTAGATGCCGGGTTCGGGGTGTGACAGTTCGCGGTGTCCGTGAGGGTAGACGGTGCCGCAGGAGTGCTGGTTGGGGTCGATCAGCGGCGCCAGCTCGGCCGGGGCCTGGAGGCGCTCGTCGAGACCCAGGCGGATCTCGGAGAGGAAGGACAGGTCGGGTCGCAGGCCGGTCAGGACGATGACCTCGTCCACCGGGTCGAGGCGGCGTCCGTCCTCGCCTGTGAGGACCAGGCGGCCGTCCTCGGCGGGCTCGATGGTCTCGGTGCGAAAGCCGGTGACGGCGTCGGCGTGTCCGCTGTCGACGGCGGCCTTCGCGGCCAGGCCGAGCGCGCCGCGGGCGGGCAGCTGGTCGGCGGTGCCGCCGCCGAAGGTCGAGCCGCTGATGCCGCGCCGCAGGATCCACACCGTGTGCGTGCCCGGTTCGTCCTTGGCGAGGTCGGCGAGGGTGGCGAGCGCGGTGAACGCGGAGGCGCCGGAGCCGATCACGGCGGTGCGCCGGCCGGCGTAGCGGGCGCGGGCGGCCGGGTCCTTGAGGTCGGGGATGCGGTAGGAGATGCGCGCGGAGGCGGCGTGTTCGCCGAGGGCGGGCAGTCCGTCGGCGCCGATGGGGCTGGGGGTGGTCCAGGTGCCGGAGGCGTCGATCACTGCGCGGGCGAGGATCCGCTGCTCGGTGCCGTCGGTGAGTGTGACGCGGACGGTGAAGGGCTGCTGTTCGCGGTCGGCGTCGACGATGCGGTCGCGGCCGAGGCGGGAGACGCCGGTGACGGTCGCGCCGTAGCGGACCTTGTCGCCGAGGAGGTCGGCGAGGGGCTGGAGGTACTGCTCGGCCCAGTCCGCGCCGGAGGGGTAGGTGGCGCCGTCGGGGGCGGTCCAGCCGGTGGGCGCCAGGAGCTTGTCGGCGGCCGGGTCGACGAGTTCGGACCAGGTGGAGAACAGCCGCACGTGCCCCCACTCGCGTACGGCGCTGCCCGCGGCGGGCCCGGATTCCAGGACCAGGGCTTCGATGCCGCGTTCGGCGAGGTGGGCGGCGGCGGCAAGGCCGACGGGGCCGGCTCCGATCACCACGGTCGGCAGGGTGGTGGTGGACACGTCGGTGAGCGGCGCAGACACGGCGACTCCTCCTTGGTTCGACATCCGTCAATGACTTGCACGGTCAGCCTGCCATCTGTTTCGATGTCCGTCAACATAGACGTTTATCGAATCAATAGGAGTGTGTGATGGAACGGCTTGACGTCGCGGTCATCGGAGGCGGGCAGTCCGGCCTCGCCGCCGCCCACGCCCTGCGCGGACAAGGGCTGAAGCCGGTGGTTCTGGAGGCGTCCGACCAGGCGGCCGGTTCCTGGCCGCACTACTACGACAGCCTCACCCTCTTCTCACCCGCCCGGTACAGCTCACTGCCCGGCCTGCCGTTCGGCGGCGACCCGGACAGATACCCCCACCGCGACGAGGTCGTCACCTACCTCCTGCGGTACGCGGACCGGCTGGACGCCGGGATACGCACCGGCCACCGGGTGCGCGAAGTCCGCCCGGACGGGGACAGGTTCACGCTCACCATGGCCGACGGATCCGAGGTCGGAGCCCGGGCGGTGGTGGCCGCGACCGGCGGCTTCGGCCGGCCCAAACGCCCCGAGCTGCCCGGCCTGGACTCCTTCACCGGAGACGTCCTGCACGTCACCGACTACCGCAGCCCGGAGCCTTTCGCCGGGCAGCGCGTCGTGGTGGTGGGTGCCGGCAACTCCGCCGTGCAGATAGCGGCGGAACTAGCCCTGCGCTCCCGCGTCACCCTCGCCAGCCGGGCACCCGTGAGATGGTTCAAGCAGCGCCCGCTGGCGGGGAAGGACCTGCACTTCTGGCTCAAGATCACCGGCCTGGACACCGCACCGCTCGGCCGCTTCCAGAAAGCCCCGGCCACCATGGCCGTCATCGACGACGGCCGCTACCGCGCGGCCCTCGCGGCCCGGGCCCCCGACCGGCGCCCGCTGTTCACCGGCATCGACGGCACGGAACTGACCTGGCAGGACGGCGCGACCGAGCACATCGACACCATCATCCTGGCCACCGGTTACCACCCCGACCTCACCTACCTCGCACCCCTGGGCGCCCTCGACGGGCAGGGGCGCCCCCGTCACCGCGACGGAGCCTCCCTCGCCCATCCCGCCCTGGCGTATGTGGGCCAGGAGTGGCAGCGCAGCCTCTCCTCCGCCTCCCTGCGCGGCGTCGGCCGCGACGCGCAGCGCGCCGCCCGCCGGCTCGCGGCCCGCCTCGCCACCGCTTGAGCGCCCAGCAGCGGCGGCCCCTGGGCGCTTGGTTCGACGTGTGTCAACATAGACGTATGTCGAATGTGCAGGTGTTGCCGCTGCTGGAGCCCGACGCCGCCGACGTCGCGCCGTGCTGCCCGCCACTGAACGAACGCCCCTTCAGCGCCGAAGAGGCCGAAGTGGCCGCCAGGATGTTCAAGGCGCTCGGCGACCCGGTCCGCCTCCGGCTGTTCTCCGCCGTCGCCTCCCACGAGGGCGGCGAGGCATGCGTGTGCGACATCTCCGACGTCGGCGTCTCTCAGCCGACCGTCTCCCACCACCTGAAGAAGCTCAAGGACGCCGGACTGCTGACGTCCGAGCGCCGCGGCACCTGGGTCTACTACCGGGTGGAGCCGAGCATACTGAAGGCCATGGGCCTGCTGCTGACCACCGCGGCCGGCACCTGATCTTCGCCCCGACCCGAGGAGCAACACCGTGTCCACCCCCGTCGGACGGGCGCCGACCGTCATCGTGCCGCTCCACGCCGCGCACGCCGACGAGGTGCTGGCGATTTACCAGGCAGGCATCGACGAGGGCAACGCGACCTTCGAGACCTCGCCCCCGCCGTGGGAGTCCTTCGATACGGCGAAACTGCCCGAGCACCGCTTCGCCGCCCTCGGCGACGACGGCACGGTAGTCGGCTGGGCAGCCGTCACACCTGTATCAAACCGCTCTGCGTACGCCGGAGTTGTCGAGCACTCCGTATACATTCACCCCGGCGCCCGGGGGCGCGGTATCGCCTCCGCACTGCTCAAAGCGCTGATCGAATCCACCGAGGCAGCCGGCATCTGGACCATCCAGTCCGGCATCTTCCCCGAGAACACCGCCAGCCTCGCGCTTCACCAACGAGCCGGCTTCCGCATCATCGGCACCCGCGAACGCGTCGGCCGCCACCACGGAGTCTGGCGCGACGTCCTTCTCATCGAACGCCGCAGCCCCGCCGTTCTCTGATGGCCGGCGATTCGGGACGGTCAGCGCAAAAAGGCGGCGATCTCGCGTGCCGCGTCTCGGGCGGGGCGGCCGACGCCGATGAGGGTGGCGGAGGCAGGGCCGGTCCAGTCGCCGTAGCCGAGCAGGTGGAGGCGGGGTTCGCCGACAGCCCGTGTGCCGTTCGTGGAGATATGGCCGCGTGGCCCGCGCAGCGCGAGCGGGGCGAGGTGGGAGAGGGCGGGGCGGAAGCCGGTGCACCAGATGACGGTGTCGGTCTGGGCGCGTGTGCCGTCGGACCATTCGGCGCTGTCGGAGGTGAGGCGGGTGAACATGGGCTGGGCTTTGAGCAGTCCGGCGTCGCGGGCTTCCCGTACGGGAGGTACGGCGACGATGTCGCCGAGCGAGGCGACGCCGCCGGTGTCCGTACGGCCTTCGTCCAGTGCGCGGCGGCGGGCGGTCGCGGTGTCGAACAGGGCCCGGCCGTCGATGTCGTCGGCGAGGAAGCGCGGCGGGCGCGAAGTCACCCAGGTCAGCTCGGTGTTGTGGGCGAGGTCGGCCGCGATCTGGGCGCCGGAGTTGCCTCCGCCGACCACGACGACGCGCTGTCCGGCGAAGCCGGCCGGACTCCGGTAGCCAGCGGTGTGGAGCTGGCGGCCGGTGAAGGAGTTCATGCCGGGGACGGCGGGCAGGAACGGCCGCCACCAGGTGCCGGTCGCCGAGATCACGGCCCGCGCGGACCAGGCACCGGAGTCCGTCTCCACCCGCAGCCAAGTTCCGTCACGCCGTACGGTGTTCACCCGCACCGGCCGGTGTACGGGCAGGTCGTAGCGGTGTTCGTAGTCGGTCAGGTAGTCCACGACGTGGTCGGCGTCCGGGTATTCCTGCCCCGTCTGAGGGGGCATGAGCCGGCCGGGCAGTGAGGAGTACGCCGCCGGGGAGAACAGGCGCAGCGAGTCCCAGGCGTGCTGCCACGCGCCGCCCGCCCTGGACTGGGCGTCGAGGACGACGAAGTCCAGGCCGAGTCGGCGCAGGTGGTAACCGGCGGCGAGCCCGGCCTGGCCGCCGCCGATCACCACCACATCGGCCGTCGCGCTCACGGGCCCGCCGACCAGTTGCGAGGGCGCATCAGCTCGTGGTGTTCGTGGCCGGGCTGGTGGTGATCGCCGTGGGGGCGAACTTCCGCCGCCAGGCCAGGGAGACGTAGACGAGCCCGATGAGGACGGGGACTTCGATGAGGGGGCCGACGACGCCGGACAACGCTTGGCCGGAGGTGACGCCGAAGGTGGCGATGGCGACCGCGATGGCGAGTTCGAAGTTGTTGCCCGCCGCGGTGAAGGCCAGGGTCGTGGTGCGGTCGTAGGCCAGGCCGATGGCCTTGCCCAGCGCGAAGGTGCCGAAGAACATGATCGCGAAGTACACCAGCAGCGGGAGCGCGATCCGGGCGACGTCCATGGGCTGTGAGGTGATCGTCTTTCCCTGGAGGGCGAAGAGGATGACGATCGTGAACAGCAGCCCGTACAGGGCCCAGGGGCCGATCTTCGGCAGGAACGTGGCCTCGTAGGACTCGCGGCCCATCTTCTTCTCGCCCAGACGGCGGGTCAGGAACCCGGCCAGCAGCGGGATGCCGAGGAAGATGACGACGTTCAGCGCGATCTTCCACATGGAGATGTCGAGCTTCTCACCGTCGCCCAGGCCGAGCCAGCCGGGGAGCAGGTCGAGGTAGAGCCAGCCGAGCAGGCCGAAGGCGATGACCTGGAACACGGAGTTGAGGGCGACGAGGACGGCGGCGGCTTCGCGGTCGCCGCAGGCCAGGTCGTTCCAGATGATGACCATGGCGATGCAGCGGGCGAGGCCGACGATGATCAGGCCGGTGCGGTACTCGGGCAGGTCCGGCAGGAAGATCCAGGCCAGCGCGAACATGACGGCCGGGCCGACGATCCAGTTGACCGCCAGGGACGACGCCATGAGCTTGCGGTCGCCGGTGACGGCGTCCAGCTTGTCGTAACGCACCTTGGCCAGTACGGGATACATCATGATCAGCAGGCCGACGGCGATCGGCAGGGAGATGCCGCCGATCTCGACCTTGGCGAGCGCGTCGTTCAGTCCTGGGATCAGCCGGCCGAGGCCGAGGCCCAGGGCCATGGCAAGCAGGATCCAGACGGCCAGGAACCGGTCGAGTGTCGAGAGCTTGGCGACGACCGAGGCGTCCCCGGGGTCCCCGCTTACGGACGAGGCCGCCTGGGGCAGCGTCGGTTCGGTGGTCACGGGCACGCCCTCTTGATGTCGGCGGCCTGGTTCACGCGGGCGGTCGAGGCCAGCGTGGCGAAGGAACCGGCGAGGCTTTCGATGACCTCCGGACGCAGCTTGTAGTACGTGAACCGCCCGCAGGGCTCGGTGTCCACGACCCCGGCCTCGCGCAGGACACGCAGGTGGTTGGAGAGGTTCGTCTGCTTGGCGCCGGTCTCCTCGACCAGGTGCGTGGTGCAGAGCGTCTCGCGCGCGAGCAGGGTCACGATCTGGAGTCTGAGCGGGTCCGCGAGAACGCGGATCAGATCAGTGTCGACTGACGTCATCATGGAGTGATACTTTCACATCAGTGGCGACTGACGCCACCAGGTACTGATATCACTGGTGCCTGACTCCGTCGCGCGACGCCTGGCGTCGCCTGCGAGAAACAAGAGAGCCCTCGATGCCTGAGAAGCCTTCTGTGCTGTTCGTGTGTGTCCACAACGCCGGCCGTTCCCAGATGGCCGCCGCGTGGCTGACCCATCTCGCGGGGGACCGCGTCGAGGTCCGCTCGGCCGGATCGAACCCCGGCGACGCCGTAAACCCCGCTGCCGTCGAGGCGATGGCCGAGGTCGGCATCGACATCTCCGCGGAGACCCCGAAGATCCTCACCGTCGACGCGGTCAAGGAGTCGGACGTCTGCATCACCATGGGCTGCGGCGACACCTGCCCCGTCTTCCCCGGCAAGCGCTACCTCGACTGGACGCTGGACGACCCGGCCGGCCAGGGCGTCGAGGCCGTACGCCCCATCCGCGACGAGATCAAGAAGCGCGTCGAGGTCCTGATCGAGGAGATCGCGCCGGAGAAGACGGCGTGAGCGAGATACGCGACGTCATCATCATCGGCTCCGGACCCGCCGGCTACACCGCCGCCCTCTACACCGCTCGTGCACAGCTGAAGCCGCTGCTGTTCGGCAGCTCGATCTTCGTCGGCGGCGCTCTGACCACGACCACCGAGGTCGAGAACTTCCCGGGCTTTCCCGACGGCGTCGACGGCCCCGTCCTCATGGAGAACATGCGGGCCCAGGCCGAGAAGTTCGGCGCGGAGATGGTCGACGACGACATCGTCTCCGTCGACCTGACCGGCCCCGTCAAGGAACTCACCGACTCCCAGGGGACGGTCCACCGCGCGAAGGCCGTGATCGTGGCGACCGGATCCGGCTACCGCAAGCTCGGACTGCCACGCGAGGACGAACTCTCCGGCCGCGGCGTGTCCTGGTGCGCGACCTGCGACGGCTTCTTCTTCAAGGGCCGCGACATCGTGGTCGTCGGCGGCGGCGACACCGCGATGGAAGAAGCCACCTTCCTCACCCGCTTCGCCAACTCCGTCACCGTCATCCACCGCCGCAGCACCCTGCGGGCCTCGCAGGTCATGCAGAACCGCGCCTTCGCCGACGACAAGATCACCTTCGCGTTCGACAGCGAGATCGCGGAGATCAAGGAAGAGGGCGGCATGCTCTCCGGCCTCGTCCTGCGGGACACCTTCACCGGCAAGACCCGCGACCTCGACGCGACGGGCCTGTTCATCGCCATCGGCCACGACCCGCGCACCGAACTCTTCACCGGCCAGCTGGAGCTGGACCACGAGGGCTACCTCAAGGTCGACTCCCCCTCCACCCGCACCAACATCCCCGGAGTCTTCGCCGCCGGCGACGTCGTCGACCACACCTACCGCCAGGCCATCACCGCAGCCGGCACCGGCTGCGCCGCCGCCCTGGACACCGAGCGCTACCTCGCCGCCCTCGCCGACACCCAGGGCGAGCAGACTCCGGAGCCTGGTGTGGCCTGCACCAACGAACTGACCGCGTGAGCTCCGAGGCGCCGATTCGCGCTGGTTCCTGCTGGCCAGGACGCTGTTGATCCTCTGCGTCGCCACCGGGGCACTCCTGGTCGCCCTCCCTGGGCGAACGCAGGCGACGCAGGGCCGTCCGGGCAGCGATTCGGCGGATGCGGGGTTCTCGCGGGACATGGCGACCCGCGAGCAACTCGACAGACTGCGAGCCGCCAAAGGGCGGGAGGCCGAAGTCCTGTACCTCCAGCTCATGATTCCGCACCACCAAGGTGGCGTGGCGATGGCGAAAGCGGCGATGAATCAGGCGAGGGACCGTCAGGTAGTGGCGCTCGCTGACGGCATCGCTCGCGCCCAGCAGTCCGATATCCGGCTGATGCGAGACATGCTCAACCAGCGAGGCGCGCCTCGGCCTGAAGCACCGGCGCCCGCCTTGACGCATCACTGAGCGCAGGCGCAGCAGACACGGAATCTCCGGCCCCTTTCGCGCCTGCCTGCGCCGCTCTCTGCTGCAGCGGGCCACCCGTGGCCGACTGAAGTGGCCTTCTCAGATTAGAGAAGGCCACTGACACACCGCCCAAGCCTGCTGGACCGTGGGCCGACCCTCACCGCGAGCCTGAACGGCGTCCTCGCTGACCCTGGAGTCCTGATCACTCCGCACGGACAGTGCGGGCCGACGCTACATGCCGCACGTGGAGTAACGAGCCACTCCGGCGGCTTCGCAGGTCACGTTGCGTCAGCTTCCCCCAGGGCAGACGAACGTCCTGACCTCTTTATGTGGTCAGGGCCTTCGCTCTGCCGGGCGGTGTTCCGTTCGATCCGGGTGGCGGGGCTGCCGGACCGGGTTCCGACCAGGACGCAGCGCTGCCCGGGACGCCGGTGTTACGGCAGCGTCAGGCCAAGGTCGTTGGGTTCGCCGGTCCGGCGGTGCGGTGGTGCTCGGCGTTGATGCGCTGGGCCTCTTCGAGCTGGTCTTCGAGGATGACGATGCGGCAGGCGGCCTCGATGGGGGTGCCCTGGTCGACGAGCTCACGGGCACGGGCGGCGATGCGCAACTGGTAGCGGGAGTAGCGCCGGTGGCCGCCGTCGGAACGCAGCGGGGTGATGAGGCGGGCTTCGCCGATGGCGCGGAGGAAGCCCTGGGTGGTGCCGAGCATTTCGGCAGCGCGGCCCATGGTGTAGGCGGGGTAGTCGTCGTCATCGAGCCGGCTGAACGAGTCGTCTGCTGTCATTTGCACCTCTCTGTGGAACACGCTGGAGGGGCCTTGGTGCCATATGGCACCAAGGCCCCGAAGGAACTGCTACACCATCTGCCGGCCCTGATACTGCACCGGCCTTCTGTTTCCGCCGACCCGACCTGGAAGTTGTCGGGGGTGCGGGGATCGCGGTTGCTTGACCGGAGACCACCTCACTATCGATGTCCTGCGGTACCCGGGCTCAAGACTTCCACCCGGGCGATCCTGATGGCGCCTGGTCCTCCGTTCTTCCCTCTTGGATCAATCACTTACCTGCTGGTACTGCTCTCCTGCGTACTGCTCCGTGGCCTGTGACAGCGCCACTCTCCGGCAGCCAGCCCCGTCGCCCGTCCTGCGTCTGCTCTGGCTTAGAACCCCACTGCCGAACTTCCCGGTGCGCGCGTCCGCAGCCGACGCCTTCACCGAGGTACCGCTCTGACTTCACTTCACTGCTGGGCACTGCTCACGGCGGCCCCTGATGACTGCGGGCCACCCGGTCCGGTCGTCAGCCCCGTCGCCGTCCTGCAACCGCTCTGGCTTCGAAACTCCACCACCGCACCGCCCTGCTGAACTGCGGTCACGCTGCCCGGCAGTTCGTCTCTGCCAGGCCCTGCTGTCTCTCTGGGCTACGAGAGAAACCATAACCACACCACCACTCAATGTCTACTCCGGCCGTCATAGATTTCCGGGTGCTCGACAGGTAGGTAATCGGCCTCGAACGCGGCGTGAGTCCGGGCGCAAGGCGGCTATCACCGGGTTGATCACGGCAGGCCGGGGCATAAGCACCCGGCAGGCAAGCCCGGACATGGGACGATCCAGAGACCAAGGTGGCCGTGATGGACATGATGAGCGTCAGCGTCGCTGCCCCCCGTTCCGCCGCCGGCGCACGCGAGAGCGCCCGGGGCTTCCTCGACGGTCTCGTCCACCCGGTCACGGATGAGGCCGCCGACACCGTGGTCCTGGTCGTCTCCGAACTCGTCACCAATGCTCTGCGCCACGGGGGCGGCACCTGCACCCTGGACCTGACCGCGCATCCGGACGGCATCGGGGTTGCCGTACACGACCGCAGCCCGCGGGTGCCGCGCATGCGCACCCCCGACCTGAACGACGGCACCGGAGGCTTCGGCTGGCCCATGGTCAACCGCCTCGCCCACACCACCGCGGTCACCCCCGGACCCTCCGGCGGCAAGACCGTCAGCGCCCTCCTTCCCTGCTAGCGCCAAGGCGCCGGGCGGCCCTGGGGGGCGACGAGGGTTGATCTGTCCCGAAGTGCTTCGCGGGAGGCCCGCTGTCTGCTGCGGCGAGAGGTCCGGCGGTGATTCGCCTGGTGATGAGCGTGATCGCGGCCCAGGTGATCAACGACTCCGAATGCCGGCACGGGAGACGCCAGGATTCCGGTGAACTCCCTGGGCGCTGCTCAGGGCCTTGAAGTCAGAGGCGCGGGCGTGGCGTAGCTGCCGGGCGGACCTGCGGGTGTGGACCCTACCGGTAGGTATCTCCCCATACACCCCGCTCGCAGGAAGGCCGGCTGGCCGCATGCCCAACCGACTCGCTCATCGCGCCCTGCGCCGCTGATCGGCTCCGGACCGGTCGGTGACAGGGCGGGTTGTGCGTGAGTGCGGACCTGGGGTCGCGCTGGCTGCGATGGGCATCAGCTGTGTATCTGCGGGCAGGTCGGCGGTGCGGCGCAGCCGCCACACCAGCACTTCGCTGATGGAGTCGGCGGTGTGAAGCTCGCGTCGTCTGGTGGCTTCGGTGAGCAGTGTGGCGGGTTGGTGTCCGGCGGCTTCGGCGTCGGTGAGGGTGGCGGCGAGGGCGGGCCAGCCGGGTTCGGCGAGGATCTGCTCGGCCAGCTCTGGCACCGCCTGCCGGACCTGCGCGGCTTGCCTCTGCAGCCGGGGCCGGGTGAGGTGCTGGCCTCGTTGGTGGAGTACGGCCATGGGGTGCTGGGCGGCGCTCCGGTAGGCGGTGCGCAGGTGTTGGGCGGTTTGAAATGCCGCTGCGGCCTGTTGGGCGTGATTCTTCCTGGCGTGCCAGTGGGCGGCGGCGGTGATGAGGAAGAACGCCATGTCGATCACCATCGCCGTGGTCGCCCCGTCCTCCCCGCTTCCGAGGACGGGCCCGCTGCGGACGAGGTCGCGTGCGGCGTGGCGAAGTGCCCGGTCGTGTCCGCTTGCTGCCTGGGTGTGGGAGCGGGTGGCGCGCTCGAACACGAAGGCGGCCCGGCGCAGTTCACTTCTGGTGGGGGCGGCGGAGGTGGTGGCGAGCGCGTCCAGGACTTCCCCGGCTCCGGTGATGCGGGCGGCGACCTGCTCGTCGGTGCCGTGGTCGATGACCAGCAGTGCCTGCCACATGGCGTTCGTCGCTTGCCGTCTGGCACCCGCCGGCCCCGGCCACCGGGGGCCTGCGGACGCGGAGGCGTCACGGCCCGACTCCGAACCGCTGGTGGTCCACCGTTTGCGGATCTTGGGGAGGGAGAGGTCGGGGGCGAGGGTGGAGCCCGCGTAGAAGACGGGTTCACCGTCGTGGTTGCGGTCGTCGGGCAGGGCGACCTTGTAGCCGAGGAGGTCGCCGGAGGGCGCGGTGCGCTGGTGAATCAGGAGACCGGCGGCGGTGAGGCGGTGGAAGAACTCGGTCTCGTTCATGGTGCCGGCTGCCGCGTGGCGGACTGTTTCGCGTAGTTCCTCGCGCGGGGTCTGGGGTCGGTTCTCGCGTGCGGCTTTGTGGCGCTCCGCGCTGGTGGGGCGTTTCGCGGCGGTGCCGTCACCGGGGTTGAGCTGCCGCAGGCCGTACTCGGCTTCGAGGAGACGTGCTTCGGCCTGGGCGCGGGCGGCGTCGTTGTTCAGCCGTGGCCTTCGGCCGTCTTCACGGACGAGGGTGGCGACGATGTGGATGTGGTCGTCCGCGTGGCGTACGGCGGCCCAGCGGCACGCGGTGTCGTCTGCGGTGGGGGCGATGCCGGTGGCGGCGACCATGCGGCGGGCGATGTCCGCCCACTGCTCGTCGGTGAGCAGCGGGTCGTCGGGGCTGTTGCGTACGGACAGGTGCCACACGTGCTGGTCGGGGCGGCGTGAGGGGACCAGGGCGTCGACGGGCTGGTCCAGGAGCCGTGCGAGGTCGGCGTAGGTGGCGTCCGGGTGGCGGCCGGGGTCGGGGGCGAAGGCGTCCCAAGCCGCGACGAGATGGGGGTCGGTGTGCTCCTCACACCGGCCGGGCTCGTACAGGTAGAAGACAAGGCCGACAGTGCGGCTGCCCCGTTTCTGAACACAGGGAATCATCCGGGCCGGTTCTCGTTGCCGAGGTAGTTCTGGGTGAAGGCGTCGACCCGCCGTGCGGCGCGTTCGACGGCGTCGAGAACAGCGGTGGCGTGGAGAGCGTCGGCGCCGGAGTTGGCGGCCTTGGTGACCTGGTTGAGGTTGTTGCCGATCTGGCCGAGATGCCGGCGCAGCGCGAACAGCTCGCTCACCACTTCGCGTTCACCGGCCACCTCGGCGGCGGTCCGGTCGAGATCACGGGCGGCGTTGAGACCGGCGCGGGCGAGGAACGCGGCGATGCTCATACCGCAGGCGGCAGCGCCACGGGCCAGACGCTGGTACTCGGTGTCGTTCATACGGCAGCTCGGCTGGTGCATACGTTTGTCGTCGTCACGCAGACGCTCACGCTGCTTCACACGCGGCTTCAACGGAGCGGCGCAAGCGTGCTCACACGACGAACGACGGCACGCGTGCTGCTCCTCCTGCTGTTCCGGATGGAGGCCGCCCTCGGCCCCATCCGAACCGGCCGGCGCCCCCTGGCGCAGACCGGCTCCCGCCACCCCCGGGGCGGGAGACGCGTGAGCATTGCTGCCATCGGCAGCAATGCTCACGCGATAACTTGCTCCGCCCGCAGCCGAGTTGGAGTCCTCCTGACCGGGCTCGTGTGCGGGGGTGTTCTGCGGGTCTGTCATCGGTTTCGGTTCCTCATCGTGCGTGGTTGTCGGATGTCAGGTGGTGGTTTTGGTGCGCAGTTCTTGCAGGACGAGGCCCAGACGGTCGTTCCGGCCGCCCGTCAGGCCCTCGTTGCGGAGGATCTCCCGCAGCTGAACTCGGTTGACGGTCTCGTTGCCGTCCCGCTCCAGGAGCGCCGGAACATGGGGTCTGACCCTGGTGACGAGCTGCTCCACCGGCAGCGCCGATCCCCTCGACGCGCCCTTCGCCTGGCATGCACGGGTCCGCTTCCGCTTGCCCTTCCCCTTCGGCTTCCGCCGTGCTGGGACCGTGCCAACACGGCCCCGGTCCCCGCCACGCCCGGTCCCCGAGCGGGTCCCGGTCCCCGTGTCGGTCCCGCTCGGTCCCCGGTCCCCGATGCGGTCGGTCCCCGACTTGGTCCCCTTCGGTCCCCGGTGCGTTTGGGGGGTTTGAGCAGGCATTTCTCCCGCGAAACGCTCGGTCCCCGCGTCTTGGTATCGGCTTTCGGGGACCGGTCCCCGTTCGGTCCCCACGTCGGTCCCCAAGCTGTGGCTTGTGCTTTTGGGGACCGGTCCCCGTTCGGTCCCGGCTGTCCTGTCCCCGACGGGTTCGGTATCCGTGCGGGGACCGTCGACGGGGACCGAGGCGCTCCGGGCCTGCGGTGCGGGGACCGCGGCTGACGTCGGTTCAGCGGGTTCGTCGTGTCCGGTGGTCCAGGGGGAGGGGAGGGGGACGGTGGCGAGGGCGTGTGCGTGGCGGCGGGCGGCGAGCTGGTCGAGGAGGTCGGCGCGTTGGGCTGGGTCGGTGCCGACGGCGGCTCTGCCGAGTGCCTTTGACAGCCGCCGAGTGAGACGTCGCCCGCGCCACTTCTGCCGTTGGGCGGGGGTGTGTTCGGCGAGGCGGGTAGCGAGGGTGACGGCGCGTGCGGTGGCACGGTCGCGGGTGATCTGCGCGGCGTCGCGGTCGCGGGCGGCGATGCCCAGGCGGGAGAGCAGCCGTTCGCGCGCCTCGCGGCCGAGGGTGGCGAGCAGGCTGTGCGAGGCGGCGTCCGGCTTGTGCAGGCGCAGTTCGATGCCCATGGCCAGGTGCCAGAGCATCGCGGCCATGACCGGGCCGACGAAGGCCCGCACGGTGCCGCCGACCGGACCGGACTCGGCGTACGCCGGGATGATCTGCACCCCGGTGATGACCCAGACCAGGGTGCCGGGCAGCCCCGGCGTGCCCTGGGTGTTGAGGTTCTGCCGGGCCATCAGCGCGGTCGCGAAGAGGGCCAGTTCCGCGGCGCCGAACATCATGGCGCGCTCGACGGTGCCGGCCATGTCGAGGTAGTCGGCGGCGAAGCGCCAGCTGGTGTCGGCGCTGTAGGCGGTGCAGCCGAGCGCCGCGAGCGCGGCGACCTTCACCGCCGGACTGCCCGGCCGACGCTCGCTCCGTGCGGCACGCCGTCGGCGGGCCCATCCCGCTGCCGCGAGGGCGACCATGCCAGTGACCGCGATGCCGACCGCGAGAAGCGCAGGCAGGGCGGTGAGAGAACCAGGGGACAGGAGGTTGCTCATGCGGCCTTTCCGAGAGGGGAGTTCGCAGTGTCAGCCGAGGGCTGGCGGGTCACCGCCTCGTCCATGCCGGGTCCGTTGGGCGCGGGCCGGCTGCTCGGCGACCTCGAATTCGTCCTGTCGGAGGCCGTCGCGGGCTGCTGTGCATCCTGCGCGGCGGCGGATTCGAGGCGGCTCGGGTGGGGTGTTGTCCGGGGGGCGTTGCCCCTGGTGCCGCCGTCGGGGCCGACGCGCCTGCTGCGGCAGGGCTGTCCCTCGGGGGCGTGGCACCAGTCGCAGCGGACGCCGAGGGCGTCCGGTCGGCCCTGTGTGATGGCCGTTTCGCGGGCCGTGCGGGTGGGCCGGTAGGTGGCCAGTTGAGTGCGGACGGCCGGGGGTATGCAGGAGCCGATCTCCCGCAGCCGCGCCTCCAGGTCGGGGCGTGCCCGGCCGCCGGTGAGGGCCTTGTGCTGGGCGGGCTCGGCGCTGCCGGTGGCCACGGCCCGCCTGGTGCGGGCCAGTTCGGCGGTCCAGGCGGCCTGGTCGTCCGGATCGGCGGTCGGGGTGGGGTCGGTGTGCCGGTGGAGGCGGTCGCGGCGGTAGGCGTTCCACCGGCGGGCGATGTCGGCGGGGATGATCGGGTACGGCGAGTTGAGGATGTGTTCCCGTGCGACGAGGCGGGTGTCCCATTCGTGCCCGGTTTCCAGGGGCACGTCGCCGAGCAGGTGGTGCCACTGGGCTATCTGGTCGCGGGCTTCGCCGGTGTCGATGCGGATGAGGCGCGGGTCGAGCCGGCCGAGGTAGGCCAGCAGAGCGCCGACTTCGTTGGGGGTCACCGGGGTGCTACTCCGTTCGGCTCGTCGAGCGCGGCACGCAGGGCGGCGATGTGGGCCTGGGTCCGGGTCAACCCTCCGGCGGGGGAGGGGTCTTGGCCGGGCATCGCGTGGAGATTCGGGCGGCTGGGTGTGGGGTTGTGCTCCCGGGCGATCCAGGACCGCCAGTCCGCCGCCCACGCTCCTGCCGTGCGGGGCCCGAAGTCGGCACGGTGGACACGCCACTTCATGTCGGCGGTGGCGAGGCCCTGTTCGCCGAGGCGTTCGAGGTGGCCCTGCTGGCGGGCCCAGGCATGGGTGTCCGGGCCGGCCTGCCACTCGCCGGCCGAGGTGACGGCGGCAGCACCACTGCTGCTGTACCTACGGTTCACCTTCGGTTCACTACGGTTCTGGGGGTCAGTTTCTGACCCTTCCGGGGGTCGGGATCCGACCCGTCGAGGGGTCGGATTCTGACGTGAGGGGGCAGATTCCGACCCGGTCGGATTCTGGCGACGGGGGTCGGATTCCGACCCGTCCCTGGGCCAGATTCCGTGCCTCCGCAGCCGCTTCCCGTCCAGCTCAGGCACTGGATCGGAGGCGGCCGGCGGCTCGACAATCGCCCCGGGGTCGTCCTCCGTGGCCGCGGCGGCCTTGGCGAGCTGTGCGGCGGTGCGCGGCAGCCGGTAGACCGTGCTGCGCTGCGGGCCGATGAAGGTGTCCAGCGTCTCCAGCTCGCCGCTCGCCGCGAGGGTGGTCAGAGCGCCCCGCACGGCGTTGCGGCTCGCGTTCGTCCGCTGCATGAGCGAGGCGATCGAGGCCCAGGCGACGCACTGCTCGTCCGGCACCCGGTCGGCGATCGACAGCAGGACAAGGCGCGCGGTTCCCCGGCTGGAGCTGTGCTCCCACACCCATTCACGAGCGTCCTTGCTCATCGGCCGCCCCGGCGGCCGGCTGCGGTGGGACCAGGCGGCTGGCTCGGCCTCGGGGCATGGAAGATGCCTACGGCGGGCTGGGCCGTAAGGTCGGGCATAGAGGTTCCTCACCCGGTGGCCATTGGGCTGGCACCCATGGCACACCGTTGTGTTCGTCGCGGAAGGGCGAATCGGCAGGGGACTTGGCGGCTCCCGGCGCTTTGCGCGGCGGGAGCCGGCCTCATTTCCGGGCGGGCGAATCCAAGAAGCCACACCCACGCCGCAAAAGTCCAGCATTCACCGGAGAAAGCGGACAGCTGTCGGCGAACACCTGCTGCGAGGTCTTTCTCTAACGGTAGACCCGAAACGCCGGTTGACGAAAAAGCCCGCCCAAGGGCAAAGCCAGAAGCGTCACATCGCGGAACCTTGCACAGCCGCCGTGACCCGAGCTACAACACACAACCCCACGTCAGACCACACCTCGACGCCCGCCGCCGACACTCGCACTGTGCCCTCGGGCATCCCGCTCGACTTCCCTGTGGTGGTGAAACGGGGCGCAACATAGCCGCAGAACGCCGGTTCACCAAACCGGCGAACGCGAGGTACAAATTTGGCTATGGAAATCAGGCCGCTCGCAATAGGCCCGCCGGGAATCCGGGCTGACCCCACCGTTGAATTCGTCGGCACCTGGCAAGGCATCCACCAGCGTCAACTCGCCGACCGGGCACCCGCTTTGAGCCGCACGGTGACCAACACCGCCTCGTGCCGTATCGAACGCACCCCACGACGCCCCGGTATCGACGACCTCGCTGTCATTGCAGGCGCGCCGCGCGTCTCGCCCTCCGCACCCCTGCCGGAGCCGACCGCCCCTTAGCCGGGCTGACCAGCCTCTCCCCGCCCTTCCGCGATCAACACCCAAGGCGCCGCCCAGGGATGCCAGTCCCCGCGCGCCGGAACAGGAACGTTCTTGCACCGCTCCGCCATGCCCTCGCGCGGATCTTCCGCCCGGACCGATGCCGGGAAGGAGGTGAGCAACGAGCCCGATCGCCTCCTCACCGTGGCCGACGCCGCCGAACGGCTCGGTACCGGCGAGCGGTTCATACGCCGCCTGATCCACGAGCGCCGTATCCGCTACGTCAAGGTCGGCAAGTACGTCCGCATCGCCGAAAGCGTCCTTCGCACCTACGTGGACGAGCGGACCATCGAGCCCGTCCGCAGTACGCGGTCCCGTCACGGGAGAGCGGCGTGAGCGCCCGCGCCCGTGGGGCTTCGCGTCGCCGCTTCGGCGCGATCCGCAAACTGCCGTCCGGCCGGTACCAGGCCCGGTACCCCGGCACCGACGGCATGTTGCGCCCAGCCCCCGACACGTACGAGACGAAGCGCGACGCCGAGGTCTTCCTCGCTCAGGTCCAAGCCGACCAGACGCGTGGCGACTGGATCGACCCGGCCGACGGCGAGGTGCTGTTCGCCGAGTACGCCACCCGCTGGATCGACGAACGGGGCCTCGCACCCACAACGGACGAGCTGTACCGCCGGCTCCTGCGACTCCACCTGGAGCCGACGTTCGGTGCTCTGTACGTCAACGCCGTCAGTCCGGCCCGCGTCAGGTCATGGCGCGCGGAGCGGCTGCGGGCCACCGGCAGGACCACGGTCGCCAAGTCGTACCGGCTGCTGAAAGCCATCATGGAGACCGCGGCCGACGACAACATGATCCGCAAGAACCCGTGCCGTATCCGCGGCGCGGGACGCGAAGAAGCCGACGAACGACCCGTCGCGACGGTGGCCCAGGTCTTCGCTGTCGCCGACGTCATCGGCCTGCGCTGGCGGCTGATGGTCCTCCTCGGCGCGTTCGCCTCGATGCGCCCTGAGGAACTCGCCGAACTCCGCCGAGGAGACATCGACCTCGACGCCGGCTCCCTCTGGATACGCCGCGCCGCGCCCGAGCTGAACACCGGACACCGCGTCATCGGCGACCCCAAGTCCCGTGCCGGCAAACGGGAGATCGCCCTGCCCGCCTTCCTGTATGAAGACCTCCGCCGTCACCTGGAATGGTTCGCCGAGCCAGGAAGCGACGGGCTGGTGTTCGTCGGAGAGAAGGGCGCGGCCCTGCGCGGTACGACCTTCGGGCGCAAGTGGCGAAGAGCCCGGGACCGGGCGGGCCTGCCCGATGGCTTCCGCTTCTACGATCTGCGGCACACCGGCAACACCCTCGCCGCCGATACGGGGGCCAAGCTGAAGGACCTCATGGTCCGCGCGGGCCAGTCCTCCGAGAAGGCGCAGCTCATATACCAGCACTCCACCAAGGAGCATCAGCGCCGGCTCGCCGCCGACATCGACCACGACGTCCGCCGCCAGACACAGCCACCCCAGCAGAGCGGCAGCGGCGCGACCGTTCACCCTCTCCAGCCACGCTCGCCGGGGCCCGGCCCACAGGCCGCTCGTCGCCGGTAGTCCGAAGGCTGCTTGCTCCTGCCGCAGAGCGACGACGACAAGAGCAGTCGCCCCGCAGCGGATTCGCCACCGCACAGCTCAGCCCGATCCGTCTGCTGTGATGCAGGTCACTCAAAGTGTGTCTTATCAAATGAGACGACGGAGTGTCAGGTGCTGGCTGAGGGGGTCCGGCGGCGACGTTCGACCTGGTCGGAGGGGTCGCTATGGCACGCGAATGGCACGCGGCCGGAAAATGGTCTAGACAACAAAGGAGGCCCAAGTCGCTGACTTGGGCCTTCGTCGTGGAGCGGGTGACGAGAATCGAACTCGCGCTCTGAGCTTGGGAAGCTCATGTTCTACCATTAAACTACACCCGCCGGAGCGCCCATGATCACTGGCGCGTCCGTGGACACTCTACCCCATTGTCGACTCCGCGTGCTCGATGGCGCTGTCGGTCGCGGGAGTTGGGGCGTAGCGTTCAGGGTCGGAGTGCCGCTTCGGTGGGCTGTTTGTTCATCCCCTAATGTGTGGGTTCGTCCGCGTTTTGGGGAAGGGACCTGATGGATTTGATGGAGCGCACCGTCGTCCGCTGTGCCGAAGGGCATGTGTTCAGTACTACGTCGTTTCCGATGCAGCAGCTTGACAACGGGCGGCTCGGGCCCGGGCGGCTCATTCGGTGTCCGCGTTGTGCGCGGTTGCGGCATGCCGTCCCGGTGGAGGTCGGGCGGCGCTGACGCGGGTGGTCGGTAGGGGCGCGCGGGGTTGCCCGAGTTGGGGTGGGCCCGCGCGTTCTGCGTATCCTCGGGGCGTGCTTCTCTCTGACAAGGACATCCGGGCCGAGATCGATTCCGGGCGCGTGCGTATCGACCCTTACGACGAATCGATGGTGCAGCCGTCGAGCATCGACGTGCGGCTCGACCGGTTCTTCCGCGTGTTCGAGAACCACCGCTATCCGCACATCGACCCCGCCGTCGAGCAGGTCGATCTGACGCGGACCGTGGAGCCGGCCGGGGACGAGGCGTTCATCCTGCACCCCGGTGAGTTCGTGCTCGCCTCGTCGTACGAGGTCATCTCGCTGCCCGACGACATCGCCTCCCGGCTGGAGGGGAAATCGAGTCTCGGCCGTCTGGGGCTCGTCACGCACTCGACCGCCGGTTTCATCGACCCCGGCTTCTCCGGGCACGTGACCCTGGAGCTGTCGAATCTCGCGACCCTGCCCATCAAGCTCTGGCCCGGTATGAAGATCGGGCAGCTGTGTCTGTTCCGGCTGAGTTCGCCGGCGGAGTTCCCGTACGGCTCCGAGCGCTACGGGTCGCGTTACCAGGGCCAGCGCGGGCCGACCGCCTCCCGTTCGTTCCTCAACTTCCACCGGACGCAGGTGTGAAGGACGTGGACGACATACGGGAGAACCTGACGTACGAGCGCTTCGGCGCCGCCGTACGGGAGCTGGCGCAGGCCGTCGCGGACGACGGGTACGAGCCGGATGTCGTCCTGAGCATCGCGCGCGGCGGGGTGTTCGTCGCCGGCGGGCTCGCCTACGCGCTCGACTGCAAGAACATCCACCTGGTGAACGTCGAGTTCTACACGGGAGTTGGTACGACTCTCGAGATGCCGGTCATGCTGGCGCCGGTGCCGAACGTGGTCGACTTCTCCAACAAGAAGGTCCTCATCGCCGACGACGTCGCCGACACCGGGCGCACCCTCAAGCTCGTTCACGACTTCTGTCTCAACCACGTCGCCGAGGTCCGCAGCGCCGTCATCTATGAGAAGACGCACTCGCTGGTGAAGTGCGAGTACGTGTGGAAGCGCACCGACGAGTGGATCAACTTCCCCTGGAGCGTCGAGGCTCCCGTCGTGCGGCGCTCCGGGCAGATACTCGACTCCTGAGAGCGGGGCGGGAGAGCCGGGGGAGAGACCGGGGGACCCGCCGCCGTCGACGGCGGGTCCGGGCCGCTAGATCGTGCCGAGCTTGATCAGGGACAGCAGCGCGATCAGCTGGATCGCCGACGCGCCCAGCGCCTTCGGCCACGGCAGGTCGTGCGACCTGCTCACCATCACCGTGAACAGCGCTCCCGCAGCGACCCAGGTGACCCAGCCGAGGATCTGCACCAGTGAGTTCTCGCCGCCCAGGAAGAGCGCGAAGACCAGGCGCGGTGCGTCCGTTATCGACATGATCAGCATGGAGAGGCCGACCGTCGGCTGCCAGGCGCCGTCACCGCCGAGCTGGCGGGCCATCGTGTGGGTCACCGCGCCCAGGATCAGGCCGCCGATCACGAAGGCCACGGCCGTCGTCAGGACGTACGGGATCGCCGTCGAGAGGGTGGCGTTGATCGCCTCCTCGCGGGCCCCGTCGAAGCCGAAGATGGCCAGCAGCCCGTAGAGGAACGTCACGACCAGCGCGGGGCCCCAGACCGGGTAGTCGCGCATCTGCCAGAACGTCGCGTTCGGGCGCAGCACGATGCCGCTCAGCAGCTGCTTCCAGTGCAGTCGCGGGCCGGACGGGGCGGGCGCGGAGCCCGCGTGGTACGTCGCGCCGTCGCCGTAGCCGCTCTCGTCCACGCTGAACTGCTGCGTGTGACCAGGGTTGTTCGCGTACGGGTCGTGGGCGCCGCCACCGCCGTGCTGGTTGTGCGGGTCGCCGAAGTACTCGGGCTCGCCGTGCCCTCCCCCCTGACCGCCGTGTCCACCCGGTCCGGGGTAGCCGTAACCGCCCTGCTGGGGGCCGGGGTGTCCGGCGCCCGTCTGGGGCCACTGCTGCTGCGGAGGGTGCGGCTGTCTGCCGTACGGCGGTGCCGGCTGCCCACCTCCGTACTGCGGAGGGGGCGCCGCCTGCCGTCCGTACGGCTGCTGCTGCGGTTGTTGTTGGCGTGTGCGGTTGTCCCGGCCGCGTCCGATCCTGAATCCAGCCACGTCACCGAACGTACCCGCTCCGGACGGGCGCCGGGCGGGCGCAGCCGGAACCGGCCGGCCTTTGCGGCCGAGCTGTGACATCCCCTAAGGGAACCCTGGGGGGCTTGCTACACCTGGGATGGGGGAGGTCGGTTCACCCTACTTGAGGAAGATCGACGTGCTGAAGCTGATCACCGGGCGCTGAGCCGCCTTCCCGCCCTTCTCGGAGGGGTACAGCGCGATCAGGTCCTTCTCCTCGCCCTGGTGTGTGCGGGTCACCACGTCGGGGCGCTTGTCGCCGGTGAAGTCCCCCGAGTCCAGGAGGTCCGTGGTGGGCTCGCCGTCCGCGCCCGGCAGTCTCGGCGCGGGCGGGAGCGCGAGCGCCTTGAAGGTGTACGTGCCGCCCGCCTCGCCGGGTCCCCGCGGGCCGCCGAGCAGCAGCTTGCCCTTCGCGGCCTTGCCGGGCTCGTGGGTGCGGGTGGTGTGGACGAGGTCGTCGTAGCCGTCGCCGTCCGTGTCCGCCTTGCCCGTGGGGGCGTAGAGGACCGGGCCGCCGCCGGGGACGGGGGCCGTCGCCGCCTTGGGGGCGCCCGCGCGGCTGAACGGGCCGCGCAGATAGCTGACCTGGCCCGCGCTGGCGGAGACTGCGAGATCCGGCTTGCCGTCGCCGTCGAAGTCCCCGCACACCGGGTGGTCGGGCCAGTCGTCGCCGTAGCGCGCCTTGGCGGGGATCTTGAGTACGACCGCCTTGCCCGTGATGCCGTCCGGGCCGCCGAAGAGGAGCTGGAGGGGGACGGGCGGGCGGCCGAGGCCGTCGTACGGAGGGTCGGTGCTCACGATCAGGTCGGCGTAGCCGTCGCCGTCCAGGTCGCAGGTGGCCGCCGCGTCGAAGGCGGCCGGGAGGACGCCGTCGGTGGCCGCGCCGTTGGCGGTGGGGCTCAGTGTCTGGCGTACGGCGGGATCGAGGCCGCGCGGTGAGTCGGAGCCGTACACGATGCCGATCCCCGCGTCGTCGCCCTGGATCGCGTCGGGTGCCTTGACCAGGTCGTTCAGTACGAGGTCGCGGTGGCCGTCGCCGTTGAAGTCGGCGGGGACCTCGCTGCCGTCGCCGCGCGGGACGGGGCGCTTCGGTACGGAGGCGCCGCCGGCGAGGGGCGTGGTGTCGCCGTTCTTCGCCTTGGTGCCGCTGCCCGGCCCGCCGCCGTCGGCGGAGCCGCTGCAACCGGTCAGCAGTAGGGCCAGTGCCGTACAGACGCCGGCGCCGGTCATCACCGCTGTCGTCGCGCCGGTGCGTATGCGCACGACCCCACCCACCCATCTGTCTCGGCACATGACATTCGCTGCCACATGATGCTCCAGTTCGCGCGTCGCGGTAAGGAAACGGACCAATCGCGATCACGGACCGATCGGGATCACCGGCCGGATCGTCAGAGGGATGGCCCGAGGGCAGAAGAAAGGCCGGACCCGCCCCCGAGGCAGGTCCGGCCGCGCTCTTCCTGAGGAGGGCGTTACGTCGCGGGCTCCGGCTCCGGTTCCTCGGCCGGCTCCGGGGTGTCCTCCGGGTCCGACGGCGGCGTCCGTACGGAGTCGAGCAGCAGCTGCGCCACGTCCACGACCTGGAGCGATTCCTTCGCCTTGCCCTCGTTCTTCTTGCCGTTGACCGAGTCGGTCAGCATCACGAGGCAGAACGGGCACGCCGTCGACACGATGTCCGGATTCAGCGAGAGCGCCTCGTCCACACGCTCGTTGTTGATGCGCTTGCCGATCCGCTCCTCCATCCACATCCGCGCGCCGCCCGCGCCGCAGCAGAAGCCGCGCTCCTTGTGGCGGTGCATCTCCTCGTTACGGAGGCCGGGCACCTTCGCGATGATCTCGCGCGGCGGTGTGTAGACCTTGTTGTGCCGGCCCAGGTAGCAGGGGTCGTGGTAGGTGATCAGACCCTCGACGGGGGTCACCGGGATCAGCTTCTCCTCGTCGACGAGGTGCTGGAGCAGCTGGGTGTGGTGGATGACCTCGTACTCGCCGCCGAGCTGCGGGTACTCGTTCGCGATGGTGTTGAAGCAGTGCGGGCAGGTCGCGACGATCTTCTTCGAGGACTTCGGCCTCTTCGTCCCCGGATCCTCGTCGTCCTCGCCGTACGCCATGTTCAGCATCGCCACGTTCTCCTGGCCGAGCTGCTGGAACAGCGGCTCGTTGCCCAGGCGGCGGGCCGAGTCGCCCGTGCACTTCTCGTCGCCGCCCATGATCGCGAACTTCACACCCGCGATGTGGAGCAGTTCGGCGAACGCCTTGGTGGTCTTCTTGGCGCGGTCCTCAAGAGCGCCCGCGCAGCCGACCCAGTACAGGTAGTCGACCTCCGTGAGGTCCTCGACGTCCCGGCCGACGACCGGCACCTCGAAGTCGACCTCCTTGGTCCACTCCAGACGCTGCTTCTTCTGGAGGCCCCAGGGGTTGCCCTTCTTCTCCAGGTTCTTGAGCATCGTCCCGGCCTCGGAGGGGAACGAGCTCTCGATCATCACCTGGTAGCGGCGCATGTCGACGATGTGGTCGATGTGCTCGATGTCGACCGGGCACTGCTCGACGCACGCGCCGCACGTGGTGCAGGACCACAGGACGTCCGGGTCGATGACACCGTTCGCCTCGAGCGTCCCGATCAGCGGGCGCTCGGCCTCCGCGAGGGCGGCGGCGGGCACGTCCTTCAGCGCCTCCGCCGACGCCTTCTCCTCGCCCTCCATCGTCTTGCCGCCGCCGGCCAGCAGATACGGCGCCTTGGCGTGCGCGTGGTCGCGCAGGGACATGATCAGGAGCTTCGGCGAGAGGGGCTTGCCGGTGTTCCAGGCGGGGCACTGCGACTGGCAGCGACCGCACTCGGTGCACGTGGAGAAGTCGAGGATGCCCTTCCAGGAGAACTGCTCGACCTGCGAGACACCGAAGACGTCGTCCTCACCCGGGTCCTCGAAGTCGATCTCCTTGCCGTCCGACACCATCGGCCGGAGCGCGCCCAGCGCCGTACCGCCGTCGGCCTCGCGCTTGAACCAGATGTTCGGGAAGGCCAGGAAGCGGTGCCAGGCCACGCCCATCGTGGTGTTGAGGCCGAGGGTGATGGCCCAGATCATCGTCACGCCGAGCTTGATCATGGCGGTCAGGTAGACCAGGTTCTGGAGCGTGCCGAGGCTGAGCCCGTCGAACGCCACGACCAGGGGATACGAGACCCAGTACGCCGGTTCGTAGCTGTCGACGTGGTGCAGGGCGCCCTCGAGGCCGCGCAGGGTCAGGATCGCGACGCCGATGGTGAGGATCACGTACTCGACGAAGTACGCCTGCCAGGCCGTGGAGCCGGCGAAGCGCGACTTGCGGCCGGCCCGCGAGGGCAGGTTCAGCAGCCGGATCGCCATCAGTACGAGGATGCCGACGGTGGTCGCGAGCGCGATGAACTCGACGTAGATCTCGTACGGCAGGAAGGTGCCGATGTACGGGATGATCCAGTCGGCCTGGAACAGCTGGCCGTAGGCGTTGACGATCGTCAGCCCGAGCGTCAGGAAGCCGATCGCGACGAACCAGTGCGCGAAGCCGACGACACCCCAGCGGTTCATCCGCGTGTGGCCGAAGAACTCCTTGGCCAGGGTGATCGTGCGCGCTCTGGGGTCGTCGGTGCGACTGCCGGCCGGTACGGGCGAGCCGAGCTTCACGAACCGGTAGATCTCGGCGACGGCTCGTGCGATGAGCGCGACGCCGACGACGGTCAGCACCAGCGACACGATGATCGCGGCGAGTTGCATTGGGGGCTCCTCGGGCCTGCGAGGGTGGGAAGAGCAGCACCACGTCGAGGGGTGCTACCAAGCGGTTCTACTAAGCGGTAACTTAATCGGTTTGTGCTGAGGGTACCCAGTTATCCCGCCGCACTGTAGCCGCGTGGCCGGTGATCTGTGTCGCTGAGGTGACCCTGAGCGGGGATGCGCGGTACGACGAGGTCGTCGCCGTACGGGGCGAGCGCGGCGGCCGGCGTCCGTACGAGGATCAGCAGGTCGAGGCCGATCCAGTACTGCTCCACGTAGTGCTGGTCGAGCAGCGCCGGCTCGTCCCACGGCATCGGGGAGCGGCGGCGCACCTGTGCGAGGCCGGTGAGGCCCGGCCGTACGAACCGTCGCCAGGGCGCCGCGGCCCTGGGGTCGCCCGGCGCGAGCGGCGCGGGGCCGACGAGGGACATCTCACCGCTCACGACGTGGGGCAGGCGTGACAGCAGGTCCAGCCGGTGCCGGCGGGTGGCGAGGGAGCGGGCGGTGAAGACGCGGCCCTCCAGGCCGACGAGGCGCTTGTGGGTGAAGGCGGTGCCGGGGTGCCGCGCGGAGAACGTGAGGGCGAGGGCGGCGGCGGCCAGCACGGGCGCGGCCAGAATCAGCAGGAGTGTGCCGAGCGTCAGATCGAGCAGGCGTTTGGGGTCCAGATCCAGGTCCGGAACCATGGGACCTCCCTGACCGTTGTATGCGACATCGCGCCTTTTGCGCTCGCTTGCCGACCGATCGTGCCGCAGTGGCGGAGAGAAGTTCCGAAGGCGCGCGGACCTGCGGGAACCGCACGGTTGCCGGAAGGTTCCCGGAAATTGAGCCGCACGATAGTTGAGTCTGGTCGACTCAGCTCTGTTGACGCCCGAGGATCGGTCGTGCATCCTTGAGCCTGTTCCACTCAAGTCAGTTGGAGGAATCGAAATGGCACGTGCGGTCGGCATCGACCTGGGCACGACAAACTCCGTCGTCAGCGTTCTCGAAGGCGGCGAGCCCACCGTCATCACCAACGCCGAAGGCGCCAGGACCACGCCGTCCGTCGTCGCCTTCGCCAAGAACGGCGAGGTGCTCGTCGGAGAGGTCGCCAAGCGCCAGGCAGTCACGAACGTCGACAGGACCATCCGGTCGGTCAAGCGCCACATGGGCACCGACTGGAAGATCAACCTCGACGGCAAGGACTTCAACCCGCAGCAGATGTCCGCGTTCGTCCTTCAGAAGCTGAAGCGCGACGCGGAGTCCTACCTCGGCGAGAAGGTCGTGGACGCGGTCATCACCGTCCCGGCGTACTTCAACGACTCCGAGCGCCAGGCCACGAAGGAGGCCGGCGAGATCGCGGGCCTCAACGTCCTGCGCATCGTCAACGAGCCGACGGCCGCCGCGCTGGCGTACGGGCTCGACAAGGACGACCAGACGATCCTCGTCTTCGACCTCGGCGGCGGCACCTTCGACGTGTCGCTCCTGGAGATCGGTGACGGCGTCGTCGAGGTGAAGGCCACCAACGGTGACAACCACCTCGGTGGTGACGACTGGGACCAGCGTGTCGTCGACTACCTGGTGAAGCAGTTCGCCAACGGTCACGGCGTGGACCTGGCCAAGGACAAGATGGCTCTCCAGCGTCTCCGCGAGGCCGCGGAGAAGGCGAAGATCGAGCTGTCGTCCTCCACCGAGACCACGATCAACCTGCCGTACATCACGGCCTCCGCCGAGGGCCCGCTGCACCTGGACGAGAAGCTCACGCGCTCTCAGTTCCAGCAGCTGACGGCCGATCTGCTGGAGCGCTGCAAGACCCCGTTCCACAACGTCATCAAGGACGCCGGTATCGCGCTGTCCGAGATCGACCACGTGGTCCTGGTCGGTGGCTCCACGCGTATGCCCGCCGTCGCCGAGATCGTCAAGGAGCTCACCGGCGGCCGTGACGCCAACAAGGGCGTCAACCCGGACGAGGTCGTGGCCATCGGTGCCGCGCTCCAGGCCGGTGTCCTCAAGGGCGAGGTCAAGGACGTCCTGCTGCTCGACGTCACCCCGCTGTCTCTTGGTATCGAGACCAAGGGCGGCATCATGACCAAGCTCATCGAGCGCAACACCACGATCCCGACGAAGCGCTCCGAGATCTTCACGACGGCCGAGGACAACCAGCCGTCGGTGCAGATCCAGGTCTACCAGGGCGAGCGCGAGATCGCGGCGTACAACAAGAAGCTTGGAATGTTCGAGCTGACCGGACTGCCGCCCGCCCCGCGCGGTGTGCCGCAGATCGAGGTCGCCTTCGACATCGACGCCAACGGCATCATGCACGTGGCCGCGAAGGACCTCGGCACCGGCAAGGAGCAGAAGATGACCGTCACCGGTGGCTCCTCGCTGCCGAAGGACGAGGTCAACCGGATGCGTGAAGAGGCCGAGCAGTACGCGGACGAGGACCACCGCCGCCGCGAGGCCGCCGAGACCCGCAACCAGGCCGAACAGCTCGTCTACCAGACCGAGAAGTTCCTCAAGGACAACGAGGACAAGGTCCCCGGTGACGTGAAGGAAGAGGTCGAGACCTCCATCGGCGAGCTGAAGGAGAAGCTCAAGGGTGAGGACACGGCCGAGATCCGTACGGCCACGGAGAAGGTCGCCGCCGTCTCGCAGAAGCTCGGCCAGGCCATGTACGCCAACGCCCAGGCCGACGGTGCCACCGACGCCCCGGGCACGGAGCAGGCCGGTCCCGCCGGCGGCACCGACGCCGCGGACGACGTCGTGGACGCCGAGATCGTCGACGACGAGAAGCCCAAGAAGGACGGTGCCGCGTGACGGAGGAGACTCCGGGCTTCGAAGAGGAGCCCGACGTCCCTTCAGGCGCCACCCCCGAAGACGCCGCGCCGAAGGCCGCCGAGTCGGACTCCGCGAAGGAGACCGGCCCGGCGGCCCCCCCGGCAGGGGACGTACAACAAGACGCGACACAGACCGCGCTGATCGCTCAGCTGGACCAGGTCCGTACGGCGCTCGGCGAGCGCACGGCAGACCTCCAGCGGCTTCAGGCCGAGTACCAGAACTACCGCCGCCGGGTCGAGCGGGACCGGGTCACGGTCAAGGAGATCGCCGTCGCGAGCCTCCTTACCGAGCTGCTGCCCGTGCTCGACGACATCGGGCGCGCCCGGGAACACGACGAGCTGGTGGGCGGGTTCAAGTCGGTGGCGGAATCGCTGGAGACGGTGGCCGCGAAGATGGGCCTCCAGCAGTTCGGCAAGGAGGGCGAGCCCTTCGACCCGACGATCCACGAGGCCCTGATGCACAGCTACGCGCCGGATGTCACCGAAGACACGTGCGTCGCGATCCTGCAGCCTGGGTACCGGTTCGGCGAGCGGACCATCAGGCCCGCGCGCGTCGCCGTGGCGGAGCCCCAGCCGGGGGTCCAGCCCGGGGAGAAGGCGAAGTCCGCCGACGAGCCGGACACGGACGAGGAGAGCGGTGGCCCGGACGAGGGCTGACGTGCGGCCCCGCGGTACGGGACGTGCGGACGGCGGTACGGATGGGCAGTACGCATGACAGGCAGTACGCATGACGGGCAGTGAGGAGGGACGTCGGGAATGAGTACCAAGGACTTCGTGGAGAAGGACTACTACAAGGTTCTCGGCGTCCCCAAGGACGCCACCGAGGCCGAGATCAAGAAGGCGTACCGGAAGCTCGCCCGCGAGTTCCACCCGGACGCCAACAAGGGTGACGCCAAGGCCGAGGAGCGCTTCAAGCAGATCTCCGAGGCCAACGACGTGCTCGGCGACCCCAAGCGGCGCAAGGAGTACGACGAGGCGCGCTCGCTCTTCGGCAACGGTGGCGGCTTCCGGGCCGGCCCCGGTGCCGGGGGCGGCGGCGGGTCCTTCAACTTCGACCTGGGCGACCTCTTCGGAGGCGGGCCCCAGGGCGGCGGCCAGGGACCCCAGGGCCAGAGCGGCGCCGGCGGCTTCGGCGGCGGGCTCGGGGACGTGTTCGGCGGCCTCTTCAACCGAGGCGGTCCCGGCACGGGCACGCGTACGCAGCCGCGCCGCGGCCAGGACATCGAGTCCGAGGTGACGCTCAGCTTCACCGAGGCGGTCGACGGGGCCACGGTTCCGCTGCGGATGTCCAGCCAGGCTCCCTGCAAGGCGTGTTCGGGCACCGGCGACAAGAACGGTTCGCCGCGGGTCTGCCCGACCTGCGTCGGCACCGGGCAGGTGTCGCGCGGCACGGGCGGCGGTTTCTCGCTGACCGACCCGTGCGTGGACTGCAAGGGCCGTGGGCTGATCGCCCAGGACCCGTGCGACGTCTGCAAGGGCAGCGGCCGTGCCAAGTCCTCGCGGACCATGCAGGTCCGGATCCCGGCGGGCGTCAGTGACGGCCAGCGGATCCGGCTGCGCGGCAAGGGCGCTCCCGGTGAGCGCGGCGGTCCGGCGGGCGACCTGTACGTGGTCGTCCATGTCGGCTCGCACCCGGTCTTCGGCCGCAAGGACGACAACCTCACCGTCACCGTGCCGGTCACCTTCGTGGAGGCGGCGCTCGGCGGCGAGGTCAAGGTCCCGACGCTGGGCGGGCCGGCGGTCACCCTGAAACTGCCCGCGGGCACGCCCAACGGCCGTACGATGCGCGCCCGGGGGAAGGGTGCCGTACGCAAGGACGGCAGCCGTGGCGACCTCCTGGTCACCGTCGAGGTGGTCGTCCCCAAGGATCTCGGCGCCGAGGCTCGTGACGCGCTGGAGACCTACCGGAAGGCGACCGTGGGGGAGAACCCGCGGGACGAGCTGTTCCAGGCAGCGAAGGGAGCGTGACTCCAATGGACGGGGTCGGGCGGCGTCGACCGCACTCATCGTTCAACCAGGCCTTTGAGCTGACCGAAGAGTCGCCGGTCTACGTCATCTCGGTGGCGGCCCAGCTCTCCGGGCTGCACCCACAGACACTGCGCCAGTACGACCGGCTTGGCCTGGTCTCGCCGGACCGTACGGCGGGCCGCGGCAGGCGTTACTCGGCGCGCGACATCGAACTGCTCCGGCAGGTGCAGCAGTTGTCGCAGGACGAGGGCATCAACCTGGCCGGGATCAAGCGGATCATCGAGCTGGAGAACCAGGTCGCGGCGCTCCAGGCGCGCGTGGCGGAGCTCGGCGCGGCGGTGGACGGCGCGGCGGCGGCGATGCGCCAGCGCGAGGCCCAGGTGCACGCGTCGTACCGGCGGGACCTGGTGCCGTATCAGGACGTGCAGCAGACGAGCGCGCTGGTGGTGTGGCGGCCGAAGCCGAAGCTGTCGTCGGACTAGGTCGTGTCCGGCGGATCGGACAGGACCTGGTCGGAGCCTGACGTGTGAAGGCCCGGCGCCTCCCGGAGAGATCCGGGGGGCGCCGGGCCTTCGTCCTGTGGCCGGGGTGGAGGTGCCTGGGTACCCGCCAGGCCCGACCGGACCAGCAGGGCGCCGAGATGGGTACGGCTGGAGGCGCCGAGGGCCTGCATCAGTTTGGCTATGTGGGAGCGGCAGGTACGGACGCTGATGCCCATCTTGCGGGCGACCGCCTCGTCGGTGGTGCCCTCGACGAGGAGTCGCGCGATGCCACGCTGGACCGCGGTGACCGGGGTGTCCGGGGCCGTCGAGGTCAGGTGCTCCGTCAGCGGTGTGCCTTGGGCCCACAGGACGTCGTAGACCTGGACGAGGTACGTGACCAGGGCGGGGTGCCGGATCTCCAGGGCGGTGGTCCGTTCCGCGTTGGCGGGGATGAGCGCCATCTCGCGGTCGACGATGATCAGCCGCTCCACGGTCTGCTCGACGGTGCGTACCTCCAGCCGGCCGGTCGGTACCCGCGTCATGTAGTCCTTGAGGTGCGGGCTGTAGCGCGCCGGGTGCTGGTAGATGTGGCGGAGCCGGGCACCCTGCTCGATGGCCGTGAGGGAGTTCCTGAGTCCCTGCTCCATGGCTGTCTTCGTCCGGTTGCCGCCCGGCTGCGCCGTCAGGATCTCCGACGTGGCGGCGGCCGACGCCTCCCTCAGGACGGAGCTGATGAGCGGCAGTCCTTCGAGGACGGTGATGGAGAGGTTGGGGTCCTCGCTCGGCACGGTCATCAGGGGTGCCAGGGAGTCGGCGAGGACGGCGGTGAGCCGTACCCGTTCGTGGATCTCCCGCGTGATGGGAAGCAGGAGATGCGCCAAGGCGGCCGACGGGGGTACGGGGCGCAGCCAGTCGGCGTCCCTGGGGTCCGGGTGCAGCAGCGCCATGTCCATCAGGCAGGGAGCGGCGGTCAGTTCGCCGCGGCCGATCCCGTCGTTGCGCAGGGCCGCCGTGTAGAGCCGTACGGCCTCGTCGCACAGCTCCCGATCGCCATGTGGATGCGCCCGCTTTGGTCTGGTTCCTCCCATTTGGGTACCCCCCTGTTTCTGCAATGCAGGAAGATGGCGGTGGTGGAATTCTAGCTACCGGGGGATCGTTGTCGGTGGCTGGGAGTGGCCAACTTCCGGGGCGGGTGTGCGTGTCAGTGGTCCTGGTCGAGCATCCCCGACTGGGCGATGAGATAGCCGAGTTGGGCGCGGCTGCCACTTCCGAGCGTCGTGTTGAGCTTGGCGATGTGCGCACGGCAGGTGCGTACGTTCATGCCGAGCCGACGTGCGATCGCCTCGTCCACGTGGCCGTCGACCAGGAGTTTGGCGATGGAGCGCTGGATGCTGGTGATGCCGTCCATCTCCGGCGCGTACGACAACGGTTCGTCCCAAGGGGTCCCGTGGAGCCAGAACTGCTCGAACACGCCGACGAGATACTGGACGAGGCCTTCGTGGCGCAGCTCCAGAGCGATCCTGCGGTCGCTGCGGGCGGGGACGAACGCCACTTTGCGGTCGACGATGATCAGCCGTTCGATGATCTCTTCAAGGGTCCGCACTTCCACCCCGCGCGAGCCGACGCGTTCCACGTAGGCCAGCGTGGACGGGTGATGGCGGGCGGTGTGCTGGTACAGGGTGCGCATCTTCACCCCCCTGCTGATCAGTGGGCGAACCCTGCGGAGCCCTTCCTCGAGGACATCGGGTGCGCGCCCGCTGCCCGGCTGGACGGTGAGCAGTTCCTCGGTGCATTCGCCGGTGACGCGGTCCAGGGTCGAGTTGATGAGGCTCAGCCCTTCGAGCACGGTGATGGCATGCGTGGCCGACGGATCCATGGCTGTGAGGGTCATGAACGGCTCGAAGGTGTCGGCCAGGGAGATCGCCAGCTGCCGGCGTTCCTGGATTTCCCGCTCGATGGGATGCGTGAGCTGGTTCAGCGCGATCGCCGGAGGGACCGGGCGCAGCCACTGGAACTCGTCGGGGTCCGGGCGTAGCAGGGCCAAGTCGAGCAGGCAGGGCGCCCCTTGCGCGTCTGAGCGGGACAGCCGGCCGTGGCGCAAAGCCGCCGCATAGAGGTTTTTACCCACTTCGCACAGTTCGCCTAGCCCATGCTTGTGCCCCGTATTGCCCTGCTCTGACTCCATATGCCACCCCCTCAGGGTCCTGAATTACAGGAACATGATGCCCGTGCTTGCTGGTGGAAGCGTTCAGAGTGAGCCATCGTCTTAATCGCGGGGGGAGGGATGATGATCAGAATGGGGTGGAGATCTTCCATGAAGAGGATGGTTCGCGCGCTTTGCGCACTCGCTTTCGTGGCAGCGACAGCAAGTGTTCTCGTTGCCGGTGGTGACCTCTCGGCGGACGCCCAGTCGTCGTCTTTCTCGATGACCGCGCTGCCCGGTGAGCCCACTTGGGACAGCGCACCGGCGGACTTGGGCGCATGACCGTCCCGCCGGACGACAGGGTCTTTCGGCGTGAGATGGCCTCGGCCTACCGGTCCGGGTGGCACTTCATCGATCTCGTCACGGCGATCCCACACCGTGGTGACTCGCTGATGGTCACGCTGTTCGGAGAGCCCGTGGTCGTCGTCCGCGAGGAGGACGAGGACGTCCGTGCCTACCGGTGTCTGAGGAAGCCTCGGGGGGCGCCGCAGCCCGTACGCTGCGCGATTCGGTACGACATGATTTTCGTCAATCTCGACCAGCGTGACCACCAGCTGGTCGAACCACAGACCATTTCCGCCACCCCCCGCAGTGCCTGAGCGATTCCCCCGTCGTAGTAGATCGCTCGGGCGCTTCCCCCACACAGCGGCGCCATCGTGGACCTGAAACGCGATGGCGCCGCTGTGCTGTCCGCGTGCGGGGCCGGCGTGCCGCGCGCCGCGTGGTGGCGGCGTTCGCGGGGTGCGCGTCATCCTCTGCCCAGCGCGCGGTCGACGGCGATCTCGATGACGACCCGGTCCGGGTTGGGCGCCGGCACGCGCTCGTAGCGGGCCGCGTAACGGCCTACGGCGTCCGCGACCCGATCGGCCTCCGTGTGTACCGTCGCGAGGCCCTCAAGCGTCGCCCAGCGCCCGCCGTGGACCTGGCAGACCGCGACCCGCGCTCCGTCGGGGCCCGCCGCCAGGATGTTGCCGACCTTCGTCGAGTTCTTGTTGGTGATGACACGTGCCAGCCCGGCCTCCGGTTCGTACGTCACGCCCACCGGCACCACGTGCGGTGTGCCGTCCGGCCGGAGTGTGGTCAGGGTGCACAGGTGGCGCTCTCCCCAGAAGGCGAGATATTCGGGGTCGGGATCGCGTACGTCTTGGGCCATGCCGGAAGAATAGGCGCGTATCGGCCTCCGAGGTGCGGGGCGGCGGGAGTTGGTCCGCGAGGACGGCCGGCCGCCGGACGTTCCTCGCGCGCCTTGAGTGGAATAGACTCAACTTTGCGTACGTTGGGTGGGTCAGGTCCCGGGGGTTGAGGGGCGGGCCCGAGTCGAGGAGGAGAGACCGCACGTGGACGCCGAGCTGACGAACAAGAGCAAGGACGCGTTCAACGCCGCCACCGAGCGCGCGGTGTCGGCCGGCCATGCCGATCTGACACCCGCGCACCTGCTGCTCGCGCTGCTGGCCGGCGAGGAGAACGAGAACATCACCGACCTGCTCGTCGCGGTCGACGCCGACCAGGCTGAGGTACGGTCCGGGGCGGACCGGGTGCTGGCCGAGCTGGCCAGCGTGCGGGGCTCCACCGTCGCGCCGCCGCAGCCCGACCGCAGGCTGCTCGCCGTCGTCGGCGACGCCGGCAAGCGGGCCAGGAAGCTGGGCGACGACTACGTCTCGACCGAGCACCTGCTCATCGGGATCGCGGCCGAGGGCGGCAAGGCCGGGGACGTACTGGACCGGCAGGGAGCCGGTGCGAAGAAGCTGCTGGAAGCGTTCGAGAAGGCAAGGGGAGGACGCCGGGTGACCACGCCCGACCCGGAGGGCCAGTACAAGGCCCTGGAGAAGTTCGGCACCGACTTCACGGCAGCGGCGCGCCTGGGCAGGCTCGACCCTGTCATCGGCCGGGACCAGGAGATCCGCCGCGTCGTACAGGTGCTGTCGCGCCGTACGAAGAACAACCCCGTACTGATCGGCGAGCCCGGCGTCGGCAAGACTGCCGTGGTGGAAGGGCTCGCGCAGCGCATCGTCAAGGGCGATGTGCCGGAGTCCCTGAAGAACAAGAAGCTGGTCTCCCTGGACCTCGGCGCGATGGTCGCGGGCGCCAAGTACCGCGGTGAGTTCGAGGAACGGCTGAAGACCGTCCTGTCCGAGATCAAGGAGAGCGACGGGCAGATCATCACGTTCATCGACGAACTGCACACCGTCGTGGGCGCGGGCGCCGGCGGCGACTCCGCCATGGACGCGGGCAACATGCTCAAGCCCATGCTGGCCCGCGGCGAGCTGCGCATGGTCGGTGCGACGACCCTGGACGAGTACCGGGAGCGCATCGAGAAGGACGCGGCGCTTGAGCGGCGTTTCCAGCAGGTGCTGATCGCCGAGCCGAACGTCGAGGACACGATCGCGATCCTGCGCGGGCTCAAGGGCCGGTACGAGGCGCACCACAAGGTGCGGATCGCGGACGCCGCGCTGGTGGCCGCCGCCGCCCTCTCCGACCGCTACATCACCTCGCGCTTCCTGCCCGACAAGGCCATCGACCTCGTCGACGAGGCCGCGTCCCGCCTCCGTATGGAGATCGACTCCTCGCCCGTCGAGATCGATGAACTCCAGAGGTCGGTCGACCGCCTCCGTATGGAGGAGCTGGCCCTCAAGAACGAGTCGGACCCCGCGTCGAAGCAGCGTCTGGAGAAGCTGCGCCGCGACCTCGCCGACCGTGAGGAGGAGCTGCGCGGGCTCGACGCGCGCTGGCAGAAGGAGCGGCAGGGCCTCAACCGCGTCGGCGAGCTGAAGGAGAAGCTGGACGAGCTGCGGGGGAAGGCGGAGCGCGCGGAGCTCGACAACGACCTCGGCACCGCGTCCAAGCTGCTGCACGGTGAGATCCCGGCTGTGGAACGGGAGTTGGAGACCGCGGCAGAGGCGGAGCAGGAAGCCGCCACGGACACCATGGTCAAGGAGGAGGTCGGCCCGGACGACATCGCCGACGTCGTCGGCTCGTGGACCGGGATCCCGGCCGGGCGGCTCCTGGAGGGCGAGACGCGCAAGCTCCTCCGTATGGAGGCCGGGCTGGGGAACCGGCTGATCGGTCAGACCGAGGCGGTCGAGGCGGTGTCGGACGCGGTACGGCGCACCCGCGCGGGCATCGCGGACCCGGACCGGCCCACCGGCTCGTTCCTCTTCCTCGGACCGACCGGTGTCGGCAAGACCGAACTGGCCAAGGCGCTGGCCGACTTCCTCTTCGACGACGAGCGGGCCATGGTCCGTATCGACATGAGCGAGTACGGCGAGAAGCACTCGGTGGCCCGGCTCGTCGGCGCGCCGCCCGGATACGTCGGCTACGAGGAGGGCGGCCAGCTCACCGAGGCCGTCCGCCGCAGGCCGTACAGCGTGGTCCTGCTGGACGAGGTCGAGAAGGCGCACCCGGAGGTCTTCGACGTCCTGCTCCAGGTCCTCGACGACGGCCGGCTCACCGACGGCCAGGGCCGGACCGTGGACTTCCGCAACACCATCCTGATCCTCACGTCGAACCTCGGCAGCCAGTACCTGGTCGATCCGATCCCCTCGGCGGAGACGAAGAAGGAGCAGGTGCTGGAAGCCGTACGGAACTCCTTCAAGCCGGAGTTCCTGAACCGGCTGGACGATCTCGTGGTCTTCTCGGCCCTCTCCAAGGAGGAGCTGGCCCGGATCGCCGAACTCCAGATCGCCCGCCTCGCCAAGCGCCTGGCGGACCGGCGTCTCACGCTCGACATCACCCCGGAAGCCCTCACCTGGCTCGCCGACAAGGGCAACGACCCGGCGTACGGCGCGCGCCCGCTGCGCCGCCTCATCCAGACGGCGATCGGCGACCGGCTGGCGAAGGAGATCCTCTCGGGCGAGGTCATGGACGGTGACACCGTGCGGGTGGAGCGCGTGGAGGACGAGCTGATCGTGGGGCCGGTGACGCGTGGGGAGGAGCCGGAGGACGCGGTGGCGGAGGACGCGGCGGCGGGGTCCGGGCCGGACGCGCCTTCTTTGGAGAAGACGCCGTAAGACGCTGCGAGGCACGGCAGGTCGCAGGCCCGTCACCCGCGTGGTGGCGGGCCTGCGCGCTCGCCGTCGCGTGGGCCGTCGCGCGGACCTTCCTGTGATTGCCGACGGGGTGCAGGGTTTCCGCCCGGGGATCGCGGCTAGGGTCGTCGTCAGACAACGGCATGCCATCCTCAGGAGAATCCAGCGATGACCATCGACCCGTCCTCGATTCCGAATTTCGGGGCCCAGCCCCAGCCGCAGGCTGCGGGAACGGCGGGCCCTGTCGTCCCCGACCAGGATCTGGTCAAGCAGCTTCTCGACCAGATGGAGCTGAAGTACGTCGTCGACGACGAGGGTGACCTCGCGGCGCCGTGGGAGGAATTCCGTACGTACTTCATGTTCCGCGGCGAGGGTGACCAGCAGGTCTTCTCCGTGCGGACGTTCTACGACCGGCCGCACGCCATCGATGACAAGCCCAAGATCCTCGACGCGATCGACGACTGGAACCGCCGCACGCTGTGGCCCAAGGTCTACAGCCACGTGCACGAGGAGGAGGACGGCGGCACCACGACCGTCCGGCTCATCGGCGAGGCCCAGATGCTGATCGGCACCGGGGTCAGCCTGGAGCACTTCGTGTCGTCGACCGTCAGCTGGGTGCGGGCGTCGATCGAGTTCGACAAGTGGATCGTTGAGACCTTCGGGCTGACTCCGGCGGAGGAGAAGCCCGCCGAGGACAAGCCGGCCGACGACGCCTGACGCGCCTGACGACGCCTGACGACCTGACGACAACGTCCGAGGGTCGTTACAGCGGCATCGGGGCCAGCGTCAGCAGGTACGTCCCGTAGCAGCACGACAGCCCGGCGAGGGCGGCGATCACGACGATCGCGGCCCTCGGCCGGGCTTTTGTGAGCGCGCACGCGAGCGGGAGCAGCAGCGGGAACGCGGGCAGCAGGAAGCGCGGCTTGGACTCGAAGAATCCGCCACCGCCGACCGCGATCAGGAGCAGGACCCCCGCGTACACGAGCAGTGGCAGGGGCGGGCGATTCTCCCGGTCCACGAGGAGCAGAGCGAAGAGCAGTACGGCCGCGGCGACGATCAACGCGGTCATGGGGGAGGCGAGTTCGGTGGGCCGTAGCGCGACGTCCCGTACGTTGACCATGTTGTCGACACCGAGGTCGAAGCGGGACCGCCAGCCTGCCTGCACGGCGAAGTAGCCACTGAGCGGATCGCCGGTGCGTAAGCCCACCCAGAGTACGTAACCGCCCCAGCCGAGCGGCGCGACGACGGCCCCGGCCCAGAGGCGCCAGGGGGCGTGGGCGCGGCGCTTCCACAGTTCGTACGCCGCCGCGACGCACACCGCCGCGGCGATCGCGATCCCGTTGGGCCGGGACAGACCCGCGAGCGCGGCCAGCGAACCCGCCCACAGCCAGCGGCCGGTGAGCACCGCGTACAGGGAGAAGGCGGCGAAGGCGGTGAGGAGCGGTTCCGTGTACGCGATGGAGAGCACGACCGAGTGGGGCAGCAGGCCCCACAGGAGCACCAGGACGGCCGCGGTGGTACGGCCCTGGAGGCGCTCGCCGAGAAGGTAGACGGCAAAGGCGGCGGCTGCCGCGGCGGCCCAGGAGAGCAGCAGGGCGGCGGTGCCGCCGTCGAGGGGGAGGACGGTGGTGACGGCGCGTACGAGGCCGGGGTAGAGCGGGAAGAACGCCATGTCGCTGTGGACGGCGCCGTCGGTGAAGTGGAGGGTGTGACCGTAGCCGTCGGCGGCGATCCTCGTGTACCAGACGGAGTCCCAGGTGCGGGTGAGGAGTTGGGACGGGGAGCGGCCGATGTGCTCGGCCCACAGGCACAGGACGAGCAGGCCGGTGAGGCGGGCGGCGGCGAACAGTCCGAGCGCGGGGGCGGCACGGCGGAGGGCGGAGGCGAGGCGGGCGGCGCGCCGGCGGGGGACGCGTCGGGGGATGAGGGCGGTGAAGGTGACGGCCGGTGGGGCGGCCGGCCCGGAGGCCCGTGCGGGGGCCTTTCGGGTGGCCGGTGGGACGGCGTCGGCGGCGTCGAGCGTGTCGGCGGACAGGGGGCACCTCCGTGCGCGCGTGATCGGTCGAACCGACCTTCCGCGCCACTCGCACACCGCGCGACCGCTGAGCCGCCGACCGGGTACGAAGGCGGGCCGTACGAGGGGTGCGCGGGGTTGGGCGGCGTGTCGCCGTGACAGGTGGTGGGCGTGGGCGGGTTGCGGGCGGTGGGTCGGCCGAGGCGCGCCTGCGTGGGCGCGGTACCGGCGGCCGGGGCGGGCGGCGGTGCTTTGGGGGGCACGCCCTCGGGCCCATGCCCGCCCTGCGGGGGAGAGCGATCATGCGCCCTGCGTCGCAGTCGCCTTGACGAGTCGTCAGCCGTCCCGCCGGGCGGATGGCTGCGCTTCGCGCGCATGCCCTGGGCGAGCTGGAGAGGTCCCGCCCCGGCCAGTGCTCAGGTCTCGAACGGGTCGTCGTCGGTGTCGAACAGGCCCGCCTTGCGGAACATCTCCGAGAGCCGGTCGCCGGTGTCCATCGACAGTGGGCCCGCGCCGTCCGCCTGTTCCAGCCCCACCAGCACCGCCAGGTCCCGGCCGTGTACGTCCACCGCCGACTCCACCAGCGATGCCAGCGCCTCCATCGACTCGTGCGCCCTGGACCGGGCCACCAGTGCGCAGCCGGCCGCGATCAGGGCGGCGGGCCACCACCACGCGGCGAGGGCGAGATAGGCGAGCGACCAGGCGCCGAGGCGTGCCGATGCCGTGAAGGACGTGCGGGCGGCCTCGATCTGGCGTTGGGCCGGTTCGGGGAGGATCAGCCACAGGCGGGGCCAGACGGCGTCGAGGTCGAGGCCGTACACCGCCTCGACCCGTTCGCCGGCCGCCTGGAGCCGGTCGCCGTACCAGGTGGGGCGGCTCGGGGGAACCAGGCCGATACGGGCGCGGGCCAGGTCCAGTCGGCGGATTTCCGCGGCCGGGGTCGCCGGGTCGCGGATCGCGGCGTTCCGTTCCCGGGTGAGGCGTTCCCAGGCCCTGAGGCGGTCGCGTCGGCGGCGGTTGTCGAAGGCGGAACGGCTCTCACGTAGCCAGAAGCTCTCGACGGCGGATCCGAGGAACTGCGCGGCCAGCGACAGTGCGGTGGTGATCAGCAGGACGGCGGCGACCGCCACCGCCGCTGTTCCTGCGCGGTCCAGGACCGGCCGCGCCGTCAGGTCGTCCAGGGCTTCGCCCAGCCGGTGGACGTCGTACCAGTGGGCATGCCCGAGGATCGTGCCGGAGGCGAGTACGCCCAGGAAGAGCGCGCCGGGCAGTACGAGGAGGTTGAGCCAGCGCTCGGTGAGTTTGGTGCCGAGCGTGACCAGGAGTTGATTCACCGGCGCGGTCGCGCGTTCACGTGGTCGAGTCCGGGCGCAGGCGCACCTTGCGCATCTGCGCGCCGTTGAGCGCGCACGGGGGCGCCGGCCGCAGGTCCCTGGTCGGTTCACGGCGCGTGCAGGGCTCCGTACCGGGACAGACCGCGACCTTGATCGTCGTCCGGAGACCGGGGAGCCTGGACCCGGGGGGCGGCTCGCCGAGGATTCCCCGGACGTAGCCGAGCAGTCCCCGTGAGTCCCCCGACCTCCGCAGCGCGTCGTCCAACGCCTCGAAGGCGTCATCGAGTCGGCCGGAGCCGGAGCCGGAGCCCGTGCTCATGCTCGTCGCGACAAGTGCCCTGGCCCGCTCGACGGCCCGAGCGACCCCGTCGTCCGTGCGTCGCGGCGCGTGCGGGTCCGTGAGCAGCACGCACAGCGCCGCGATGCGATCGGCGCGAAGACGCTCCCCGTGCGCCGGGTCCGGGTCCGGAATCGGTGCCGTCATGGCGGCAAGTCTGCCTCGATCACGCACGCTTGGCATCCGATTGAACACAATGGGTCAGTGGGACGGATGAGCGGTGGGTGTGAGCGGGGAGGGCGTCAAGGGTGAGTACGCGTCGGGAGCGTCTGCTGACCGCGATTGTCGAACGGCTGACTCGGGCCGATCAACAGGGCGACGACGCACTTCTGTTCGGCCCGGAGGCCGACGCCGAACTGGGCGCGCTCCTGCGCGGCTGCGACCTCCGTACCGACATGCAGGCCCGGTACGCGGCCGGTTGGCTGTACTGGTACCGCTGCGCGGCGCTCGGCGAGGGGCACGGCGCGGAGGAGGGCAGCTGTGCGGGGATGCTGCTGTATCCCGTCTGGGTGCACGACCGGGACGCCGTACCAACGGAGTTGGCGGGATCCTGGGCCGCACAGCCCCCGGAACTCTGGCCCGACCCCACCGCGGCGGACGGACCGGAGGAGTGGAGCATGGTGTGCCTGGCCGCCACGGCGACCGGTCAGGGCCGTCAACTGCCCGGACAGCCACCCGAGATGGCGAAGGCCCTCGAAGCGGCGGGCGCCACCGACATCGTGCGCGCGCAGGCGATCGGCGCGGGACGGCTCTCCGTGCTCGCCACCGAGGACGACGACCCGCAACGCGCCTTCCGGGTCGCCGGGCTGGCCGATGCGCTGGCTGCGGCGGCACACGCCTGGGACGACGACGGGCTGCGGCAGGAGTCGGTGCTCCTCGCCGACGAGGCGTTACGGCTCCAGCGCCGCGCCGTGCGGAGCACTCCGGCCGATGACCCTGCCCGGCTGCCACGGCTGAGCAATCACGGGCTGTTGCTGGTCCGGCGATACGAACGCACGTTCGACCCCGAGGACTTGGCGGAGGCGGTCGGGATCGCCCGAGACGTCCTGGCCCAGACGGATGACGGTGACTCCGATGTGCCCCGGTACCGAAGCATCCTGGCACGGGCGTTGAGCCTGTGGCTCGCCCGGTCGGGCGGTGCGGACGAGGAGTTCGATGAGGTCGTCGACCTGTACCGGCGAGCCGCGCCCGGCGATCCGAACGGGCCGAGTGCGGGTCTGAGCAATCTCGGTGGCGCCCTCCTGAACCGGTACGAGGTGACGGGCGCGGTGCGCGACCTCGAGGAGGCGATCGCCGTGCTGACCCGGGCGCTCCGGGAGTCGGGGGCCGAGCCGGAGGACCGGTCACGGGCGGCCGGACAACTGGCACTCGCCCTGCGTGCGCGCCACGCGCTCCTCGGAGACGTACGGGACCTGAAGGAGGCACAGCGTCTCACCGGGGAAGCGCCGCGCGACGCCTCCGAGACGCCCGGCCGCGCGCTCCAGCGGCTGGTCAACTCCGCGCTGGAGCTGCGTGGGCGGTACGAGCGCGGCCTGGGCGACCCGGAAGACCTCCGTACCGCGGCGGCGACGCTGCGCCAGGCGCTCGCGATGCTCCCCGCCGGTCACGACTCCCGGCCGAGCGTGCTGAACAACCTCGGCAGCGTCCTCAACTCGCTCAACCAACAGTCCGCCGCCGTCGAGGTGTTGACCGAGGCGGTCGACGCGCTGCGCGAGTCCGTGCGCGAGACTCCCGACGGTCACCACCAGCTCGGCGCACGGATGCTCAATCTCAGTGCCGCACTGATGCTCCGTCACGACCGGTTGCAGGACTCGGAGGACCTCACGGAGTCGCTGGACTGTCGTCGGCGCGCGATGGCACTGCCCGGCACCTCCCCCGTGCGCCGCGCCGCGATCCTGTCGGCGACGGGTGCGGCGTTGATGCGTGCCGCCGAACGTACGCGTGACCCGGCCACCGCCGATCAGGCGGTGGAGCACCTCAGGGCGGCCCTGGAGCTGACCGGCGCGACCGATCCGCTGCTGCCGAGACGGCGGTTGGGGCTGTCGATCACCCTCCTGGCGCGCCTCGGGATCACCGGCCGCCGGCGCGATCTGCGGGAGGCGCGGGAGGTTGTGGACGCGTTGCTCGCCGCACTGCCCGCGGGGTCGCCGATGCGGGGCAATGTGCTGGTGGTGGCCGCCGGTGTCCGGCGGATCGCGCTGGAGAACGGGCGGATGTCGTCGTCCGGGCACGAGCGGGTGGTCGCCCTGCTGCGGGAGGCGGCGGACGTGACACCGCCCGGCCATCCGAACCTCACGCCCCGGCTGGCCCAGCTCGGTGCGGTCCTGGCCGAACGGTACGAACGTACGCACGAGATGGGCGATCTCCGGGAGGCCGTCGGGGCTTTCCGCGAGGCCGCACTCGAACCGCAGTGCCCGCCGTCCGAACGGCTCGACGCGGCCTGGATGTGGGCCCGTGGCGGGTTGGACCTCGGACGGCCCGATCTGGCGCTGAAGGGCTACGTCGTCACCGTCGACCTGATGCCGGCCGTCTCGCCGCGCCATCTGCTCCGCGACGACCAGGAGTTACGGCTCGGCGCGACCGCGGGACTGGGCGCGGAGGCCGCGGCCTGCGCGATCCGGTGCGATGAACCGGGGCTCGCGGTAAGGCTGTTGGAGCAGGCGCGCGGAGTGCTGCTGGCACAGGCCTTCGACGCGAACAGTGACTTGACAGAGCTGGCGCGCAAGGCACCTGAGCTGGCACGGGAGTTGGTCAGGCTGAGGGAGGGGCTCGACGCGTCGACGGGCGCGGTGGAACCGCTGGAGCCACTGGAGGAAGGCGAAGACCCCGCCGGTGACCCCGCCGGCCCTGCCGATCCCGCCGACCCCGCCAGTGACCGACGGCAGCGGCTGACGGCCCAGTGGGACGAGCTGACCGCGCGCATCCGCTCCGAGCACCCGGAGTTGCGGCTCTTCCGGTCCGTACGCGACTGGGACGACGCCGACCTGGTCTCGACGGCCGCCGAGGGCCCCGTCGTGCTCGTGCATGTGCCGCCCGCGGACAGTGCCCTCGGCCCCGAGGCCCCGGCCGGTGGCGCACTCCTGGTGACCGGGAGTTCCGTCGAGGCCGTACCGCTGCCCCTGCTCAACGCGTCGGCGGTGACCGCGCGTACGGAACGTTTCCACGACGCGCTCGCCCGGCTGAACGCGACCGGCACCAGCCGCGAGGAGGCACTGCGGGCCCAGGGCGAGGTGCGGGCCACGCTGGACTGGCTCTGGTCGGCCGTCACCGGCCCCGTGCTCGACCGTCTCGGCCTCGGCGTCCCACCGAAGGGGGAGGAGCTGCCGCGGATCTGGTGGTCGCCGGGCGGGCTGCTCGGCACGCTGCCCCTGCACGCCGCGGCGCCGGACGGCACCGGGCCCGGCGCACTCGACCGGGTGGTGTCCTCGTACGCCCCCACGCTCCGTACGCTCCACCACGCCCGCACCCGCGTCCCCTCCGGCGCGGGAGTAGGCGACCCTGGGGCACGCGGTCCCGGGCCGGACGGCTCCCTGCTGATCGTCGCGGTCCCGGAGGCGGAGGGGTTCCCCGTGCTGCACGGTGCGCGCGAGGAGGCGCGGTGGCTGGCGCGGCGGCTGCCCTACGCCACGGTCCTCGCCGACGGCGCGGCGACCCGCGCGGCGGTCGACGCCCGGCTGCGCGACGTCGCGTACGCGCACTTCGCCTGCCACGCCGTCAGCGATCCGCTGCGCCCCTCGAACGGCCGGCTGATGCTGCACGGCCCGGCGGAAGCGTCGCCGACGGTCCGCGATCTCGCTCGGCTGCGCCTTCCGGGCGCTCGCCTGGCCTACCTGTCCGCGTGCGACACGATGCGTATCAGCGCCGAACTCGCCGACGAGTCCGTGCACATCGCGAGCGCCTTCCAGATGGCGGGCTTCCCGCATGTCGTCGGCTCGCTCTGGCAGGTGGACGACACCGTCGGGGCGAGGGTCGCCCGCAGGCTGTACGAGCAGCTGGCCCCCGACGAGGAGGGCCCGCTGTCCGTCGACGGCGCGGCGCGCGCCCTGCACCGCGCGGTGTGCGAGGTACGCGCGGACTACCCCCGCACCCCGAGCCTCTGGGCCTGCCAGGTCCACACGGGGCCGTGACGGTGGCCCGGTCGCTTCACCCCGCCAGCGTCTTCAGGCGCCCGGCCGCGTCCGCCAGTACCTCCGTGCGCTTGCAGAACGCGAACCGTACGAAAGGCGCGCCCTGCTCCCGGTGGTCGTAGAACACCGCGTTCGGTACGGCCACCACCCCGCAGCGCTCCGGCAGCGCGCGGCAGAAGGCGAAGCCGTCGCTCTCGCCGAGCGGGCGGATGTCGGTGGTGACGAAGTACGTGCCCGCCGGCCGGTAGACCTCGAAACCGGCCGCGACGAGCCCCGCCGACAGCAGGTCGCGCTTGGCACGCAGATCGTCGCGCAGCTCGTCGAAGTAGCTGTCCGGCAGCCGCAGCGCCTCGGCGACGGCGTACTGGAACGGGCCCGCCGAGACGTACGTCAGGAACTGCTTCGCGGCCCGGACCGTGGTCACCAGCTCCGGCGCGGCCGTCACCCAGCCCACCTTCCAGCCGGTGAACGAGAACGTTTTCCCGCTCGATGAGATGGTGACGGTGCGCTCGCGCATCCCCGGGAAGGTCGCGATGGGCAGGTGTTCGCCGTCGAAGACCAGGTGTTCGTACACCTCGTCGGTGACGACCAGCAGATCGCGCTCGACGGCGAGCGCGGCCACGGCCGCCAGCTCCTCGCGCGTGAGGACCGTGCCGGTGGGGTTGTGCGGGGTGTTGAGGAGGATCAGCCGGGTGCGTGGGGTGACGGCGTCGCGCAGCTCGTCCAGGTCCAGGTGGTACGCGCCGTCGCGGGGCCGCAGCGTGACGGGGACGCGGGTGCCGCCCGCCAGGGCGATGGAGGCGGCGTACGAGTCGTAGTACGGCTCCAGGGCGATCACCTCGTCGCCGGGCTCGACCAGGGCGAGCAGGGACGCTGCGATCGCCTCGGTGGCGCCCGCCGTGACCAGGACCTCGGTGTCGGGGTCGTACGCCAGGCCGTACCGCTTCAGCTGGTGGTCGGCGATCGCGCTGCGCAGCTCGGGGACGCCGGGGCCCGGTGGGTACTGGTTGCCGCGGCCGTCGCGCAGGGCCCGTACCGCCGCCTCCCTGACCTCCTCGGGGCCGTCGGTGTCGGGAAAGCCCTGGCCCAGGTTGATCGCGCCGGTGCGGACGGCCAGCGCCGACATCTCGGCGAAGATCGTCGTCCCGAACTCCGCGAGGCGTCGGTTGAGCAGGGGGCGGCGGCGCGCCGGGTCGTCGCTCGCGGCGGGCGTCGGGGGATTCGTGGCGGTCATGGCGGCCATCCTGCGCCGAAGCTCTGGAGTTGCTCAAGTCTGCTTTGGGCTCGCGGGGCGGGGGGCATCCCCCAGTCACAAAAGAAGACGGCACGAAAGCCGATCACTGGCGAAGCCGGTCCCGCTACGACGCGGGGGCCTCGCTTCGGGGGAACAGAAAGACGGTGAAGGACGATGAACGTTGTGGCGTTGGCCCTCGGCCTGCTCGCACTGTTGGTTGTCGGGTTCTTGATCATGATGGGCGGCTTCTCGAAGCGCCGGCGCGTACGGAACAACCGCGGGGTCCGCCTCTCGCGCAGCCGTTCGGGCTCAGGCTCCGGCGACAGCGGTGGCGGTGGCGGGGGCGGTAGCTGGTGGTCCTCGGGAGACGGCGGTGGCTCGTCGTCCTGCGGCGGAGGTTCGTCCTCCTGCGGCGGAGGCGGCGGGGGGTGCGGCGGCGGAGGCAGCTGACACGGGGCAGCTGGTCCGTGGTCATTGACGATGCCCGGTGGAACGAACTTCCGCCGGGCATCGTCATGTTGGTCCGCCGAGAGGTCCGCGAGGTCCCGTGCGATGCCGCGCGACGCCGTCCCGCGAGGGCGTTCGGAGCCCGAAATCGTTGAACAGTTGAACTGTGGTGCCCCCCAGGGGATGGAAACCACGCCAAGTTGGGTAAAAACGCTGTGAGCGCCCCTTACTTCGTGATTCTCTCGCTGTTGAGATTTTCCAGCCCCGGACCTTGGGCCTCGAGCCTCGGACCTTCGCGCGGAGCCGAGCAGACGATCTCCTACATCCGTCAGTTCTCAGTTCTCAGTTCTCGTGTTTGCGGAGCCGACCCATGCTCAGAACTCTCAACACCGCCTACACCGACACCCGTTCGGCCGACTTGGCCTGGGCGCTGGGACGCGAGCCGCTGCCCGCTCTCGCCGTCCTCGATCTCGAACTCAGCGGCGCCAAGGTCCAGATGAGGCTTCTTGGCGCCTCCCATCAGGTACTTCTCGAACAGGAGCAGGGCAGTTGCTCCGAAACGGTGGCCTGTATCCCCGGCAGCAGTACGCCGTTGCCGCTCGGCGTCGCGGAGCGCGTGGGGGAGTGGCACTACGAATTCGCCGCGCGCGTCGAGACGTTGTCGCAGGGCTCCTTCGCGGGGCGCGCACAGGAACTGCTCGCACTGGTCGCCGACCATCCGAACGGGCTCGCGGGTACGTTCCCGGGGGACCCGCACGCGTTCACGGCGATGCTCGTGCAGCGGCACGAGGGCCAAGTGTCCTGGCGCACCTGGCACGCGTATCCCCAGGAGGGGACGCTGGTGGTGACCCGGACGCGAGTGGGGGTGCGAGTGCCGGTCTCCCTGTAGCGGGGCTGGGCAGGGGCGCGGGGAGTGGATACGAACACCGTTACCACCCTTGTGGGTGACAGGCCGCACGGACGTCGTGACGTAGCGTTACTGGAATGATCGACCAGTCTGTGGTCGCGCCGCCGGACAGCGTGGCACGGCTGCCCGTCCGACCGAGCGCGGGTCGCTTCCTGATCCTCGCCGTGGTCTTCGTGTGCGCCGCGTGCGGACTGGTCTACGAGTTGGAGCTGGTCGCCCTCGCGTCGTATCTGATCGGGGACTCCGTCACGCAGGCATCGGTCGTCCTGTCCCTGATGGTCTTCGCGATGGGCCTCGGCTCGCTGCTCGCGAAGCGGCTGCGCTGCCGGGCGGCCGTCGGATTCGGTCTGGTCGAGGCGGCGCTCGCGCTGCTCGGGGGCCTCTCGGCGCTGGTGCTGTACGCGACGTTCGCCTGGATGGGTGAGTCGCGGTACGCGCTGATCGGCTTCTCACTCGCCATCGGGGTCCTCATCGGCGCGGAGATCCCCCTGCTGATGACGCTCATCCAGCGCGTCTCCCGGCAGGACGCGGGCGGGACCGTCGCCGACCTCTTCGCGGCGGACTACGTGGGCGCGCTGGTGGGCGGGCTGGCCTTTCCGTTCCTGCTGCTGCCGTGGTTCGGGCAGCTCACGGGCGCGCTCCTGACCGGCGCGGTCAACGTGGTGGCGGGCGGGGCGCTCGTGCTCTGGGTCTTCGGACGCGATCTGACGGGCCGTGAGCGGGGACTGCTGCTGCTCGTGAACGTCCTGGTGCTGGCGGTCCTGGCCACCGCCGCCGTCCTGGTGGACGACTTCGAGAGGGCCGCGCGGCGCGCGGTGTACGGGGACGGGGTGCGGGTCGCCGTCCAGACCGACGTCCAGGAGGTCGTCCTCACGGGCGGGGCCGAGGGGCCGCTGAATCTGTATCTGGACGGGCGGCTGCGGGTCAGCGAGCGCGACGAGTACCGGTACCACGAGGCGCTGGTGCATCCCGCGATGCGCGGTCCGCACGGGCGGGTGCTGATCCTGGGCGGCGGGGACGGGCTCGCGGCGCGCGAGGTCCTGCGCTATCCGGACGTCCGTTCGGTCACGCTGGTCGAGCTGGACCCCGGTGTCGCGCGCCTGGCCCGTACGGACCCGGCGCTGGCCGCGCTGAACGAGCACGTGTACGACGACCCGCGATTCCGGGTGGAGTACGCGGACGCGTTCACATGGCTGAGGGGGCGGGGGTCGGCGGCGGGGTCGGGAGCGTACGACGTGGTCATCTCGGACCTGCCCAACCCCGGCATCACCCCGAGCACCAAGCTCTACTCGGAGGAGTTCTACGGGCTCGCCTCGCGGGTCCTCGCCGAGGACGGGCGGCTCGCCGTGCACGCGGGGCCGCCGGCCGTCCGGCCGCGTACGTACTGGACGGTCGACGCGACGCTGCGGGCGGCCGGTTTCGGTACGAGTCCTTACACCGCGACGGGGCAGGCGGCCGGGTTCGGGGCGGGGCCCGACCGGTCCCACGACGGGAAGAACGCGGGCGGGGGCGGGGATGAGGGTGCGCGGACGGACTGGGGCTTCGTCCTCGCGGCCGTCGGCCGGCCACCGGCGGTGGGGCTCGCCCCGGACGTGCCCCGGTTGCGCTCGCTGGCCGCGCCGGTGCTCGAAGCGGGCATCGTCAGGGCGGAACGCACCAGGTTGCGCGACCTGCCACCGTCGACTCTGGTGCATCCGAGGTACGCGGGCTGATGGGAGTGGGTTCGTGGTCGGAGGTGGCCGATGTGTGCGGAGAGGCGCCTGATGCGGCGGGGCTGAGTAGGCTCGGATCCCATGGAGCATGAGGTGTTCATTCCGGTTCCGGCTGAGACCCTCCGCGAGGCGCTGCGGGACCACGCCCGCGTCGCGCGCTGCGTCCCCGGACTCCAACAGGACGCGGACGAATCGGCGCGCCCCCTCTCGGGCCGCCTGAAGGTCCGCGTCGGCGGCCACACGATCACGTACCGCGGCGCGCTGACGCTCACGGAACGGGCGGGGGCCTTCACGGCGAAGGGTGAGGGCGCGGAGGTCCGTGGTACGGGCTCCGCCAAGCTGAACGTCCGCATCCGGCTGCGGGAGACGGCCGGGGGCACGACGGTGGCCTTCACGGCGACGTCGACGTCGGAGGGCCGCCTGTCGGAGATGGCCCCCGCGACGTCCGAGGCGACGGCCCGCAGACTGCTGGACCGCTTCACGACGGCGCTGGGCGCCTCCGGCGGGGTGGGCGAGGACGGGTCTGCCGCGGGTGCGGCCGATGCGGGCGGGGCTGCTGCCGATGCCGCAGGTGCGGGCGGGCTTGCTGTCGGTGCGGCTGACGAGGCCGGCTCGGAGCGAGATGTGACGGCTTCGGGAGCCACGTCCGGCGCGGAGCCGGGCGCCGCCGGGGCGGCGGATTCCGAGAGTCCCGGTGTCGATGCCGGTGCGGGCGGGGCTGCCGCTGACGAGGCCGGCTCGGACCGGGACGCGGCCAAGCCCGATGCGGCAGCCGGCGCTGCCGCCGGGCAGGACGGGGACGTAACGGCTTCGGGTGCCGCCGAGTCTGGCGACAACGGCCCGGACGACGACGACTCCGTCGCGCAGACCCCGGACGACTCCGACTCCGACGCCGACGCCGACGCCGACGCCGACGGAGGCGAGTCGGACGCCGACGACGAGGACAGCGACATCGCGGCCTCGGGCGAGGACCCCGACGTTCCCGATCCCGGTGACTTCGACGCTCCCGTGCCGCCCTCCGCGCTCGACGCGTCCGTCGAGTTCGGGGTCACCGCCTCCGGGGAAGGCGACTTCCTCGTGCCGCTCGATCCGCCCGCCGAGGCCGCCCACGCGCGGCGGACCATGATCGGGCGCAGTGCCGAGGAGGTCGACCACGCGCCGCCGCGCGGGCGTTACGCGCCCGAGCGGGCCCCCGACGCCGGGGGCGCCGGTGCCGCGCTGCGGTGGGTGGCGCCGGCCGCCGCGCTCGCCATCGCCGGGGCCGTCGTCGTCGGGCGCGCGCTGCGGCGCAGGCGTTGAGCCGTACGCCTGGCCCCGCCGGTTAGGGTCATGGCGTGAGTACGGACACGGACCAGAAGCGCGAGATCCGACTGGCGGCCGGCGACGCCGAGTTGACCATCCATCCGACGAACGGCTGCCGCGTGGCGAGCCTGCGCGTCGGCGGCACCGAACTGCTGCGCCAGGGCGACCGCTACGGCTGCTTCCCGATGGTGCCCTGGGCCGGGCGGGTCGGCCGGGGACGGTTCCGCAACGGCGGCGAGACCCACCAACTGCCGCTCAACTCCCCGCCGCACGCCATCCACGGCACTGGACGCGACACCTCCTGGCGCACGGCGCGCAAGAGCGGGAGCGAGGCGGCGTTCACGTACGAGCTGGCGGACCCGTGGCCGTACACCGGCCGGGTCACACAGCTCTTCGAACTCACCGAGGACTCGCTCACGCTGACGCTCGGCGTCGAGACGTACGACGACTCCTTTCCCGCGCAGGCGGGCTGGCACCCGTGGTTCCTGCGCCATCTCGACGGCGCCACGGCCGACGACGACGCCGTACGTCTCGACTTCTCCCCCGCCTGGCAGGAGGAGCGCGGCGAGGACCATCTGCCCACCGGCCGCCGGGTCGAGCCGGGTCCCGGTCCCTGGGACGACTGCTTCGGGATGCCCGACGGTGTCGAGGCGACGCTGACCTGGCCGGGGCGGCTCGAACTGAAGGTGACCAGCACCGCCGAGTGGGCGGTCGTCTACGACGAGCAGGCCGAGGCGGTCTGCGTGGAGCCGCAGACCGGCCCGCCGAACGGGCTCAACACGGCGCCGCGCCTGGTCACCCCCATCGACCCGCTGGAGATCAGGGCGACCTGGAGCTGGCGCCGGCTCTGACAGGGCCCGTCGGCTCCGACAGTGCCCTCCGGCACTTGGCCTCCGGCTCCGGCAAGGCCCTCCGGGCCAGGTCGTAAGCTCAGGGCCATGACTGACGTACGCGCTGAGCTGCTCCAGCAGATCAAGGACAAGGCCGTCGTGCACGGCAAAGTGACCCTCTCGTCCGGCATCGAGGCCGACTGGTACATCGATCTGCGCCGCATCACGCTGGACGGCCGGGCGGCGCCGCTGGTCGGTCGGGTCATGCTCGACACCGCCGCGACCGCCGGTCTCGACTACGACTGCGTCGGCGGGCTGACGCTCGGCGCGGACCCCGTCGCGACATCGATGCTGCACGCGTCCGCGGCGCGCGGTGAGCGACTGGACGCGTTCGTCGTACGCAAGCAGGGCAAGGCCCACGGCATGCAGCGGCGCATCGAGGGCACGGACGTGAAGGGCCGCCGCTGTCTGGTCGTGGAGGACGTGTCGACGACCGGCGGGTCCCCGCTGACCGCGGTCGAGGCCGTACGTGAGGCGGGCGGCGAGGTCGTCGCCGTGGCCGTGATCGTCGACCGCGGGGCCGCCGTGGCCGTCGAGGCCGCGGGCCTGCGTTACGTCAGCGCGTACACCCTGGACGACCTCGGCCTGGCCTGAGCCTCACCGTAGGCACGAGAGTCTGGAAAGATGGCGGCGACAATGACGTCGCCCCCAGGTCAGGGACAAAGCACCTCACACCCGCACATCACAAGGAGCGGCCCGATGCCCATCGCAACCCCCGAGGTCTACGCCGAGATGCTCGACCGGGCGAAGGCAGGCAAGTTCGCCTACCCGGCCATCAACGTGACCTCGTCCCAGACTCTGCACGCCGCGCTGCGCGGCTTCGCGGAGGCCGAGAGCGACGGCATCATCCAGATGTCGACCGGTGGTGCGGAGTTCCTCGGCGGCCAGCACAACAAGGACATGGTGACCGGCGCGGTCGCGCTCGCGGAGTTCGCGCACATCGTGGCCGCCAAGTACGACGTCACTGTCGCGCTGCACACCGACCACTGTCCCAAGGACAAGCTGGACACGTACGTGCGTCCGCTGCTCGACGTATCCGCCGAGCGCGTCAAGGCCGGCCGCAATCCGCTCTTCCAGTCGCACATGTGGGACGGCTCCGCCGAGACCCTGGCGGACAACCTCGGCATCGGCGAGGAGCTGCTCGCCAGGGCCGCCGCCGCGAAGATCATCCTTGAGGTCGAGATCACCCCGACCGGCGGCGAGGAGGACGGCGTCACGCACGAGATCAACGACTCCCTCTACACGACCGTCGACGACGCGCTGCGCACCGCCGAGGCGCTGGGCCTGGGCGACAAGGGCCGCTACCTGCTGGCCGCGTCCTTCGGCAATGTGCACGGCGTCTACAAGCCGGGCAACGTCGTGCTCCGTCCCGAGCTGCTGAAGGACCTCCAGGAAGGCGTGGCCGCCAAGTACGGCAAGCCGGCCGGCAGCCAGCCCTTCGACTTCGTCTTCCACGGCGGCTCCGGTTCCTCCGCCGAGGAGATCGCGACGGCGCTGGAGAACGGTGTCGTGAAGATGAACCTGGACACCGACACCCAGTACGCCTTCACGCGTCCCGTCGCCGACCACATGTTCCGGAACTACGACGGTGTGCTGAAGGTCGACGGCGAGGTCGGCAACAAGAAGACCTACGACCCGCGCACCTGGGGCAAGCTGGCCGAGGCTGGCATGGCGGCGCGTGTGACCGAGGCGTGCGCGGCGCTGCGGTCGACCGGCACGCGGCTCAAGTAAGCGACTTGTCGCACCCAGCGGGCCCGGTGTCCTCAGTGATGCCGGGCCCGTGGGCTGTCCTGACGAGGTCCGAGGAGGATCATTCACCCGTGGGCTACGACTTCGACACCCCCGTCGACCGCCGCGGCACCTGGAGCGTCCAGTGGGACGGGGTCGCCGACCGTTTCGGCGTCGACGAACTGCTCCCCTTCACCATCTCCGACATGGACTTCGCGTGCGCGCCCGAGGTGCTCGCCGCCCTTCAGGAGCGTCTCGCGCACGGCGTGCTCGGCTACACGGACTGGCGGCACGAGGACTTCCTGTCGGCGCTGCGCCACTGGTTCACCACGCGCTACGACACCGAGCTGGACACCGACCGTGTCGTGTACGCGCCGTCCGTGCTCAACCAGGTGTCGCAACTGCTGCGGATGTGGACCGCTCCCGGCGACGGCGTGGTCGTCCACACCCCGACGTACGACGGCTTCCGCAAGGCGGTCACCGGGCTCGGCCGTGAGCTGCGCGGGGTGCCGGTGGGTGATACGGCCGGCGACGGGACGAGCGACACGGCCGCGCTGGAGCGGGAGCTGGCGCGCGCCGACAGCAAGGTGCTGATCCTGTGCTCGCCGCACAATCCGACGGGCCGCGTCTGGACGGAGAGCGAGCTGACGGTGTTCGCCGGGCTGGCGGCCGCGTACGACGTGGCGGTGATCAGCGACGAGATCCACGCCGACTTCGTACACCCCGAATTCGTCCCGGACGGCCGCCGCCATCTGCCGTGGACCCGGTTCGGCACGGGCCGGTGGGCGATCGTCACCTCGGCGTCCAAGTCCTTCAACTTCCCGGCGCTCAGCGGCTCGTACGGCGTCATCGGCGACCCGGACGACCACGCGGAGTTCATGCGCCGGATGCTGACCGCCGAAGGGCTCGCCTCACCCGCGGTACTCGCGCTGACGGCCCACATCACCGCGTACCGCGAGGGCGCGCCCTGGCTGGACGCGCTCAACACGTACGTCGCGGCCAACCTCCGCATGCTCGCCGACCGCCTCGACGCCGCCTTCCCCCAACTGGCCTGGCGCCCGCCGGAGGCCGGCTATCTCGCCTGGATAGACCTGCGGGCCCTGGGGGTGGACGACGCCGCACTTCAGCGAGAGCTGATCGACCACGAGAAGGTCGCGATCATGCCGGGCACGACGTACGGCTGCGAGGGCTACGTACGGCTCAACGTGGGCTGTCCGCGCGCCAAGGCGGAACTGGGCGCGGACGCGTTGATCCGTGCGCTGGGCCGGCTCGCCAGGTAGCGCCCCTGCGGGGATGATGCCCCCATGGACATCAGGCTGGGCACGGCCTCCGGCCGGTGGATCGTGTTGACGACGGTGCTCGGCTCCAGCATGGCGCTGCTCGACTCGACCGTCGTCAATGTCGCGCTGCCGCACATCGGTGACGATCTCGACGCGAGCCTGGCCGACCTCCAGTGGACGGTCAACGCGTACATGCTCACGCTCGCCGGGCTGATCCTGCTCGGCGGGTCGCTCGGGGACCGGTTCGGGCGGCGGCGGATCTTCGTGCTCGGCATCGTGTGGTTCGCCCTCGGGTCGCTGCTGTGCGGCATCGCGCCCACCGCCGAGGTGCTGATCCTCGCGCGGGCGCTCCAGGGGGTGGGTGGCGCGCTGCTGGTGCCCGGGTCGCTGGCGCTGATCCAGGCGAGTTTCCATCCGGACGACCGGGCGCGGGCCGTGGGGCTGTGGTCGGGATTCGGGGGTGTCGGGGCGGCCGTCGGGCCGTTCCTGGGCGGGTTCCTGGTGGACGGGCCGGGGTGGCGGTGGGTCTTCCTGCTGAACATTCCGCTGGCCGCGATCTGTGTGCCGGTGGCGCTGCGGCACGTACCGGAGTCGCGGGACCCGGCGGCGCACGGGCGGTTCGACGTGCTCGGCGCGGTGCTGGGCGCCGCCGCGCTGGGGCTGGTGACGTACGCGCTGATCGCGAAGGCGTGGTGGGCAGGGGCGGCGGGTGTGCTGGTGGGGGTGTGGTTCGTCCTGCTGGAGCGGCGGCGGCCCGATCCGATGCTGCCGCCGTCGATCTTCTCCTCGCGGCTGTTCACGTCGGTCAACGTGGTGACGCTGTGCGTGTACGCGGCGTTCGGCGGGTTCTTCTTCCTGACGGCGTTGCAGCTCCAGGTGGTCGCGGGCTACTCCGCGCTCGGCGCCGGGACGGCGCTGCTGCCGACGACCGTGCTGATGCTGCTGTTCTCCGCGAAGTCGGGTGAGCTGGGCTCCAGGATCGGGCCGCGTATCCCGCTCACGGTGGGGCCGCTGCTGTGCGCCTGCGGGCTGCTGCTGATGCTGCGGGTGGGAGCCGGCGCGGACGGCTCGTACGTGCGGGACGTACTGCCCGCGCTGGTGGTGATGGGGCTCGGCATGGTGACGCTGGTCGCGCCGCTGACCGCGACGGTCCTGGCGTCCGTCGACAGCTCGCGCGCGGGTCTGGCCAGCGGTATCAACAACGCGGCCGCGCGGGCCGCGGGTCTGCTGGCGGTGGCCGCGCTGCCGCTGCTGGCGGGCGCGGGGCCGGAGGTGTACCGCTCGCCGACGCAGTTCGACGCGGCGTTCGACCGGGCGATGCCGCTGTGCGCGGGGGTGCTGGTCCTGGCGTCGCTGATCGCCTTCACGATGGTGCGTACGCCGCAGGCCGCTCCCGGCGAGAAGGCGGAGGCCGCGCCCAGCCTGCCGCAGTGCAAGGTGAACTGCGGGCTGTCGTCGCCGCCGCTGGAGCCGACGACCGTGCGCAAGGGGGCGGCGGAGGGGGGCGCGTCCGCGGCCGGCGCGTGAGGGCGCGGCGGTACGGGATCCGGGCCCGCGTTCCGCACCGGCGATCGACGGTCCGGGACCGCGATTGCCGGTGGCAAACCCGCTCCACCGCCACGGAATCCGGCGCGACCTGGGACACTCGGAAGCATGGCCATCCATAAAGACCTTCTCGGGGGACCGCCCCCCACCCACCTGCCCGACGACCCCGAACCGCGCGAGCTTCTCGCGAACGGGACGGCGCCCGCCGACGTCGCGGCGAAGTATCCGACGTCGTCGCTCGCGTGGGCCCAGCTCGCCGACGACGCGTTCGAGAACGGCCGGGTCGTCGAGTCGTACGCGTACGCCCGTACCGGCTACCACCGCGGTCTGGACTCCCTGCGCCGCAGCGGCTGGAAGGGGCACGGCCCGGTGCCGTGGGAGCACGAGCCGAACCGCGGCTTCCTGCGCGCCCTGCACGCCCTCGCCCGCGCCGCGCAGGCGATCGGCGAGAACGAGGAGTACGAGCGCTGCTCCGGCTTCCTGCGGGACTCCTCCGCGGCGGCGGCCGACACCCTCGGCTGAGGTCGCCTCGCAGGTCCGTGGCCGTCCGAAAGGCTACGGACCTGCGGTGCGCGGTCGATACGATCGCACACGCCATCGAATCCGGCAGGAGGCCCCGGCACCCTCTCCCCGACGCCGGTCGTACCAGGGGAGAAGTCCGTCTTGGGCAAGCGTGTCCCGGCCCCGCGCCGGCGCCGGCTGTACACGCGCGCGCTGCCCCTCGGTCTGGGCCTGACCGCGCTCCTCGTCGGCGGTGGCGCCGCCCTCGTGGGTTGGCCGGAGTCCGATCCCACCGCCGAGGCGGCGGCCCCGGAGGACGAGAAGCCCGAGCCCGTGGGGACCACGAAGCCACCCCCGCCCCCGAGCCCGACCGCCGAACCGAGCCCCGAGAAGCCGTCCCGCATCCCCATACCGCCCGACGGCCCCGGCACCTTCACGACCGCCCGCTCCGCGGGCTCACCCGTCGGCTCCGGTGGCACGGTGCGCCGCTACAAGGTCCAGGTCGAGAAGGGCATCGACCTCTCCGAGCGGGAGGCGGCCGTCGAGATCGAGACAATCCTGGCGCACCCCCGGGGCTGGACCTCCGACGGTCGGCACTCCTTCCAGCTCGTGGGCTCAGGACCGTCCGACTTCGAGGTCAAGATCGCGACGCCGGGCACGGTGGACCGGATCTGCGGCGCCGCGGGCCTGCTGACGCGCGGCGAGGTGAACTGCACCGTCGGCCGCACCGTTGTGGTGAACCTCAAGCGGTGGGTGCTGGGGTCCGGGCAGTTCGACGGCCCGGTCACCGAGTACCGCGCGTTGATCATCAATCACGAGGTCGGCCACCGCATCGGCCGGGGCCATGTCACCTGCGGCGGCGCCGGAAAGCCGGCGCCCGCGATGATGCAGCAGATCAAGGGACTGCGCGGCTGTCATGCGAATGCCTGGCCGTACGCGGAGGACGGGACGTACATCACAGGTCCGGCGGTGCCGTGAAGACGGGATTATGATGCCCGCAGGGGACCGGAGCTCCGAAACGACACGGAAGGGGCGGACCGCTACCCGGTAGCAATATCGAGGAGACAGAGATGTCGCAGCACCCCGATGCCTCCGGAGCCGGTTCGGAAGCCCCGAACCTCGACTTCGCGGGTACGACCCCGTACGAGGACTACGTCCAGGCGGACGTCCTCACCCATCTTCAGCACCCGATGTCCGACGATCCGGGCGAGATGGTCTTCCTGGTGACCACCCAGGTGATGGAGCTGTGGTTCACCGTCATCGTCCACGAGTGGGAGACCGCGTCGCGCGCGCTGCGCGAGGACCGGGTGCCGGTCGCGGTCGACGCGCTCAAGCGGTCGGTGCGCGAGTTCGAGGCGCTGAACGCGTCGTGGACGCCGCTGAGCCAGCTCACGCCCGTGCAGTTCAACTCCTACCGCAGCGCACTCGGTGACGGCTCCGGCTTCCAGTCGGCGATGTACCGGCGCATGGAGTTCCTGCTGGGCGACAAATCGGCGTCCATGCTCGTACCGCACCGTGGCGCGCCGCGCGTGCACGCGGAGCTGGAGAAGGCGCTTCAGGAGCCGAGCCTGTACGACGAGGTGCTGGGCCTGCTGGCCCGGCGCGGTCTGCCGGTGCCGGCCGAGGCTCTGAACCGGGACTTCACCCAGAAGTACGAGCCGTCGACGGCGGTCGAGGAGATATGGGCCGGGGTCTACGCGGAGCCCGACCAGCACGGTGAAGTCATCAGGCTGGGCGAGGCGTTGACGGACGTCGCCGAGCTGGTGTGGCGCTGGCGCAACGACCATCTCGTGGCGACGCGGCGTGCGATGGGCTCCAAGACCGGGACGGGCGGCTCCGCCGGGGTGGCCTGGCTGGAGAAGCGCGCGCAGAAGAACGTGTTCCCGGAGCTGTGGACGGCGCGCAGCCATGTCTGAGACGCGGGAAGTGCCTTCTGCTCCTGTGTCCGAGTCTGCGTCGGAGGCGTTGGCGAAGCGTGCCGCCGAACTCGACGCGGCGGACGAACTGGCCGCGCGCCGCGAGCTGTTCGCGCTCGACGACGACTCCGTCTACCTGGACGGCAATTCGCTCGGGGCGCTGCCCCGTCACGTTCCCGAGCGGGTCCAGGACGTCGTGGCCCGTCAGTGGGGCGAGCTGCGCATCCGCTCCTGGACCGAGGGCGGCTGGTGGACCGCGCCGGAGCGGATCGGCGACCGGATCGCGCCGCTGGTCGGCGCGGGCCCCGGCCGGATCGTGGTCGGTGACTCCACAAGTGTCAACGTCTTCAAGGCCGTTGTGGCGGCGGCCCGGCTGGCGGGGGAGGGCCGCGACGAACTCCTCGTGGACGCCCTGACGTTCCCCACGGACGGGTACATCGCGGAGTCGGCCGCACGCATGACCGGCCTGCGGCTGGTCCCGGTGTCGCCCGCGGATCTGCGGAGCGCCGCCGGACCCCGTACGGCCGCCGCGCTCGTCAACCACGTCGACTTCCGTACGGGCAGGCTCCACGACCTGCCCGGCATCACGGCGGCGCTGCACGACGCGGGCGCGCTCGCCATCTGGGACGTCTGCCACAGCGCGGGCGCGCTGCCGGTCGGCCTGGACGAGCACGGGGTCGACCTGGCGGTCGGCTGCACGTACAAGTACCTGAACGGCGGGCCGGGTTCACCCGCGTTCCTGTACGTCTCCGAGCGTCACCAGGCGGCCTTCGACTCCCCGCTGCCCGGCTGGACCTCGCACGCGGACCCGTTCGGGATGACACCGCACTACGCGGCGGCGGACGGCGCGACGCGCGGCCGGGTCGGCACGCCGGACATCCTCTCCATGCTGGCGCTGGAAGCGGCGCTCGATGTGTGGGAGGGCGTGTCGCTGGACGTCCTGCGGGCGAAGAGTCTGGCGCTGACGGACTTCTTCCTCCGCTGCGTGGAGGCGTACGCCCCGGCGGACCGGGTCTCCTCGCTGACCCCGGTGCCGCACGCGGAACGCGGCAGCCAGGTGGCACTGCGCTGCGCGGAGGCGCCCGCGGTGATGGCGGAACTGATCACCCGCGGGGTGATCGGCGATCTGCGCCGTCCGGACGTACTGCGGTTCGGCTTCACACCGCTGTACGTGGGCTTCCGCGACGCGGAGCGGGCGGCGCGGGTGCTGGGGGAGGTCCTGGCGAAGATCCCGGCGGGTGAACCCGCTGATGTTCCGGGGCCGGTGGGGGACCCGACTCCCTGAGCGTGTTCGGCCCCAGGGGCCGGGGGACCGCCGGTCGGCCCTCCGGCCTGGGGTCAGGAGCGGGTGGGCTGTCCCAGACGGCGGCCGACGGCCCGGCCCAGTTCGGTGAGTTCGTCGGTGTCGGGCCGGACGCCCAACTGGTCCGCCAGATCGGTGAGATGCAGGTCCACGGCGGCTTCGACGAGGGACGCGAGGACGGCCGCGGCGCCCCGGGCCCGTGCCACGGCGGTGACGAGCACGGCGGCACCGATCAGCGCGGCGGGCCACCACAACACGGCCAGCCCGGCGTAGAGCACACCCCAGCCGGCCAGCCGGGCCGCGGTGTCGTACGCCGCACGGGCGCCGGACAGATCGGCGCGCAGCGGGTCGGGCAGCACCGCCCACAGCCGGGGCCAGGCCAGGTCCAGGTCCAGCGCGTAGCGGGCGCGCAGGCGGACGGCGACCGCGTGGAGGGCGTCCCCGATCCTGGTGGGGCGATGCGGTTCCCGCTCCGCCCGCAGACGCAGGGCGCGTTGGGCGCGTGCCCGCCTCGCCGTCGCGGTGGCCGGGTCCGATCCCTCCGCGCGATCGGCGCCGACGGCCCGCCGGGCGCGCTCCGAGTACCACCTCTGCCACCACCGTTCACGCCACCGCAGCAGCCACGCGAGCGCCGGACCTGATCCGTCCGAACCCCACAACCGCTGGTGCAGGGCGCCCAGCCCGCCGGCCGCCAGACCCGCGGCACCGGCGGTGAGCAGGGCGGCGGCGACGGCGAGCAGGATGGCGGCGGGGCTGTCCCCGGCCCGGTGCGTGGCGATCTCGTCGAGCCAGGTGTGCAGCCGCGCCGCGTCGAACGGGTGCGACTGGCCTAACCGCGCGGCGACGACGAGCGTCGCGACCCAGAGCATGCCGGACAGGACGACCGTCTGGAGCCAGCGGTCCGCGATCCAGGTGCCGATGCCGGCGAGCAGTCCGGGCATCAGGGGGCCGGGTAGGCACGCAGCGGCTCGCCGCCCGCGGCGCAGGTCGGCGTGGAGGCACCGGCGTCGCCGGTGTCAACGGTGCCGCCGGTCTCGGGGAGAACCACCCGTCCGCAGTTGCCCCAAGGACAGACCCAGGCCCGCGCCACCCGCTCGTCCGGCGGCAGGCCGAAACCCAGGGGCAGCCGTGCGTTGCCGAACTCGCGCACATCGAGTGCGGACAGGCCGTGACGGACGCAGGCGTCCTCGATGCTGTCCAGCAGCTCCTTCTCGCGGGTCCCTTCGGCCGTCGAGGCTCCGCTCCTGACCAGTTCGAGCAGCTCGCGCAGTTGGGGTCCCGCTCCGGCGGCCTCGATCTCCGCCGCCATCGACCCGTGCCGGGTGAGCTGGTCGCACAGCACTCCCAGCCGGTTCCGCGCGCCGTTCCGCGACTTCGCCAATTCCGCCACCTCCGCGGTGCCCCGGTTGTGCGCCAACTGGCCTGTTTTCATGGTGATTTGTCAATGTAGCATCCAGTGTCCGGAGTGCCGGGCGAGGTTACGGACCCGAGGCTCCGCCGGCCTGAATCGGGGGACACGATGGCTGTTGGGGATCTGCTCGGTGACCTTCGGCGGCGTATCGAGACCGCCGTGGAGAGGGACGACGCCGGTGAGTTGTTCACCGACGGCGCGGAACGTACGGCCGCCGCCCTGGCCGCGGACCCGGGCACGGCGGCGGACGCCGACGCGTGCCACGTACTGGGTGTGTACCACTGGATCCGGCTCACCGCGCTGCCGGTCGGCGAGGCGCAGGACGAAGCGCTGATCGAGGCCGTGCGCTTCCTGGCCCCGGTCTACGACGTCGACCCCGAGGCGGTGCCGGAGCCGCTGCACATCGCCTTCACGGACGGAGAGGGCGAGGACCTGTCCGGCGGGGAGGCCCTCGAAGTGGGCCTCGCCGTGAGCCGGGCGTACGAGCGCGGTCGACATCTTCCGCTGCTGCGCCGGGCCGTCGAGCTGTTCCGTACGGCGATCGCCGGGCTGTCCGACCGGCCACTCGACCGGGCCATGGCCCTCAACAACCTCGGGCACGTCCTGCGGTTGACGTACGAGCTGACGAAGGACGCCGAAGCGCTGGACGAGGCGGTGACGGCGGCTCAGAAGGCGGTCGGCGCGTCCGGGCATCCCGAACACCCCATGTTCCTCAGCAATCTGGGGCTCGCCCTCTTCCTGTCGTACTCGCGGGACAAGGACTCGCGGGACAAGGACTCGGGGGACAAGGACACGCGGACGCTCGGCGAGGCGGTCGCCGTCGCGCGCGGGGCCGTTGAAACAGCCTCGTCCGCCGACCCTCATCTGATGATGTATCGCAGCAACCTCGGCATCATCCTGCACACGTGGGCCGACGCCGAGGCCGATCCGGTGGCGGCCGCCGAGGCCATCGAGCTGACCAGGACCGTCGTCGCCGCCATGGCCGAGGGGGACCCCGCACGCGGCACCCAGCTCCATATCCTTCTCTTCGCTCTCCAGAGGCAGCACGGGCGGACGGCCGAGGAGAGCCTGCTCACCGAGGCGGTGGCCGTCGGCCGGGAGGCCGTCACCACTCTTCCCGCCGGCCATCCCAACCTGGTCGACTGTCTGGACAAGCTCGCCATCTGTTTGAGCCGGCTGTTCAAGCACCGTGGTGAGATCGCGATGCTGCGGGAGTCGATCGCCGCCGGAAGGGCCGTGGTCGACGCGGCCCCGGCAGGCGACTCGGCCGACCATTCGCGGCATCTCCACAATCTCGGTGAGAGCCTTCGTACGCTGGCCGAGCACAGCACGGACCCCGCGGCGGCGGACGAGGCGGTCACCCTCGCACGGGCCGCGGTCGCCGCCGACGACGGTCCGCGGCGCCGGCTGTGGCTGAGCGGGCTGGCCGTCACGCTTCTCCAGCAGTACGAGTACACGGGAGACGTCAGCGGGCTCGTCGAGGCCGTCGCGTGCGAGCGTGCCGCCGTCGAAGCCACGCCCGTCGACCACCCCGAGCGACTTCAGTCGATGAACAACCTCGGTATGGCGCTGCGTCTGCGTTACGAGGCGGTGGGCGGGGACGAGTTCCTGGAAGAGGCGGTCGACATCGGCCGGGCGGTCGTCGCCGCGCTCCCCGCCGGCCATCCTCATCTGGCCATGGCCCTGAGTAATCTCGGGAACGCTCTGGCCAGGAAGAACGAACGCGACGGCGGATACGAGCGTGCACCCGAGTCCATCACCCACGCCCGCGCCGCCGTCGACACGACGCCCGTCGGTCACCCCGACCGTCCCAAGTGGATGAACAACCTGGGCATGGCACTTCAGGCGCTGGCGAGCCACACGGGGACGCGCGAGCCTCTTGAGGAGGCGGTCACCGTACTGCGCGGCGCCGTCGCCGCGCTTCCCGCCGGTCATCCCCATCTGGCCATTGCCCTGGGCAATCTCGGCAACGCCTTGAACAACCTGTTCGATCGGACCGGGGAACTGGCGTTGCTGCGGGAGGCCGCTTCGACCACCCGCCTGGCCGTCGACGCCACCCCCGTCCAACTCCCGCAACACCCGATCGCCTTGAGCAACCTCGGCCGCGTTCTGCACTTCCTGGTCTGGCAGACGGGCGAATCACGGCTGCTGCGGGAAGCGGTGGACGCAGCCCGCGCCGCTGTTGCCGCGCTTCCCGACGACCACCCGAACCACCCAAGTTTCCTGGGCTCTCTCGGGTCCGTACTGGAGACGAGTTTCCAGCGCACCGGTGACAGCGAGCACATCGCGGAGGCGGTCGCGGTCTGCCGCGAGGCCGTCGCCGCCTTCCCCGAAGGACATCCGCGTCGCGTCCATCACTTGTTCGGGCTCTCCAGCGCTCTCTACGCCCAGGCACTGCGGAACCGGGATGTCCGCACGGCGTCGGAGGCGGCGGCCACGGCCCGCCAGGTCGTCGACGCCATCCCCGGCGACCACTTCAACCGCAACGGGGCGCTGGTCAACCTGGCTACCGCACTGGTGCACCGGTTCAACCACGACGGCGATGTCGCCGGGCTGCGCGAAGCGGCCGACGCGACGCGCGAGGCCGTCGCGATCACACCGGCCGGTCTGCCGAGCTACGCGGCCGTACTCAACGCTCACGCCGGTGCCCTCCACACGCTCGCCACGAACACCGGCGACACCACGCTCCTGGCCGAGATCCTGGCCTCCTCCCGGTCGGCGGCCCAGGACGCCTCCGCTCCGGTCTGGACCCGCGTCGCCTCCTATCGGTCGATCGCCGCCCTGGCCGACCCGGCCGACAGCGGTGCGCAGGAAGCGCTCGCGGCGGCCGAGGCAGCCGTCGCCCTGCTGCCTCAGATCGGGCTCGGCACCCTGGACCTCACCGACCGGGGGCACCTGATCGGCGAAGCGGGCTCGCTCGCCGGGGCCGCGGCCGCCGCCGCGCTGAACGCGGGGCGATCCCACCGCGCCGTCGAACTGCTGGAGCAGTCACGTGGAGTGCTGACGGCCGAATCCGTCGCGGACGGGGGCGGCGACCTCGACCGCCTGCGGTCGGCGGCCCCCGATCTCGCGGAGGCCGTCGAAGAGGTACGGAACCGGCGCCAGGCCCTCGACCGCCCCGTCCTCACGGCCGTCGAAGCCCCCGCGCCCCCCGAAGCCCGTGCCGCCGCCCGCCGGGAGGCACAGGCCGAATGGGACGGACTGCTCAGGCGTATCCGCTCCCTCGACGGCTTCTCCGGCTTTCTCGCGCCCCCGGGAGCGGCCGAGCTCTCCGCCCGGGCCGCCGGGGGCCCGGTGGTGTACGTCTCCGCCGCCCCGGCACGCTGCGACGCGCTGGTCCTCACCGGTGATCCCGGCGACCCCGTACACGTCGTGCCTCTCAGCGGTCTCACCGAGGCGGAGGCCGTGCGCCGCATCGTGACGCTGGGGACGGCCATCGACGCCACCGCCGACCCCGCCCTGGATCCCGTCGGCCGCCGCGCGGCCCAGCGCGACATCCTGGACGTCCTGACCTGGCTCTGGGACACGGTCACCGAACCCGTTCTGACCGCCCTCGGTCACACCGGACCCCCGGCCCCGGGCGAGCCCTGGCCGCGGGTGTGGTGGTGCCCCGTCGGCCTTCTCGCCTACCTGCCGCTGCACGCCGCCGGCCATCACGAGGACCTGGCCGACGACTCCCCGCGGCGCGGCGCGCCGCGCACCGTGCTGGACCGGGTCGTCTCCTCCTACACCGCCACCGTGCGCGGACTGGCCCGCGCCCGCGAGCGCCGGGCCGGGCCGGGGATCCGGACCGCGATCGTCGCCGTCCCCGACGCTCCCGACGCCGGACCGCTGGAGGGAGCGGCGACCGAGGCCGAGCTCCTCACCGGGCTCGTCCCCGGCGCCGAGGCCCTTGCCCACCCGACCCGCTCCACCGTGCTCGCGGCGCTCCCCCACCACCAGGTGGCGCACTTCGCATGTCACAGCGAGCCCCACCGGACCGACCCCTGGCGCGGGCGGCTGATTCTCCGGGACCACCGGACGGATCCGCTGACGGTCGCCGACATCGGCGCTCTGCGCCTGGACGGCGGGCTGGCCTTTCTCTCCGCCTGCAACACCACGCTGACCGCCCCGCGGCTGGCCGACGAGGCGCTCCATTTGACCGGCGCGTTCCAACTCGCGGGCTACCCGCACGTGGTGGGCACCCAGTGGCCGGTGGCCGACCGCGCCGCCCACCAGCTCGCGACCGACTTCTACGCCCGGCTCACCGCCGGGGGGACAGCCCCGCCCGATCCGGCCCTGTCCCCCGAGGCCCTGCACCACGCCACCCGTCGGCTGCGCGCCGGCTACCCGGTCACCCCCACCGTCTGGGCCGCCCACACGCATACCGGTGCCTGAACGCGGGGGCGAGGGGGACGGGTTGTCCGCAACGCGGGGGGCGAGGGGGACGGGTCTTCCCGGTGATGAAGACTGAGGGCATGGAGTTCCTCTGCTATCACCGCGATCGGCCCGGTTCCCTGGCTCTGCGTCTTGAGTTGCTGGAAGCGCACTGGTCCTACATGGACGGGTACGCGGCGCAGATGATCGCCCGTGGGCCGACCATGGCCGACGACGGTGACACGCCCACGGGCAGTGTGCACATCCTCGATCTGCCGGATCCGGGCGTCGCCCGCGCGTTCGCCTTCGACGAGCCCGGTTATCAGGCGGGTGTGTACCGCGACGTGCTGCTGCGGCGGTGGCGCAACACCCTGGGGCGCACCATGTGGGAGTTCCCCGGAGGACCCGAGGAAGGCGACCGGTATCTGGTGCTCGGGCTCGGCGTGGGAGCGGCCGTCGATCTCGAACCACCGTCCGCGCGGGTCGAGTTGGACGAGTTGATCGCGTACGGGCCGCTGCTGTCCGACGACGGCGGGACCTGGGTGGGTACGGCGGCGCTGCTGCGGGCGCCGGACCCGGAGACGGCGCGCGCGGTGCTGACGCCGGACGGGTACGCCGACATCGAGGTTCACCACTGGCAGTTCGGCGGTCGGTCGTGACGCGCCGAGGGGCTGCTTGAGGCGGTACTTGATTCCGTCCTGGGGGTATCCCCACCTCGTGTCGGGTGGCCTGCTTCATGGATCGGGCCGGTGCCCCGGACCAAGCTTGACGACCATGAGCACTCAGTCGAAGACCTCACGCCGACCGCGGCTGCCCGTGGTCACCGCGCTCGTCACCGCCGCCGTGTGCGCGGTGTCCCTCGGGGTGTCCGCCGGGCCCGCGCCGGCGCACGGGAAAGAGGGCGGCCGGGACTCCGCCGGGGCCGCGCTGTCGCAGAAGCAGTTGCAGCGTGAGGTGGACCGGACGCTGAAGAAGGCCGGGTACATCGGCGTCTCCGTACAGGTGCGCGACGGGCAGCGCCGTACGTACGCCGTGGGCGGGGAGGCCGAACTCGGCACCGGACGGCCGGTTTCGCACGCGGCCGACTTCCGCGCGGCCAGCGTCACCAAGACGTTCGTGTCGATGGTCGTCCTCCAACTCGTCGCCGAGGGACGGCTGTCGCTGGACGACACCGTCGAGGAGTGGCTGCCCGGTCTCGTGGCGGGGAACGGCAACGACGGCAGCCGCATCACCGTGCGCCATCTGCTCCAGCACACCAGCGGGCTCTACAACTACGACTTCACCGAGGACACCGGGAACACGGCCGCGGACTTCGAGCGGACCCGGTTCGACCACTACGAGCCCGAGGAGGCCGTGGCCGGGGCGATGAAGCACCGGCCGGACTTCGACCCCGCGGACCCGAACGACCCCGATCCCGAGTGGAATTACTCGAACACCGGCTACATCGTCGCCGGGATGATCATCGAGAAGGTGACGGGCAAGTCGTGGGACACGGAGGTCCGCGACCGTATCGTCCGCCCGCTGGGGCTCACACAGACGTACGCCCCCGGTGACGACCCGAGCCTCAAGGGGCCGTACACGCACTCCTACCAGCAGTTCGCGGGGTCCACCGGCTGGACGGACACCAGCATCCGTAACGTCTCGTGGGCGACGGCCGCCGGTGAATTGATCACCGGCGAGCGGGACCTGGACCGGTTCCTGACGGCCCTTCAGCGCGGGCGGCTGCTGCCGCCGGCCCAGATGGCGGAGCTGCGCAGTGCGGTGCCCGCGGGCGCGGACTTCCAGCAGATCTTCCCGGGGCTGCACTACGGGCTCGGGGTGATGCGGCAGCCGCTGAGCTGCGGCGGGTACCGCTGGGGTCACGGCGGCGACCTCGAAGGCCAGACCGTACGGACGGCCGTCAGCGACGACGGGCAGCGGACGGTGGTCCTCAACGCGAGCGGCAAGAAGGCGGACGACGAGTCGCTGTTCAGGGCCGAGAAGGCGGTCCAGACGCTGCTCGACCGCGCGATCTGCGGTGATGGCGACAGGTGAGGCGGAGGCGGTCGGTGACGACGGCGCCGGGCGGGGTCGCGCCGACGCCGACGCATGAGGACCGCGCGCGGTGGTGTCCGGGTGGTGGCACGGGGTGACGGGGCCGCGGGCGGGGCTGTCACGGGGGCCGTGACGGGGGCGTCGAGGTGAGGCCGGGCCGTAAACCCGGGGCGTGGATGCTGATAGCGTCCGCGCTGATCAGGCCAATTCGGGTCTCTCATCGAAAGGTTGGAGCAGCATGACGGGTTCCGCCGCCCATGACTCCCCCGATGTCGCTGCGGTCGCCCGTGACCTCGCCGAGTCCGAGGCGCTGTTCGCGCGCCCGGGGGTGGAGCCGGATGTCACCGCGGCCTACGGGGAGCACCCTGATCAGGTGGTCGACTTCTACGCGCCGCGCGGTGGGCTCGATGGTGTGCCGCTGGTGGTCGTGCTGCACGGCGGGGCGTGGCGCGCGCCCTACGACCGGCGGCATCTGACGCCGTTCGCCGGCTTCCTCGCCCGGCGCGGCTTCGCCGTGGCCAACGTGGAGTACCGGCGGGGGAACGAGGGCGAGGCCGGCGGCTCCGGGGACGGGCCCGTCGCCGGTCGGTGGCCCGAGACGTTCGACGACATCGCCACCGTCATGGACGCGCTGCCCGCGCTCGTCGCCGACGCCCTGCCGCAGGCCGACCCGCGCAGGATCGTGGTCACCGGGCACTCAGCGGGTGGTCATCTCGCGCTGTGGGCCACGGCGCGGCATGTGCTGCCCGTGGGGTCGCCATGGCGGCTGGACGCGCCGCCGCGGCTGCGCGGGGTCGTCGCGATCGCGCCCATCGCGGACTTCACCACCGCCGTCGAGCTGGGCGTCTGTGGCGGGGCCGTCGCGCAACTCCTCGGCGGAGAGAGCGAGTTGAAGGCGCGCGGGGACAGTGCGGACCCGTCGGCACTGCTGCCCACCGGGATCGCCACCGCCGTCGTGCAGGGCCGGAACGACATCGTCGTGCCGCAGGCCGTCGCCGAGGCGTACGTCGACGCCGCCGCCAGGGCCGGCGAGATGGTGGGCATCACGCTCCTGGAGGACGTCGGGCACTACGCGCCGGTCGACCCCGGGGCCGACGCCTGCGCGGTCGTGGCCGAGGAACTGGCGCAGCTCGCGTACTGACACCCGCCGGGTCGCGGGACTCGCGGGCCTACGGGGGTTCGCGGGCGGGACTTGCGGACAGAAGCTGACCGCAAGCCCTCCTACCTTCGGAACATGACCAACAACGCGAACGCGAACGTGAACCTTGTGACAGGCGCGACCGGCACGGTGGGCCGGCAGATCGTCCTCGAACTGCTCAGCCGCGGCCACTTTGTCCGGGCCCTGACCCGTGACCCGGCCAAGGCCGACTTCCCCGACGGTGTCGAGGTCGTACGCGGTGACCTCGCCGATCCGGCCTCGCTCGTCCCCGCCCTGGAAGGCGTCACCGGCCTGCATCTGATCACCTTCGACGGCGGCCTCTTCGCACCGCTGGAGACGGGTCCCGAGATCGTCGAGCTGGCGGCCACGGCCGGGGTGCGGCGGATCACCGTGCTCAACGGCGGTGGCGACACCCCCCTCCAGGACGCCGTCAAGGCGGGCGGCATCGACTGGACCGTGATCATGCCCGTCGAGTTCATGGCCAACGCGCTGGAGTGGGCGGAGGGCATCCGCGCCGACGACGCCGTGCGTGAGCCGTTCGTCGGGCGGCTGAGCGCCATGGTCCACGAGGGCGACATCGGCGCCGTCGCCGCCGTCGCGCTCTCCGAGGACGGGCACGGCGGCAAGTCGTACCTGATCACCGGGCCCGAGGCGCTGACCATCCAGGACAAGGCGGACACGCTGGCCGGGGCGCGCGGCCGGAAGATCGAGGTGGTCGAGCTGTCCGAGGAGCAGGCCGTCGAGCAGTGGCGGGCGGCCGGGCAGCCGGAGGAAGTGATCGGATTCCTGCTGGAGGTGTACGGGAACACCCCGCCCGAGGGCCGGACCCCGATCGGCACGGTGGCGGAGGTCACGGGGCGGCCCGCGCGTACGTTCGCGCAGTGGGCGGCCGAGCACGCGGACGCGTTCCGTTCCCGGTCGTAGAAGTGGCTCACCGGGGGTACGCGGGCGACCGCGTATAGCTCTCGCGGGTGCCCTCGTAGTACCTGGGAGGGATGGGAAAGGATCCCTATCACTGGTGACGACCGGTGCCCGTCCCTCCCCTTACCTTTGAAAACGTGACCAATACACAGACGACGGCGGCGAAGGCCGCGACCGGGAAAGCCCGGAGCCCCGAGTTCCGCCTGGCCGACGGCCTGCTCAGGGGCCTGCGCCAAGACCTCTTCCACGACGCCTTCGCCTACCGGCCGCTGCCGCGCATGGCGACGGACGGACCCATCACGCGTCGCCTGCCGGGGGCGATCCGTGAGTACGCGGGATGGTTCCCGCACGCCGTGATCGCCGGCTGCGCGCTGTTCGCGCTGATGATCGGTATGGCCAACGGGACGGGCTTCGACCTGATCACGGTGGCGCCGGTCCTGCTGGTTCTCGTCAGGCCGGTCGCGGCCTGGTGGCTGGCCCTCGCCGTCACCGTGGTCACCGGCATGCTGGGTTCCTACTACTCCGACTGGCCATGGACGCCCTCCGCCTTCGCCGCGTATCTGGTCGTGATGACGATCGTCGCGATACGGACGGGCCCGCGTACCGCGGCCTGGATGTGGGTGCTCACGCTGGTGTACTCGCTGTTCGTCGGGGCGCTCTTCGGCGGCCGCGGTTACGGCTCGACCAGCGCGCCCATGCTCTTCGTCTCGGCGCTCATCCTGCTGACCGTCTCGGCGGTACACATCCGCCGCGACGCGAGGAAGGAAGTGGAGGTGCAGCTCAGCGTCAACGCGGTCGAGCGCAGCCGGCGCACGCTCCTCGAAGAGCGCACCACCATCGCCCGCGAGCTGCACGACGTCGTCGCGCACCACATGTCGGTCGTCGCCATCCAGGCGGAGGCGGCGCCCTACCGCGTCGAGAATCCACCGCCCGAGCTGGAGAAGGCCTTCGCCACCATCCGGGAGAACGCGGTGGCCGCGCTGACCGAGCTGCGCCGGGTCCTCGGAGTCGTACGGGCCGAGGACTACGACGCCCCCGACGCCCCGCAGCCGACCCTCGGTGACCTCGAAGGGCTGCTGTCCAACGTGCGGGAGGCGGGGCTGACCGTGGAGAAGGCGGTGACCGGAGCGGTGCGGGATCTGCCGCAGGGCGTCGAGCTGTCGGCGTACCGCATCATCCAGGAAGCGCTCAGCAACGCCCTGCGGCACGCGCCGGGGGCGACGGCGAAGGTGGAGGTCTCGTACGTGCTCGGCGGGCTCGGCCTGCGGATAGTCAACACGCCGCCGCAAGGGCTGGTGAAGCCCTCACCGGGGGCGGGGCACGGCATCACGGGGATGAGGGAGCGGGTGAGCATGCTGAACGGCGAGATGACGGCGAAGCTCCTGCCGGACGGCGGATACGAGGTGGCGGCGTACATACCGGTCGCCGCCCAGGAGGGGGACGAGCCCAGGGACGAGCCCCTGGGTACGGCTCCGCAGACCGACGGGAAGCCGTCATGACGATCCGCGTGCTGATCGTCGACGACCAGGTGATGGTCCGCGAGGGCTTCTCGGTCCTGCTGAACGCGATGCCGGACATCGAGGTCGTCGGTGAGGCGGTGAACGGCCGCGAGGCCGTCACCCAGGTCGCTGCCCTCGGCCCCGACGTGGTCCTGATGGACATCCGGATGCCGGAGCTGAACGGCATCGAGGCGACACGGGAGATCGTGGCGGCGGACGCGGACGCGAAGGTCCTCGTGCTGACGACGTTCGACCTGGACGAGTATGTGTACCAGGCACTGCGGGCGGGGGCCTCGGGCTTCCTGCTGAAGGACGCGTCGGCGCGCCAACTGGCCGACGGTGTAAGGGTGGTGGCGTCGGGTGAGGCGCTGCTGGCGCCCACGGTGACGCGCCGGCTGATCACGGAGTTCTCCAAGCTGGCGGAGTCCCCGCGCCCGCCGGCGCTGGCGCAGATGGGGGAGCTGACGGAGCGCGAGACCGAGGTGCTGGTCCTGATCGCGCAGGGGCTGTCGAACGCGGAGATCGCCGCGCATCTGGTCGTCGCCGAGTCCACGATCAAGACGCATGTGAGCCGCATCCTGGTGAAGCTGGGACTGCGGGACCGGACGCAGGCGGCGGTGTTCGCGTACGAGGCGAGGCTCGTCACCCCGGGGTGAGCGCGGGGTGAGCGCTGGGTGCGTCCGGGACGGCGGGCGGGACGGCGTCCGGGGCGAGATGGCGGGGCCGTGGCGTCCGCGCGGTGCGGGTCAGTAGCGTTCGGGCATGGCATCCTTCGACCCCTGGTCGCCCGGCTTCGTGGCCGACCCGTATCCCGCATACAGGGAGCTGCGCGACCGTGGCCGGCTCCACTACTTCGAGCCGTCGCGGCAGTGGCTGGTCCCGCACCACTCCGACGTGTCGGCCCTGCTGCGGGACCGGCGGCTGGGGCGGACGTATCTGCACCGTTTCACGCACGAGGAGTTCGGCCGGACGCCCACACCGGAGGCGCACGAGCCGTTCCACATCCTCAACGGCAACGGGCTGCTCGACCTGGAGGCGCCGGACCACACCCGGATCCGGCGTCTGGTGTCGAAGGCGTTCACACCGCGCAGGGTCGAGGCGCTCGCCCCCACCGTGGGGCGGCTCGCCGCCGAGCTGGTGGGCGGGCTGTGCGCGGCGGGCGGCGGCGATCTGCTCGCCGAGGTGGCGGAGCCGCTGCCGGTCGCCGTCATCGCCGAGATGCTCGGTGTCCCGGTGGCGGACCGGGGGCTGCTGCGGCCCTGGTCGGCCGACATGTGCGCGATGTACGAGCTGAATCCGACGGAGGAGGTGGCGCGGCGGGCGGTCCGGTCGTCGCTCGAATTCACCGACTACCTGCGGGAGTTGATCGCCGCCAGGCGGGCCGCGCCCGGTGCGGATCTGCTCTCCGCGCTGATCGCGGCACAGGACGAGGAGGACCGGCTGAGCGAGCAGGAGACGATCTCGACCTGTGCGCTCCTGCTCAACGCGGGACACGAGGCGACGGTCAACACCACCGCCAACGGCTGGTGGACGCTGTTCCGGCACCCCGAGCAGCTCGCGGCCCTGCGGTCCGGGGAGGCGTCGTTGTCCACAGCTGTGGAGGAACTGCTGCGGTACGACACACCGCTCCAGATGTTCGAGCGGTGGGTGCTCGACGACATAGAGATCGACGGCACGGTCGTGCCACGCGGGGCCGAGCTCGCGCTCCTCTTCGGCTCGGCCAACCGCGACCCGGCCCGTTTCGACCGCCCGGACACCCTCGATCTCACCCGCACCGACAATCCGCATCTGACGTTCGGCGCGGGGATCCACTACTGCCTGGGCGCGGCGCTCGGTCGGCTCGAACTGAGCGCGTCGTTCGGTGAGTTGCTGCGCCGGGCGCCGACACTGCGGCTCGTCGCCGAGCCGCAGTGGAAGCCGGGGTATGTGATCCGCGGGGTGAAGGAGCTGCTGGTGGAGGTGTGACGCCCTCCCCCGTGGAGCGTCACACCCCCGGCCGTCACTTGGTTTCCAGGTCCCGGCGGCGGAAGCCGGCGAGGCCGAGCCAGATCAGCCCGGCCGCGAGGGCGGTCAGGACGAGCATGGGCGTCCAGCTCATCCCGGCGGCCGGCAGCTGGGGTACGTGCCCGAAGGGCGACAGGTTGTTCATCCAGTCCGGGAACTGGAGGATCGACCCGAGATACCCGACCAGGAACGCGTACACGGGCACGATCCAGGCCGCCGTTCCGGCCCGCGGGAACCAGCCGAAGAGCACCACGGCCACGCCGACGGTCACCCACAGCGCCGGCGCGTACGCCAGGGCGGCGCCGACCAGTTGGAGGACGAGACCGCCGTCCCCGACCGACGCGGCGCCCGAGACGCCGAAGCCCAGCCCGGCGACGAGCAACAGCGCCGTACCGCCCGCGAGCGCGACGGCGACATGGCCGCCCACCCAGCGGTCGCGGGAGAGGCCGGTGGCCAGCAGCGGTTCGGCGCGGCCCGCGCTCTCCTCGGCGCGCGGCCGAAGCGTGGCCATCACCACGTACACGGCGGCGACGACGGCGATGACGACCATGATCATCGAGGCGAACGACTCGGCGACGGACACGCCGCCGATCTTCTCCAGCGCTTCCTGGAGCTGCTCGATGTCCTTCACCATGTCGGCGGCCTCGCCGAGGATGGAGCCGTACATCACGCCCATCAGGAACAGTCCCGCGCCGAAGCCCAGCAGGGTCCCCCGGTGCAGCCGCAGCGCGAAGCCGAGAGGCCGGGTGAGCGCGCCGGAGGCCGTACGCCGGCCGAGCCGGGAGGAGCGCAGCCCCGCGCCGACGTCGCGCCGGGTGCTCAGTACGAAGCCGGTGGCGGCGGTCAGCGCGGCGAGGCCCAGACAGAGCAGCAGCGGCCACCAGCGGTTGTCGACGAAGACGTATGTGCGCTGGCCCCAGCCGATGGGTGACAGCCAGGACAGCGCGTCGTTGCCCACGTCGCCGGAGGCGCGCAGCACATAGGCGACACCGATCACGGCGAGCGCCATGCCGGCGGCGCCGCGCGTATGGGCGGTGATCTGCGTGGTGATCGCGGCGACGCCCGCGAAGACGAGACCGATGGCGGCGAGCGTGAGCCCGTAGAGCAGCGCCTCGCCGGTGGCGATCCCGTCGACGCCCGCCGAGAGGACGCTCAGCGTCAGCAGGGCGGCGAGCGCGAGGTTGGCGACGGCGGCGACGACCAGCGCGGACGCGAGTTGCGCGTGGTGTCCGACGACGGTGGAGCGCACCAGCTCGGCGCGGCCGGTCTCCTCCTCGTCGCGGGTGTGCCTGGTGACGATCAGGACGCTCATCAGACCGACCAGGACGGCCATGAAGCCGATCAGCTGGTGGCCCATCATCGAGCCGATGTTGTAGTCGGTGAGGTAGTGGCGCGGGCCGGTCATGGCGAGCGCTGCGGGGCTGTCCATGGAGCCGACGGCCGAGGCGCGTTCCTCGGCGGTGGAGTACAGCGTCTTGAACTCGGTGACCGTGGACGTCGTGCCGAGGGTGAGGGCGACCACCCAGATAGGGATACGGACGCGGTCCCGGCGCAGACCGAAGCGGATCAGGGTCCCGGTGCCGGCGAGGGCGCCGGCGCCGATCCGGGCGGGCGCGGAGGCGCGGCCGGCGGCGGGTGCCGTGACGGTGGTCATCGGGCGGCCCCACTGTGGCCGTTGGCCGCCAGCTCGTCGCCGTAGTGGCGCAGCATCAGCTCTTCGAGGGTCGGCGGGTGGCTGATCAGGCTGCGGATGCCGAACTCGCCGAGCCTGTGGATCGCGGCGTCCAGGTGCGCGCCGTCGACGGCGAAGTGCACCCTGAGGTCCGTCACCCGCACCGCGTGGATCCCGGCCATGGCGTCGAGCCCGGTGACCGCGCGCTCGGTCTCGGCCTCGACGGTCGTACGGGTCAGGTGCCGCATCTCGGTGAGCGTGCCGGACTGCACGTTCCGGCCCTGCCGGATGATGCTCACGCGGTCACAGAGTTTCTCGACCTGGGCCAGGATGTGGCTGGACAGGAGCACCGTCTTGCCGGCGGCCTTCGCCTGGAGGATGACGTCCTGGAAGACGACCTCCATGAGCGGGTCGAGGCCGGCCGTGGGCTCGTCCAGGAGCAGCAGTTCGGCGTCGGACGCGAGCGCGGCGACGATGGCGACCTTCTGCCGGTTGCCCTTGGAGTAGGCCCGGCCCTTCTTGGTCGGGTCCAGGTCGAACCGTTCGATCAGCTCGTCCCTGCGCTGCCGGTCCAGGCCGCCGCGCAGCTTGGAGAGCAGGTCGATGGCCTCACCGCCGGTGAGGTTCGGCCACAGCTCGACGTCGCCGGGCACGTAGGCGAGCCGGCGGTGCAGGGCGACGGCGTCCTTCCACGGGTCCTTGCCGAGGAGCTGGGCGGCGCCCGAGTCGGCGCGCAGCAGCCCGAGCAGGACGCGGATGGTGGTGGACTTGCCGGCGCCGTTGGGGCCGAGGAAGCCGTGGACCTCACCGGAGTCGACGGCGAGGTCGAGGCCGTCCAGTGCGTGAGTCCGGCCGAACGACTTGTGCAGTCCGGCGACGGTGATTGCCTTCTTCATAGACTTGGAAAGTACGCTACTTTTGAAACTTGTGAAGTTAAGGAAGCGTATAAACGGCTGGATATACTTGATCCAGGCGTTGACGGCACGAGGACGCCGTGAGCACAGAGACAGAGACTGAGGTCAGCGCATGGGTGAGCGGCGGCGGGAAGACGGCCGTGACGAGATTCGCGACGACGCTCATGGCGGTGACCGTGGCGAGGCGGCCGCGACCTCACAGTTCGTGGAGCGCTTCGCGGCCCAGCTCGTCGAGGCCGGCATGACGCGCATGCCGGCCAGGGTCTTCGCCGCGCTGCTCTCCTCCGAGCGCGGCGTCATGAGCTCCGCCGAACTCGGCGAGCAGCTGAAGGTCAGCCCGGCGGCCGTCTCCGGCGCGATCCGCTATCTCGCGCAGGTCAACATGGTCATCCGCGAACGCGAACCGGGCTCCCGCCGCGAGCGCTACCGGGTCCAGGGCAACCAGTGGTACGAGGCGCTGACCAACCGCGACTCCATGCTGCGGCGCTGGCGGGACACCATGAAGGAGGGCCTCGACCACTTCGGCCTCGACACCCCTCAAGGGCGCCGGATCAACGAGACGATGGAGTTCTTCCAGTTCCTGGAGGTGGAGCTCGGATCGCTGATGGAACGCTGGGCGAAGCACCGGGCGGAGCAGCTCGGGAACTGAACAGGACCCCGCCGGTCAGGCCTCCGCCGGCAAGGTCAGCCCCCACGCCCCCGCCCGCAGCGTCCAGGTCCGCGTCCGCACCGGGCCGGTCACCGCCGCGTCCGCCCGGTAGCGGAAGTCCGCGCCCGAGACCGTCACCGACAGCGCGCTGGCGGTGATCGGCTCGGCCGAGGAGTGCGTACGGATCACGACCTCCGCCCGGCCGCCGCGCGAGCGCACCGTCACGGCCTCGACCGGCTCGTCCAGATCGCTCAGCACGACACCGTCCGCCTCCACGCGCAGCCGGTGCGTGTGGACGGCGAGCACCTGTGGCACCGGTTTGACCAGCGTCCGGACCAGGGACCGGCAGGTGTCCCAGACGGACGAGCCTCCCGGCCCGCCACCGCGCCCCGACTGCCCGTCGGCCGCCGGCGGCGCCGGGATCCGCAGATCCCCCAGCACCACACCGTCGCTGTCGTCGACGAGCAGATCCAGCCGCCGCACGACCCCGTCGAGCACCGCCCGCGCCGCGGCGACCGCGCCCGTGGGCACGCCGAGCGAGTGCGCCAGCTCGACCGAGACCCCGACCGGCACCAACGACAGCGCGCCCGCGGACAGGTCGCGCTCCCGGTGCAGCAGGGCGACCGTCCGCAGCAGGGCGCGGTCGTCGCCGACCACCACCGGCCGCCGCGAGCCTCTGCGGGCCAGCACCCGCGCGAACTCCGCCGGCCCGTCGGGCAGACAGATTTTCGCGGTCGCGCCCGCGCTCAACACATCTTTCGCGATCCGGACTGATTCGCCGTCGGTCCGGCGGGCGACCGGGTCGATGACCACCAGAAGCTGTTGCGCACCGTTCTCGGCGGGCTCTGGAGCCGACACCTCGGTCCTTCCTCGGGTAGCATCTTTGTGCAAGAGCCCCTTGCGCTATTGCGCCAGGGGCTTGGTCTATTCCGGGGCAACCGGTTCGACGGCTCAGGCTTTGTCATACACAGACGGACGGTTTCGTGCGAGATTTCGCACGTCCGCGTCCGGCGTATGTACGTTCCCTGACCTTGGACATGCCCCGCCCGGAAGGGGTGTACGCCTGTGCCCGCACTTGTGCTGCTCGGTGCTCAGTGGGGTGACGAAGGCAAGGGAAAGGCCACCGACCTGCTCGGTGGATCCGTGGACTATGTGGTGCGCTACCAGGGCGGCAACAACGCCGGCCACACGGTCGTCGTCGGCGACCAGAAATACGCGCTGCATCTCCTCCCTTCCGGAATCCTCTCGCCCGAATGCACGCCGGTGATCGGCAACGGCGTTGTCATCGACCCGGCCGTCCTGCTCTCCGAGCTGAGTGGGCTCAACGACCGTGGCGTTGACACGTCGAAGCTTCTGATCAGCGGAAACGCGCATCTGATCACTTCGTACCACACCACGATGGACAAGGTGACGGAACGGTTCCTCGGTTCCCGGAAGATCGGCACGACGGGCCGTGGCATCGGCCCGACGTACGCCGACAAGATCAACCGGGTCGGTATCCGCGTCCAGGACCTCTACGACGAGTCGATCCTGATCCAGAAGGTCGACGCGGCGCTGGACTTCAAGAACCAGATCCTCGCCAAGCTCTACAACCGGCGTGCCATAGAGGCCGGGAAGATCGTGGAGGAGCTGCTGGTCTTCGCGGACAAGCTGCGTCCGTACGTCAGCGACACGACGCTCGTCCTCAACGACGCGATCGACGCCGGAAAGGTCGTCCTCTTCGAGGGCGGCCAGGGCACCCTCCTGGACGTCGACCACGGCACGTATCCCTTCGTGACCTCGTCGAACCCGACCGCGGGCGGCGCCTGTACGGGCGCCGGTGTCGGCCCCACGAAGATCAGCCGGGTCATCGGCATCCTCAAGGCGTACACGACACGCGTCGGTGCGGGCCCCTTCCCTACGGAACTGCTGGACGCGGACGGCGAGGCACTGCGCCGCATCGGCGGCGAGCGTGGCGTCACGACGGGCCGCGACCGCCGCTGCGGCTGGTTCGACGCGGTGATCTCCCGCTACGCGACGCGGGTCAACGGCCTGACGGACTTCTTCCTCACCAAGCTGGACGTGCTCACGGGCTGGGAGCGGATCCCGGTCTGCGTCGCGTACGAGATCGACGGCAAGCGCGTCGAGGAACTCCCGTACAGCCAGAGCGACTTCCACCACGCGAAGCCGATCTACGAGTACCTGCCGGGCTGGACCGAGGACATCAGCAAGGCGAAGACGTTCGATGACCTGCCGAAGAACGCGCAGGACTACGTGAAGGCGCTGGAGGAGATGTCGGGCGCCCCGATCTCCGCGATCGGCGTGGGTCCGGGCCGTACGGAGACGATCCAGATCAACTCGTTCCTGTAGCCCACGGGTTCGACAGCACCTCCGCAACTCCACAGAACGACAGCTCCGCCCCGGTGGCCGTAACAGCCACCGGGGCGGCGTTCGTTCTGAGCCGGTCGGCCGACGGGTCAGCCGGCGCGGCGGTAGGTCGTCGGTTCGTCCTCGTTGTCCAGCCAGGTGAGGGTGAGCGCGTCCGTGCCCTTCATCTTCACCGTGCGGGAGCCGAACGCGTCGCATTCCTCCTCCGGTTCGGACGCCGTCACCGACTGCGGGCCCAGACGCAGGCCGTCGGGCTTCGCGTCGACCAGGACGCTCTCCCATTCGCAGTGGTACGAGGCGCTGTCACCGGTGTACTTGGCGACGACCGTGCCGGACTTTCCCTGGCTCAGTACGAGGGTCGTCCTGTCCCCGGGTTCGCTCGTGCTCTCCTCGTCGGTGGACGGTTCCATCGTCCAGGTGCCCAGGAAGCCCGCCGGGATCGGCTCGGCGGACTCGGTGAACTTGGTGAGGACGGCCGTCTCGCCGCTGTCCCCGCCGGTCCAGGTCAGCGTGCCGTCGGCGTTCGCGCGGACGGTCTGCCGGCCGCCGTCGGAGCAGCCGTCCTCGGGGATGCTCGTGACCGCCCGGGACTCCAGCACCATCAGGTTGTCGAACGAGACCAGCTTCGCCGCGCCCTCGCACAGCAGGTCGTCGAAGGAGTTGAACGTCGTGACGACGTCCGCGCCCACCGAGCCCTGAGTGATCTTCAGTCGGCGGAGCGAGACCTCCTCGTCGTCGTTCTTCCCCGGGCCCTGCCACGTGCCCAGGTACTCCTTGCCGATGACGCCCTCGACCGCGGGCGGGGCGGAGGCCCCTGACGCGTCGGACGCGTCGGAATCCTCGTCCGACGGCGTCTGCTTGTCCGAGGACCTGTCCTTCGCGCCCTCGTCCGCGCCGGAGTTGTTCCTGTCGTCCTGCCCGTTGCCGCCGCCGAGGCTCATCACCGCGTACGTCGCCCCGCCCGCGATCAGCGCGGCGGCCACGACGACCGACGCGACGACGAGCGCGGTGCGTCTGCCGCGCGCTGGACGCGGCTCCTGTACGGCGGTGGGCGCCCCGAACACGCCCAGCGGGGCGGGAGTCGGAGTGGCCGTCGCGGTGGGAGGCGGGGTCGGTGCCGGGGTGGGTGTCGGGGTGGGCGCCGGTGCGCTCGGCGGCGGCGTGGGCGCCGGGGTCTCGACCGCAGTCGGGGGCGGAGTCACCGGTGGCGGTGGGGTGGAGGGCGCGGGCGGGTTCAGCGGCGGCGGTGGGGTGGACGGTGCGGGCGGCCCCGCCGGACGCGCCGGGAGCGGCGAGGCGGGCGTCTCCGCCTCCAGCAGCTCCGCGGAGCGGCGCCCGAGGTCCGCGAGCACCGAGCCGGGCAGCCACGGCAGGTCGGTGTCGTCACCCTCGTTCGCCTCGTCCGCCGTGAGGTCGGCGACCTCCGCCGGTGTGGGCCGTTCGGCCGGGTCCTTCGCCAGACATCTGCGCACCAGGTCCGCGAGGCCGTCGGGCAGCCCCGCGAGATCCGCCTCCTCCTGCGCGATGCGGAACATCACCGCGTGCATACCGCTCGTGGACGTACCGAACGGCTGGCGCCGCGTCGCGGCGAAGGCGAGCACCGAGCCCAGCGAGAAGACGTCGCTCGCGGGCGTCAGCGTCTCGCCGCGCACCTGCTCGGGAGACATGTAGCCGGGCGACCCGATCACGACACCCGTACGTGTCCGGTTGTCGCCGGTGACGGCGTCCAGCGCGCGGGCGATCCCGAAGTCGATGACGCGCGGACCGTCGATGGTCACCAGTACGTTGGCGGGCTTGAGGTCGCGGTGGATCAGACCGGCGGTGTGGATGGCGGTGAGCGCCTGCGCGAGCCGGTGGGCGAGGATGCGCACCGACCGCTCCGGCAGCGGCTGCGGCCGGCCGGCGATCACGGCGTGCAGCGAGGGCCCGGGGACGTAGCCGGTGGCGACCCACGGCTCGCGGGCGTCGGTGTCGGCGTCGAGGACCGGCGCGGTCCACTCGCCGCCGACCCGGCGCGCGGCGGCGACCTCCTGGGCGAACCGCCGCCGGAACTCGTCCTCTTCGGCCAGTTCCGGGCGTACGAGCTTCACCGCGACGGTCCGGCCGCCCTCGGACCTGGCGAGGAAGACGCGGCCCATGCCGCCCGCGCCGAGTCTGCCGAGGAGCCGGTACGGGCCGATACGGGACGGGTCGTCCGGGGTCAGCGCTTCCACGTTGCCTGTGCCTCTCCTGACTGACAGTCAGCTGCCAACTGCCGCATGTCATGGGATCTTTGCACAGCACCAGGGGCCGGGACAGACTGAGGCGGCGCCTGTGGCCGAGCTGTGGCACAAGCGTTTTCGACCGATGTGCCGACGGCGGCGGGACCCGTCGCGACCGATGTGTCGGCAGTGACGGGGGACCCGTCGGGGAGCTGTCGGGGCACGCACGAGGAACGTACGAGAACCAACGGGGAACGGGGGACGCACGTCCGATGCTCGGTGAGCTTCATGAACGGTCGCCACGTCAGGTCGGGCCGTACCGCATACTCGCCCGCCTCGGCGCGGGCGGCATGGGCGAGGTGTATCTGGGCGCCGACACCCGGCCCACCACCAGCGGGGCCGCGTCGCTCGCCGCCGTGAAGGTCGTGCGCGCCGATCTCCTCGCGAGCGGCGAACACGCCTTCCGCGACCGCTTCCGGCGCGAGATTTCGACCGCACGCGCGGTCGAAGGCGGTTTCACCGCGCGCCTGTTGACCGGTGACGCGGACGCCCCCGCGCCCTGGCTCGCCACCGAGTACGTCGCGGGCCCGACGCTGGACCGCGCCGTACGGGAGAGCGGCCCGCTGCCGGTCGAGACGGTACGGAGCCTCGGTCTCGGTCTCGTACGGGCGCTGCGCGGAATCCACCACGCACGCGTCCTGCACCGCGACCTGAAGCCCGCGAACGTGCTGCTCGGCGCCGACGGTCCGCGCGTCATCGACTTCGGCATCGCCCGCGACTTCGGCGCGAGCACGCTGACGGCGACCGGCGCGATGATCGGCTCACCGGGCTACATGTCACCCGAGCATGTGCTGGGCGGGCGTCATGTCGTCTCCGCCTCCGACGTCTTCTCGCTGGCTTCCGTGCTCTGTTACGCGGCCACGGGCGAGGGCCCTTTCGGTACGGGGCCGGTCGCGGCCGTGCTGTACCGGGTCTCGCAGGCCGAAGCCCGACTCGACGACGTACCGGCCGAGTTGCTCGCGCTGATCGAGGACTGTCTGCGGCCCGACCCCTCGGCGCGCCCGGACGCGATCGAGCTGGAAGCGCGCTTCCGGGACGCCGGCGCCCCGGACCCCGTGGTCTGGCCGGAGGAGGTACGGGCCCAAGTCGCCCTGTACGAGGGGGAGCTGGCCCGCACCGTACAGGCGGCCGGTCCGGTCGCGGGACGCGTACCGACCATGCCGGGCGCCTCCCCCGTGCACAGCGCGCAGACCGTCACCGGCCCGCCGCGACAGCCGCCACCACAGTCGTCCGACGCCCGTCGCCGACGCACCACGATCCTCGCCGTCGTCGCCGGCGCGCTCACGATCGGCGTCCTGGGCGCCCTCGGTATCCGCGCGCTCCAGGACGATCCGGCCCCCAAGTCCCCTGCTCCGGAGGCCGGTTCGGGGTCGGACACGCGGTCCGCGCTCGTCGGACTCGACAAGCACGGGGCCGACCGCAGCCGCCACTTCCCTGTCGACCCGGCGGCCCGTCCGGACGGCTGGAAGCCGTGGACGGCGAAGCTGAGCGGCCGGCCCTGGGACTGCTCCCTCAACAGCGAGATCCTGGTGTGCCGCATGTTCTACGGCGGCCTGGAGGCGGTCGGCGCGGCCGACGGCAAGCCACGCTGGAAGGCCCCGTCTGCGGAGCCCGACGCGGAGCCGCTGCTGGGCGCGTCGAGCGGTATGTACATCCCCGGCGACGCCACCAACCCGGTGATCCACGGCGATTCGGTGCTCTCCACCGAGGGCGGCATGGTGCGGTCCCGGTCCCTCAAGGACGGCACGGTGCGCTGGGAGCAGCCCCTGAAGGCCGAGGGCACGGTGCGGCTGGCCAACGTGGGGGAGGCGATGGTCGGCGGCGGAGTCGCGTTCTTCACCACGCGCGGTGAGGGCACCGAGGTGCACGCCTTCGACGCCGGGACGGGGAAGCCGCTGTGGAAGCGCGCCCTGTCGACGTACGTCGGGGCGGAGGTCGGCTACGGAGGCTTCGGCCCCGACGCCTTCGCGGGCGGGCGCCTCCTCGCGTCGACGGACGGCGGCCTGACGGGGTTCGACGCGCGTACGGGCAAGCCGACGCCGTACACCGTGCCGGGTGAGGACGGGGGCGACTGCGTGAGCGTGCGCGTGCGGGGCGGCGAGGTGCTGTGCGGGATCGAGGGCGGGGGCAGCGTGGCCCTGGACGCGGAGACCCTGCTGCCGATCGACACCGGACAACCGGGGTTCGACTCGGATCTGCCGCCGCAGGATCTGGTGACGGTGGGACTGCGTACGTATCTCCTCGCACCGGACAGCGGGAGCGCCCGGATGGAACTCGTCGACACCTACAAGGGGGCCGACCCCACGCCGCGCACGGTGGGGACGTTCCCTCCCGCTCCGCAGGGCGGGCGGTATCTGCGCTCCGAGGCGTCGGTCGTCGGCAACACCGCCGTCTTCCTCGACAACGAATTCCTCTACACGCTGCCGGTGGCGGGCGATGCCCCGCGGGGGACGAGATCGCGGATCGAGGGCGCGCCCGGCAACCGGGCCGAAAGCGGTCTCGGAGACGACATCGACGGGCAGGTCTGGGAGCCCGAGCTGATCTCGGTCGGCGGGGTGTTGTTCCTGATGTTCCACGACGGGACGGTGCGTTCGACGGAACTGCCCGGCTGACAGTTGAGTGAGTGTCAGTGATCCTGTCCAGATGAGGAGTTGAGGCCGTGCTCCGCCCGCTCGATGCCCACGCCCCGTACGACGTCGGGCCCTACCGGCTGCTCGCCGGTCTCGGTTCCGGCGGTATGGGCACGGTCCACCTGGCGCTGCCGCCCGACGGCGGACCGCATGATCTGGCCGCCCTCAAGACGGTCCGCCAGGACGCCGATTCCCAGGGGGATTTCAGACTCCGGTTCCGGCGTGAGGCGCAGGCGGCGCGGGCGGTCCGCAGCCCGTACGTCGCCGCGCTGGTCGACGCCGACCCGGATGCCGAACGGCCCTGGCTGGCGACCGAGTACGTCGTCGGTCCGGCGCTGGACGAGGCGGTTGAGCGGTCGGGACCACTGCCGGTCGAGGCTGTACGGGAGCTGGGCGCGGACCTGGTGCGCGGGCTGGCCGCCGTGCACGGCGCGCGGCTCGTGCACCGTGACCTGAAGCCGGGCAACGTCATCCTCGGTACGGGCGGCCCCCGGCTGATCGACTTCGGTATCGCCCAGGCGTACGACGCGACCGCACTCACGGCGATCGGCGTCATGGTCGGCTCACCGGGCTTCATGTCGCCGGAGCATGTGGCGGCGGACCGCTCGGTGACGGCGGCGTCCGACGTGTTCTGTCTCGGCGCGGTGCTGTGCTTCGCGGCGACGGGCCAAGGCCCCTTCCACGACGTGGAGTTGGCGGCGGTCGTGAGCCGTATCGCGCGGGGTGGCGCCGATCTGTCGGGCGTGCCGGTGGAGTTGCGGGAGGTGATCGCGTCCTGCCTGCACACGGATCCGAAACAGCGCCCGACCACGGGCGAGTTGCTGCGGACACTGGACCCGGCGGGGACGGCCGCCGCCCGTCCGGGAGTGGCGCCGGCGCGGCGCGAAGGGGCCTTCCCGTGGCCGGAGGGCGTACGGAAGCAGATCGGCGAGTACGAGGTCGCGGTGGGCCGGGCGTTGCTGGCGCCGGTACGGAATCCGCCCGCCCCGGTCCCGACCACTCCGCCCCCCGCCCGCGCCAACCGGCTCAGGTGGGGGATCGGGATCGCTGCCGCAGCCGTCGTCGGGGTGGTGACGGCCGTCCTGATCTCCCTCTGGGGAGGCGGCTCCGGCGAAGGACAGAACGAAGGCGGTGGAGGCGGCGGCGGTACGGGCGGCTCGTCCGCGCCGCCCTCCGACGTGACCGTGATGAGCACCATGAGCGACTTCGGCCCGGACGCGACGGACCGCGCGAAGGCCCCCGACGGCTGGTCCCCCTGGTCGGCGGAGTCCTCGGAGCCCAAGGAGGCGGAGCGCTGCGCGCTCAGGGGCACGACCCTCGTCTGCTCCTTCCTCGCGGCCGAGCCCGACGACCAGGGCATCCGGGGCGGGTGGCTGGAGGCCCGTGACGCCTCGGACGGGACGCCCAAGTGGCGCTATCCCGCGGAGGGTACGACGCAGGGGGTGGTCGGCTTCGGCCCGGTGGACATGGACGCGGAGCGGGTCTACACGCAGGCGCCGGACGGTGACGGCTTCGCCGTGCTGGACCTCGCGACCGGTGAGCCGGTGGCCAAGCTGCCCGGCGAGCCCGGCTACCGGCCGGCACTGGTGCGGGTCCACGAGGGAAGGATCTTCACGTCGTACGAGGGCGCCTCCGGGGAGGGCGCGACGGGCAACATGCTGTTCCGCGCGTTCTCGGCCGACGACCGGAAGCTGATGTGGGAGCGAGTGATCAACAGGGCGTACCAGTACTCCCTGGACGTCGTCTCCGACGGCGACCGCCTCCATCTCACCAGTCCCAGCAGCACCTGGGCACTGGACGCGGCGACCGGCGAGACGGTGGCCGAGGTCCCGGGAATGTGCACGGCGCTGGCCCAGGGCGGGCCGTATGTGTCCTGCTCGCCGTCGGGGATGCGGGACAGCGCCACGCTCAAGAAGGCGGACGTGTACCAGACCGCCCTGCCCGTCGGGCTCAGCCGCGACGGCACGGTCCTCGTCCCGGGGGGAGGGAACGCGATCAACCCCGAGGGACTCGACGCGCACGACATGGAGACGGGCGACCGCCGCTGGACGACGGCGGAGTGGACGGCCGACAGCCTCGCGGCGGTGGCCGACGACCGGGTCCTGATCGCGGGCGCCGACGACATGCGCAGCCTCTCGCTGGCCGACGGCGAGGAGTTGGCGGGCCGGCGCAGCTTCGAGGGCTGGCCCGAGGGAGAGGCGCCCAAGGCGATGCTGGTCTCGGGCGGGGTGGTGTTCCTGGCGTTCCCGGACGGGACGGTGCTGACGGCGCACGTCCCCTGATGCGCGCCCCCGACGCCCGTGCGCGGAAGGCTGTTACTCCTCCGCGCAGATCTTCAGCCCCTCCGGCGTCGCGCACGGCAGATGCCCGTGCGTCCGGATCACGTCCTGTCCGCTGCCCCTGATCAGGTAGTTCAGGAAGCTGGAGACGAGCGAGCTGGCGGGCGGGCGGCCGTATGTGTACGCGTACTCGATCTCCCGGTACGGGTACCCGCTCTCCGCGATGTCGTCCACCGACGGCGCCCGCCCGTCCAGCTCCAGCCGGTGCAGCCCCTTCGTCGGGGCGGCGGAGCGCAGTTCGCTGTAGCCGAGGGCGCCGGGCAGTTCCGCGACGGTGTTCAGGACCTGCTCGGTACTTTCGAACTCGCAGCGGAAGACGCGGGCGCTCGCGTCGTCCTTCCGCCGGCAGTCGGTGGACGAGGCGCCGGGTTCGAAGCCCTGGAGGACACGGCGCTGGAAGGTGTCGCGGGTACCGGAACCGGCGTTGCGGCTGACGAGACGGATGTCGAGGTCCGGGCCGCCGACCTCCTGCCAGTTGGTGATGTCGCCGCGGTAGATCTTGCGTACGTCGGACGTGGTCAGCCCGTCGAGGCCCACGCCGTCGTTGACGACCAGGGCGAACGTCGACACCGCGACCCGGTTCTCCCGCAGCTGCCCGTACCCCGTCGACTTCGGACCGTCTGAGAGGGCGACGATCGCCGGTGAGCCCTCCTTCCGTCGCGCCCCGGCATCGGCCAGCTCGCGGATTCCGGCCGCGCTGCCGTTGAGGTCCACGGTGATCTCGGAGCCGGGGCAGTCGTCCTCGTACTTCTTCTCCAGCTCCTCGGCGACGGGCCTGAAGGCGGTCGACCCGATGACGGTCAGCTCGCCCTTCGCGCAGCCGATGGGGGGCCGGGTGTTGTCCCGCAGGAGGATGATCGAGGCGAGCGTGACCACACAGACCGTCAGCAGGACCGTGATGAGCCGGGTCGCGCGGCTGAAGACGGGCGGAGCCTCGTCGGGGACGATGGCACGGTTGACGACCACCTCGCCTTCGGAGATCCCGCCGCTGACGGTGACCTCCTCGCCCACCTCGCCGCCCGTCAGCAGTACCAGCAGCTTGAAGTGCTGACCCTTGTTGAGCGGGACCTTCGGGACGGTGAGCATGCTGCCCGAGCTGCGCAGGCCCCGCGCGTGGGTGAAGTGCGACATCAGATGGCGGGCGGCGGACGGCAGCGTGACGGCGACGCCCTTGATGGTCCGGCCGGTGAACGTGACGGTCAGACCGTGGATGTCGGGTGACGTGTAGTCGTCCACCGAGATGGTCTGCGAGCCGTCGTTCTCCAGGCGCAGCAGTACGAGCGTGGCGTCCGCCATGTCGGGGTCGTCGTCGAACAGCCCGAGGCGCACGTTCGTGTGGCCGGAGCGGACGTCGCTGCCGATGGCCGTGTCCATCTGTACGCGGTAGCCGATCCGTTTGCGGCGCGGCACCCTGCGCTCGTACCAGAGCACCCCGACCGAGGTCAGCAGGCCCAGCAGGGTGGAGAAGACCGCGAATATGTTCTCTCCGTCGAACCACTCCACGACCTGTCGCCCCCCGGCACTCTCCGACCTCGTGAGGTGACGGTAGGTGGGTACGGGACGAACAGCAGTACGGCGACGCCTTCGATGACGGATGTTCACGAACCGTTCCCCGGCGGGCATTTGCCGTTCAGGGGGACGTGCGGAGGAGTTCGGCGGGGTGGGTCGTCGAGCTCGGGGCTCGTGACGTGAGACGTGTCGGTGGGCCGTGGTCCGCTCTCCGGTCGGAAGGCTTCGGGGATGATCCACGACGTACTCCACGACGTACTCCACGCCGTACCGCACGCGCTGTCGATCGCCGGTTCCATGACCTGGGAGATCACCTGGGCCCTGATCCTGGGCTTCGCCCTCTCCGCCGTGGTCCAGGCGGTCGTCCGCAAGTCCACCGTGGTCGCCCTGCTGGGCGACGACCGCCCCCGCACCCTGGCGGTCGCCGCCGGGCTCGGCGCGGCCTCCTCCTCGTGCTCCTACGCCGCCGTCGCTCTCGCCCGCTCCCTCTTCCTCAAGGGTGCGAACTTCACCGCCGCGATGGCCTTCGAGATCGCCTCTACGAATCTCGTGGTGGAACTCGGCGTCATCCTGGCGCTGTTGATGGGCTGGCAGTTCACCGTGGCGGAGTTCGTCGGGGGACCGGTCATGATCGTCGTTCTGGCCGTACTGTTCCGGCTGTTCCTGCGCGAGGGGCTGCTGCGAGGGGCCCGCGAGCAGGCCGAGCGCGGGCTGGCGGGCTCCATGGAGGGGCACGCGGCGATGGACATGTCCGTCCGGAGGGAAGGGTCCTTCGCCCGGAGGCTGTTCTCGCGCGAGGGGTTCACCGCCACCTCTCACGTGTTCGTCATGGAATGGGCGGCGATCCTGCGCGACCTGGTGATCGGCCTGCTCATCGCCGGCGCCGTCGCGGCCTGGGTGCCGGACTCCTTCTGGCGCGCGTTCTTCTTCGACGGCCACCCGCTGGCGTCCAAGCTGTGGGGCCCGCTCATCGGCCCGCTGGTCGCCGTCGCGTCGTTCGTCTGCTCGATCGGCAACGTGCCGCTCGCGGTCGTGCTCTGGAAGGGCGGCATCAGCTTCGGCGGTGTCGTCGCGTTCATCTTCGCCGACCTGCTGATCCTGCCGATCCTCAACATCTACCGGAAGTACTACGGGGCGAGGACGGCGTTCTTCCTGCTGGGCACGTTCTACGTCGCGGCGGTCGTCGCCGGTTACGTCGTGGAGTTCGTCTTCGGCGGGCTGGGTCTCGTCCCCGACCAGGCCGACGCGAGGATCCCCATGGAGGGGATCACCTGGAATTACACGACCTTCCTGAACATCGCCTTCCTCGTCCTGGCCGCCGCGCTCCTGATCCGTTTCCTCCGGACCGGCGGCCTGGGCATGCTCCGCATGATGGGCGGGGCCCCGCGTGACGGGGAGGTTCACTCCGATGGGTGAACTCCGCAGGGGCGTGACGGGCTGTCACGAGCTGTGCGGAAGTGGACATTTGATTGATTTTCGCAGGTCGGGCCTGGCCCGGTTTCCGGGCTCCGGGTGCCCCAACTCCGGGTTCGGGGCCCGGCCTTGGCGTTTGCCATCGTCACGGTGTGTGGCGTTACAGTCACGGAGTCGATGCCGTCTCCGGTATTCGGACATGAGAATGCCCCCGCGGTGCGGTAACACCCGGGGGCTCGACAGCAGGAGCAGAACCTCCCGATGCGCATTCACCGTACAACGCCCACGCGTTCGTTCTCCACCTTCACTAATGCCCTGCTGCGCGATCGCAGCATCTCGTGGTGTGCGGCAGGCGTACTGCTGTACCTACTGAGCCTGCCCTCCGGGGCCCGCGCGTCGATCAGGTCTCTTGCCGAGCAGCGCAAGGAAGGCCGCGCGCGGATCGCCGACGCGCTGACTGACCTGGAGCGTTCCGGCTATCTGCGCCGGGTGCTGGTGAAGAACCCGGAAAGCGGCGAACTTTCCACGGTGTACGAGGTGTTCGATCGCCCGTACGTGGATCGGGTGACAGCCGAATCGGCGGAGAACGGCCGGAACCCGGCCTCCGGTGAGGGGACTTCCGGTGACACGGGCCCGCTCCCTACGGGAGTAAAGACGGAGGAACAAGAACCTCCCTCCCCGGACCCCGGTCCGGCCCCGGCCCAGGCCCCGGAGCCGGACAGCGAGCCGGTTCCGGTGCGGAAGCGTCGCCTGGCCAAGGTGACCGTCCCCGAACAGCTCCGCTCCGCAACGGAGTTGCTGCTCTCGCTCGGCCGCCGCGATCCCCGGCTCACGCTCGGTACGGCCGAGGCGGTACGGCTCGCGCCACTGGTCGGCGAATGGCGGGAGGCCGGTGCGAGTGACGCGCAGCTGCGCGAGGCGCTGACCGGCGGGCTGCCCGTACGCGTGCTCTCGGCCCCGGGCATCCTCGCGGACCGCCTGCGCCGCAAGATGCCGTCCCGGCCGCCGCGCCCCACTCCACCGGCGCTGAGCGCCGAGTGCGATGACTGCGGCGTGCCTCTGGCCCCCTCGGGCACCTGCCGTGCCTGCACACCGGAGCCCCCGCCCCCCGCGACCCACGGCTTCGCCGCGGCGGCCCGCAAGGGGCGGGCGCTGGCTCGCGAGGCCCTGACGGGCGCGGCCTTGGCGGGCGGGGCCTGCGCGGCGATGTGAGACTCCCGGCCCCGAGAGAGGGCCGGGTCAACCAAGAGAAGGAATCCCATGACCATCCAGTTGGAACGGCCACCCGAGGCGGTATACCGCCAGTATACTGTCGTTATGGCTGACACCACCGTCAAGGTTGACCCCGCAGTCCGTGACCGCCTCATGGTCCTCGCCCGCGAGCGCGGCCTGACGATGCGCGATCTGATCGCCGAGCTGGCCGGGGCGACGCCGACCAAGGAAGAACTGCGGCTGCGGTACGAGGCGACCAAGGCGTACTGCGAGACGCACTTCGGTGTGACGCTCACCGACGAGGACCACGACGAGGCCGAAAAGGTCTGGCAGGACTTGGAGGCCGGTCGGCCCGTGGACAGCCTGTGAACGGGTCAACCGGGGTCGTGTACGACGAGACCGCACTCATCGCGCTGGGCGCGGGCAACAGCCTCGCCTCGCAGTTCATGTCCAACACGGAACACGGCCCGACGCGGCACGTGTACGTACCGGCTCTCTGCCTCGCGGCCGCCGACGGCAGGCGCAAGGGCTTGGCCGACCATGTCGGCGCACTGCCGGCCGCCGAGATCGTGGCGCTGGACTTCGCCGGAGCCCAAGCCGTAGGGGCGTTGCTCCAGGCCGGTGTCGAGTGGCGACTCGGTCAGGCGATCCACCTGTCCCGCCCGACCGTGGACTGGCCGGACGGGCGCCCGGTTCTCACCGCCGAGCCGGACCTGTACGCGGACATGCCGCTCGTCCGTACGATCCGGCTGCCTGAGCGGCGGTAACCGGTCACGGGGTAGGGGGCCGGGTGCACCCGGCCCCCTACCCCGTCGGGGCGCTCGCGGCGGCGGGCCGTCGGGCCCGAAACACCGCCCCGTGGCGTGTCCAATGTTCCCGATCTTCGCAAGAGCGGCACATGGGGTCCGCACCGCCTCCCGGAGAGGTCGCTATGTTGTTCGCGCTCGATCCCGAGTGCGAAATCCGACAGGTCGTCGGTCCACCGATGGCGCAGTCAGCACAGAAAGATCGCGGATGGACTACTGCTCGACGTGCCGGCGGACTCTCAACGGGGTTTTCGTATGCCCCGGTTGTGGTGCCTATTCCCCCGACATCGCCCCCGCCGGCTCACACGTCCACCACACTCCGTCGACCGTCGCGGTGATGGCGGAGATATCCCACACGCGGGAGTTCGACGCGTTCCCGGGGTTCCCCGAGCCCGAGGCCGACGTACCTGTCGGCCCCTCCGCTCCCTCCGCGACGGGCCGTGCCGCCCGTCGGCGTCGGCTGGCGGACTGGAAGAAGCAGCGGCGCCGGGCCGTGGTCGCCTCGACCGTCGCGCTCGTCGGCGGCGGTCTGACCCTCGCCTTCATGCCGTCCTCGCGGCCCTCCGTCGCTCAGGCCCAGGCGTCCACACCGGACCCGTCCAGGGCCCCGACGCTGCCTTCGGTCGGTGGCGCCGACTCCACCACGGAGAAGCAGCGGCCCCACACCGGCGACATCGGCACCTCGGACAGCGGCACCCGCCCGTCCGGGTCCGGTAACGCGCCGGGCAGCGCGACGGCAACCACCCCCGTGGACGCCCCGGCGAAGCGGAAGACCTCGCCGCAGACCACCGGCGACGCCCGCCCCACCGCGGAACCGCAGCCGGAGTCCCCGAGCACGGCCCCCGCGGTGCCGGACGACCCGCCGCCGCCCGCGGCCGAACAGCCGACCCCCCAGCCGAACCAGCCCACTTCACCGGCCCAGCCGCCCCCGCCGCCGCCCCCGACCGCGGAGCCGCCGGAGGACGACTCGTCGGAACTCTGCGTCCTGGTCATCTGCCTGGGCCTGAACGGCAACAAGTAACCGTACGAGAAGGGCCGCCCGCCGGAGCGCGGGCGGCCCTTTCGGCTGTCACCCCGCCCGATACGCCCGGAGGAAGGTCCGCACTCCCTCGACCACCAGGGGGCGCACGCGCGGGTCCTCCGTGGCGTTCGCGGAGCCGAGTCTGTCCAGGGCGACGCCGAAGGTCAGCGCGATGAACTGGTCGGCCGCCAGCCGGGGGTCGGGGACGTCGAGCAGGCCGGCCGTGGCGAAGGCGGCGAACCGCTCGGCCAGTGCCTCGTCGGGGGTGTCGGCCATGGTGTTGTAGCCCCGGTGCGGGAGGTGGCCCGATTCCGCGCGGACCAGTCGTTGCAGCGTCGCGTACTCCGCCGAGCCGAGCATGTCCGTCGCGATGCGCATCGAGAACGTGACCAGCGCGTCCTCCAGGCCGGCGGCCTCGGTGAGATCCGCGAGGGTGTCGTCCAGGGTGCGCCGGACCGTGGTGATCATCGATTCGCCGACGGCGTCGACAACTGCCTGCAACAGCGTCCGCTTGTCGCCGAAGTAGTCGTAGACCGTCCGCTTGGACACCCCGGCCCGAGCGGCGACCGCGTCCACGCTGGAGCGGTCGAAGCCGTCGGCAAGGAACAGTTCGCGGGCCGCCGAGAGGATGGCGGCCCGTTTTTGTGTGGACCCCTCGCGCAGCGTCTTCGTGGTCGGCATGGACTCATCCTAGCCTCCTACACTGCACGGTGTAGTGTAGTTTCGGGTTACGGCGTTGACCCCTCACTCACCCGGCAATGACGGAAGGACGTCCATGACCGCAACTCTGGCTCAACCGGTCCGCATCGGGAAGGCAGCTGTCTGGGCCCTCGGCATGCTGGCGCTCGCCACCGGTGCCTTGGAGTCGGTGGTGACGCCGACGCTCCCGCTCCTGCAACGCGAACTGCACATGAGTCCCGCCGAAGGGGCGTTACTCAGCATCGTTCTTCTCATCACCGGCGCGCTCATCACGCCGGTCGCAGGGAAGTTCGGCGACCGCTACGGCGGGAAACGGGTTCTGATCCGGCTGATGACGGTGGTCTGTGCCGGTGGTCTGGTGTCCGCCATGGCGCCGAACCTGCCGATCCTGCTGCTCGGTCAGGTACTTCAGGGAGCGATGGTGGGCGCGCTGCCGCTGTCGTTCATCCTCGTACGCAAACACCTCCCCGCGGGAGAGGCGAAGGTGGCCATCGGGGTGGTCAGCGGGTTGTTCGTCGGGGGCGGGATGGCGGGAACGCTGTCGGCCGGACCCGTGGCGGAAGGGCTCTCCCGGCACTGGATGTTCGCGCTGCCGACGATCGCGGTCATCGCGTCCACCATGCTGGTGAACAGGCTGATGCCCCATGATCCGCCCGGCAGTTCGGACGACGCCGGCATCGACTGGCCCGGCCTGGTTCTTCTGAGCGGGACGCTGGTCATGCTCATGCTCGTACTCGCGACGGCGCCCGACCTCGTCTCGCAGCCACTCGTACTCCTGGCCCTCCTGGGGCTCCTGGCCGCCTTCGTGGCCGGATGGATAGCCGTCGAGCGCCGAGCGGCCTCGCCGATGGTCGATCTGCGCATGCTGGCGCGGCCCGCCGTATGGAAGTCGTGCGTGCTGACGTTCGTGATCTGCGTCGGCACCTCGGTGCCCGTCTATCTCGTCCCGCAACTCTTCGCGGTGTCCTCCGACGAATACGGCTTCGGGGCCAGCGCCACCGAGATCGGCTTCTTCCTGCTGCCCGGCGCCGTCGCCGCGTCGCTGGCCGGGCCGATCGCCGGGGTCGGAGCGCGGCGCTTCGGCTCGCGTGCCGTGGTCACCGCCGGGATCGTCATCATGGTCGGCGCCCTGATCGGCCTGGCGGCCGTACACACCGAGGTCTGGCACCTCGTCATCGGCAAGATGCTGATCGCGCTCGCCAACGGCCTGTGCGTCACGGCGATGGTCACCAGCACCGCCACATCCGTCGACCAGAGCGACACCGGCATCGCCACCAGCCTGGTCCTCGTGACTCGCGTGCTCGGCTTCGCAGTTGGTGTGCAGGCCAGTGGCGCGATCCTCACCGCCGCGACCCCGGCCGGGTCGGACGTCCCGGCCGAATCCGCCTTCGTCATCGGCTTCGTCATAGCCGCCGCCGTCACGGCGCTTTCCCTGCTCGTCGCCCGCACCATGAACAAAGGAGTCAAGGAATGACCCGCACCGGTCAGTTGAGGGACATCCGCACCACGCCGAGACGCACGGCCCTGATATCCGGCGCCAGCATCGCGGGGCCAGCCCTCGCGTTCTGGCTGAACCGATACGGATTCGCGGTCACGGTGGTCGAGAAGGCGGGCGCGCTTCGCGACGGTGGTTACCCCATCGACGTACGCGGCACCGCACTTGAGGTCGTCCGGAGGATGGGCATCCTGCCGCGGCTGCGGGAAGCGCACATCGACCTGCGCCGGCTGACCTTCCTCGACGGGGACGGCGGCGAGGTGGCCTCGGTCGACCCGCACACCCTCACCGGCGGCGTCGCGGGACAGGACGTCGAAGTGCGGCGCGGGGATCTGACCGACGCCCTCTACACGGCGGTCCGTGACGACGTGGAGTTCCTGTTCAACGACTCGATCGCCACCCTCGACCAGTCCGGCGACGGAGTCGACGCCACCTTCCGCGGCGGCAGCACGCGTACGTTCGACATGGTCTTCGGCGCGGACGGTCTCCACTCACGTACCCGCGAGTTCCTGTTCGGCCCCGAGGAGCAGTTCCACCGGTACCTCGGCTACTGCTTCGCCGGGTTCACCATGCGCAACACCTTCGGGCTCTCCCGCGAGACCGTGCTGTGGAACACCCCGGGCAGGGCCGCGGCGCTCTACGCCGTGGGGGACAACGACGAAGTGCACGGCTTCCTGAACTTCGCCCACCCGGAACCGCCGTTCGACGCGTTCCGGAACCCGCAAGCCCAACGGGACCTGGTCTCCAAGGTCTTCGCCGACGCGGGATGGGAGGTCCCGGGCATGCTCGCCGCCATGCACGACGCGGACGACCTGTTCTTCGACGCCGTCAGCCAGATCCGTATGCCCCGCTGGTCCAGCGGCCGGGTCGCGCTGGTGGGCGACGCCGCGTACGCGCCCTCGTTCCTCACCGGACAGGGCTCCAGCCTCGCGCTCGTCGGCGCGTACATGCTCGCCGCCTCCCTGGCCGACCGGGACCACGCCGCGGGCTTCGCCGCCTACGAAGACGACACCCGTGAGTTCGTGACCCTGAACCAGGACCAGGTGCGCGAGGGCGACGCCGCGCTCTTCCCGACCACCGCTCGGGCCCTGGAGCAGCGCAACGACATGCTGCGCGAACTCAGCGGCGCCATGCCCGCCTCGGCGGGGCGACCGGCCCACTCGGCGCTCGCTCTGCCCCCTATTCGGCCCAGGTGAGGAACGTCTTCCAGGCTATGGGAGCGACCGCGAAGGTGGGGCCTTCGTGGACCTTCGAGTCACGGACGTGGACGGCGTGGGGGCAGGTGGCCACCTCGACGCAGTCGCCGCCGCTCGGGTTGCTGTAGCTGGACTTGTGCCAGTCGAAGGCGATCTCGACGCAGCTACCGCCGCTGTCGCTGCTGTAGCTGGACTTGAACCACCGCAGGGTGCTGGTCATTCCGGTTCTCCTGCCAACCTCTCGATGAGGCCCAGCGATTCACGAGGGCCCATGGCCTGTGATCGGATCTTCGCATAACGCTGGGCGTAGGTGCTCACCTTTGCCGGGTCGGAGATCAGCACACTCTCGTCCTGCGGTTCCAGGTACACCAGGCGGTCGTGTTCTGGAGTCTCCACCATTTCCATTTCGCCTCGCACGCCTGCGTGCTCGCCCATCAAAGCGCTGTCCAAAGGCAGCACCTGGAGCGTCACGTTACGGCGCCTCCCGCACTCCGCCAAGTGCGAAAGCTGGTCACGCATGACCCCCGCGTCACCGATCGTGCGGCGCAGTACCGACTCCTCCAGAATCACCTCGATCAACGCCACCGGCTCCCGGTCGAACAGCGCCTTCCGCGCCATCCTCGCCTCGACCAGCTCCTCCACGCGCTGGTCCGACAGCGGTGGATAGCCTCCGCCGATCAGTGCCCGTGCGTACGCCTCCGTCTGGAACAGGCCGTGGACCACCAGCGTCGCGTACAGACACAGGCCCACCGCCTTCTGCTCCAGCAGCACGTAGTTCTTGAACTGCGCGGGGTACTTGTCCAGCCGTACGTACTCCCGCGCCTGCTCGAAGATGCCGAGTTCGTCGCCCAGGACCCGTCCCAGCGCCACCAGCATCTGGTCGCTCGCCGGCTGCGCGCAGGTCTCCATCGCGCTGATCGCCGCCGCGGAGAAGCCACTTTCGATGCCGACCTGTTCCTGCGTCATCCCCTTCCGCAAGCGCATCATGCGGGCGATGTCCGCCACCAATCGCGTCGCCGGACCTGCTGATTCCTTGTTTTCCGCTCGCGCCATTGCGATCACCGTTTCGACTGGACCGGACTCAACCGGTCACAACTGATCCTCGCTGGATTCGACCTGGCGTAACGGGAGTTCGTGCAGGTCAACCGGTGTCCGACGGCTCCCGTCGTGCCATGGAAAACGCTACCGGCGACTACGCAGAATGTCCGCGTGAATACACAGAATGAGCGTCTATGCGTCGACTGGGTCCCCGAAACCGGATTCCAACTCCGCAAGGCCGGCGTGCGATTCGACGCCGTACGCGTCGACGGGGCCGAGGGGCGGCGGCTCGCCGACATGATGGACTCGATCACGGCGGGGGATCCCGGCCCTATCGCGACCGAGTCGAACCGGTGCCGGGCGGTGTACTTCTATCTGCCCGCCGGGAGTACCGCGCACCGCGTCTGGGCGCCGGGTGTGACGCGGTTCAACTCGGTGAGCGGGACGGTGAGTTACGTACCGGTGCCCGCGCTCAGCGGGGAGACGTGGCCGCTTTTCTGGTACTGCCCGCCCTCGAATCCGAAGCGCTTCGTCCATCCGGCGATCCTGCGCAATGCCGCCGCCGCGCTGTTCGGGCACCCCATGTCGTTCGACGAGGAAAAGCGCTGTTGAGACGCGGTGTGGGCCCGGCGTTGGGCCCTGAGGTGGGTCCGCAGACCCTTCGGATTGGGTCTTGAACGGACATAACGTGACGGCAAATGCGTCATGGCTGGTTCGGGGGAGCCTGGCTTCAAAAGCAGTTGGTGGAGGGTTTTCCCGTTGTTGGACTCAAAGGGCCTGGCGTTCCAGGCCGGCATACCCACGCAGAGGTGGGAGTTGCCGCGACCACTCGTAGTGACACGGGTTCTCCTGTACCTGATGTTCGGCCTGACGTTGATGGGTGGCGTCGGTGTTGTGGACTCGATGCTGGATCTCGGCCGTCACATCACACCGACGTTGACTCTGGCCGCGCTGTACGCGGTGGTGCCGGGGATCGCGGCCGTGGTTCTGGCGCGGCGGTTGTGGACCGGGGGGAAAGCGGTCTGGTTCTCCCTGCTCGGTCTCCAGGCGTGGCTGGTGATCGGCAGCGTCGTCAATCTGTACGCGGGTTCGACGCGCGGGCTCAGTCAACTGCTGCTGCCGGGCGCGTTGTTGGCGCTGATGAGTGTGGGTGCGAGCCGGGCGTGGTTCGAACTGCCGACGGATCAGCGGGCCATGAGGCCGCGCTTGACGCTTGAGCGGCTGCGCCGCGAGGCGTTTCCGTCGATTCCGCATCTGATCACGTGGCGGCGGAATCGAGGCCAGTCCACCGTCGAGTACGTCGGCATGGTCGGCCTGGTCGCGCTGATCATCGGAACGCTTCTCTTCAGCGGCGTGGGTACCCAGGTAGCGACCGGTCTCCAGAACGCTGTGTGCAACGTCCTGGGCGGCGACTGCGAGAGCGAAACGGTCGTCGGGGACAACGGCGGTGGCGACAGCGGCGGTGGCGATTCCGGCGGTTCTTCCGGCGGTGGCGACAACGGCGGGGGGAACTCCGGGGGCGGTGACTCGGGTGGTGACTCCGGCGGGGGCGATTCCGGCGGTGGTGACTCGGGTGGTGACTCCGGCGGCGGTGACAGCGGTGGCGACTCGGGCGGCTCTTCCGGCGGTTCCGACTCGGGCGGTTCCGACTCCGGTGGTGCGGACGGTGGAGGCGACTCCGGCGGTTCGGACAGCGGTGGTGACTCGGATGGTGCGGTCGGCGGTGCGGTCGGCGGTGCGGTCGGCGGTGCCTCTGGTGGCAGGTCCGGTGGCAACAACACCGGCGGTGGTGACAGCGGCGGTTCGGACAGCGGTGGCGGTGCGGACGGCGGCGGGAACTCCGGCGGCTCCGACAGCGGCGGCGGTGCGGACGGCGGCGGTGACTCCGGCGGCTCCGACAGCGGCGGTTCGAACGGCGGTGGTGCGAACGGCGGTGGTGACAGCGGCGGTTCCGACTCCGGTGGTTCGGACAGCGGTGGCGGTGCGGATGGCGGCGGTGACTCCGGCGGTTCGGACAGTGGCGGCGGTGCCTCTGGTGGAGGTGACTCCGGTGGCTCCAACAGCGGCGGGAACTCTGGTGGCGCTGACGGTGGAGGCGACTCCGGTGGCTCCAACAGTGGTGGGAACTCCGGTGGCGCTGACGGTGGAGGCGACTCGGGCGGTTCGGACAGCGGTGGTGCTGCCTCCGGTGGAGGTGACTCCGGCGGCTCCGACTCCGGTGGTTCGGACAGCGGTGGCGGTGCCTCTGGTGGCGGTGACTCCGGCGGTTCCGACAGTGGTGGTGACTCCGGTGGTGACTCCGGTGGTGCTGACGGCGGTGGTGACTCCGGCGGTTCCGACAGCGGTGGTGGTGCCTCTGGTGGCGGTGACTCCGGCGGCTCCAACAGCGGTGGGAACTCCAGCGGTGGCTTGATCAGCGGCGGCGTGATCAGCGGCGGTCTGATCAGCGGTGGCCTGGTCACCGGCGGTCTGGTCAGCGGCGGCAGCTCCGGTGGTAACAACTCCGGCGGCAGCAGCAGCGGCGGCAGCTCCGGTGGTAACAACTCCGGTGGTGGCAGCAGCAGCGGCGGTCAGGACGAGGACGGCGACTGCGAGGACAACGGGTCCTCCGGCGGTGGTTCCTCGGCCACGGGTGGTGGCTCGACCATCGGTGGTTCCTCGACGAGCGGCGGCGGGGGCCGCAAGCTGATCTCGTTCTGCGAGGACGACGACGATGACGACGAGCCCGACGACGACTGCAAGACCAACGCCTCCTTCTACAGCAGCGTGACCGGCGGATCCGGCAGCGGGCGCTACATACTCGCCTCGGCCGGCCACCGTAAGCACGTCGTCGCCGGCGGCAACGTACTCCTGGCAGCTCCCAGCGCTCCGTCCCCGATGGACCTGGTCCGGACGGCGTCCGGCAGCTCTCTCGCCGGTGTCGACGCGTTCCAGGACGTGAAGAACCGGCTCCAATTCAAAATCGGTCTCACCGACCTGCCGCCCCCGCCGATCCCGGACGACCCGGAGGAGGAGCCGGAGCCGGAACCGGAGCCCGAGCCGGAACCGGAGCCCGAGCCGGGGCCGGAGGACTGCCCGCTTCCCAATCCGACGGACAACCCGCACCCTGAGGTCGCGGTCACGGACGTTGACACGTCCGGCCTCCCGAAGAACACGAAGTGGCGCGACACGGACGAGCCTCTGTACCGCTTCGACGACCGTCCGCCGGAGGACATCTTCGTGGACGACTTCGAGCCGAAGAACCCGGACAACATGGATCTGTACAACTACGTGGACAAGAACACGGAGTCCGGCTTCGTCTCGACGACGACGAAGGAGAAGCCGGTGCCGTTCTACGGTCAGGACTACATGTACGAGGTCGACGCGCCGGGCGGGATCGATGTCAACGGGACCTTCGGACCGAACAGCCCGCACCCCAACGAAGACGAGATCGCTTTCCCCGGCGGAATCGATTCGAAGTACATCAAGGGCGGCTGGAAGCTCGACTCTCGGGGCAACAAGACCGGTGAGTTCATAGAGAACCCGTACTACGAGTCGCCGGAGGAGCGGGGCGAGGCCTGACAGCCGCCGGCCGCACACCGGCCGCAACGACCGACCACCGGGTCGTGGGATTCCCACGGCCCGGTGGCCTTTTTCGTTACGGCGGGCCCGGCATGGGCCCGGAGGTGGGTCCTCGGGCCCTTCGGATTGGGTCTTGGTTCTACCTACCTTGGTCGCATAAGCGTCACGGCTGGGGGAGCCGGACTTCTTTTGCAGTTGGTGGAAGGGTTTCCCGTGTCGGACTCAAAGAGCCTGGCCTTCCAGGTCGGTGCACCGCCGCACCGCTGGGAGTTGCCGAGGTCACTCGCAGCGACGAGGGTTCTTCTATATCTGATGTTCGGCCTCACGCTGCTCGGCGGCGTGGGCGTGCTGAACTCGCTGCTGGAGCTGGGCACTCGCATCACGCCGGCGCTGAGTCTCGCGGCGGTGTACGCGATGGTTCCGGGGATCGCGGCCGTGGTCCTGGCGCGGCGGCTGTGGACCGGCGGGAAAGCGGTCTGGTTCTCCTTGATCGGTCTCCAGGCGTGGCTGTTGGTCGGCAGCGTCGTCAATCTGTACGGCGGGTCGGAGCGCGGGTTCAGCCAACTGCTGCTGCCGGGTGCCTTGTTGGCGCTGATCAGTGTGGGTGCGAGCCGGGCCTGGTTCGAACTGCCTTCGGAACAGCGGGCCGTGAGGCCGAGCTGGACGCGCGAGAGGTTCCGCCGGGAGGCGGTTCCGTCGATTCCGCACCTGATCACATGGCGCCGGAACCGTGGTCAGACCACGGTCGAGTACGCGGGCATGGTCGGCGTGGTCGCGCTGATCATCGGCACGCTGATGCTGAGTGGCGTGGGGACCCAGCTCGCGGGCGGTCTCCAGACGGCGGTCTGCAACATCCTCGGCGGCGACTGCGAGTCGACGACGGTCGGTGGCGGGGGCGACTCCGGCGGTGGCGACAGCGGTGGAGGTGACTCCGGCGGTGGCAACAACGGCGGTGGTGACTCCGGCGGCAACAACGGCGGCGGCGACTCGGGTGGTGACTCCGGCGGTGGCAACAACGGCGGTGGTGACTCCGGCGGTGGCAACAACGGCGGCGGCGACTCGGGCGGCAACAACGGCGGTGGTGACTCCGGCGGTGGCAACAACGGCGGCGGTAACAACGGCGGTGGCAACAACGGCGGCGGTAACAACGGCGGCGGTGACTCCGATGGAGACGACTCCGGCGGCGGGAACTCCGGTGGCGGTGATTCCGGCAGTGGCAGCAACGGTGGCGGAAACTCCGGCGGCGGTGACAGCGGGGGTGACTCCGACGGAGACGACTCGGGTGGCGGCTCCTCGGGTGGCGGCTCCTCCAACGGTGGGAACTCCGGCGGTGGCGATTCAGGCGGAGGGAACTCCGGCGGTGGCGACAGCGGGGGTGACTCCGATGGAGACGACTCCGGCGGCGGTTCGTCCGGCGGCAGTTCCTCGGGCGGCGGTTCGTCCAGCGGTGGGAATTCCGGTGGCGGTGACAGCGGCGGTGGTTCCGACGGCGGTGGCGATTCCGGTGGTAGTTCCGGGGGTTCGTCCTCCGGTGGGAGTTCCTCGGGTGGTGGCTCCTCCAGCGGTGGCTCGTCCAGCGGCGGTTCATCCAATGGTGGTTCGTCCAGCGGTGGGAGTTCCTCGGGTGGTGGCTCCTCCAGCGGTGGTTCGTCCAGCGGTGGTTCCTCCGGTGGTGGCTCCTCCAGCGGCGGATCTTCTGGCGGTGGGAGTTCCTCGGGTGGTGGGTCCTCCAGCGGTGGCTCGTCCGGTGGTGGCTCTTCTAGTGGTGGTTCCTCCGGTGGTGGTTCCTCCGGTGGTGGCTCCTCCAGCGGCGGCTCGTCCGGGGGCGGTTCGTCCAGCGGCGGCAACGAGGACGACGACCAGGACGACGACGAGGACGAGGACGACGAGCCGGAAGTCGAGTGCAATCCGGTCATGGCCCCCTGGGGCATCATGCAGAGCTGCCGGGAGGTCGGCCCCGGTGGTTCCGACAGCGGCGGTAACGACGACGACAAGGAAGAAGAGGACAACGACGACGACAAGGAAGAAGAGGACAACGACGACGACAAGGAAGAGGAAGACAACGACGACGACAAGGAAGAGGAGGACGAGGACAAGGAAGCCTGCCCGGAGGGCACTCAGGTCGCCTACCGCGGCAGTGTGACCGTCGGCGCCGCCGGCAGCGGGCGCTACACGCTCGCCTCCGCCGGGGTCCGTACGCCCGTCCTCGTCGGTGGTGCAACGCTCGCGGCCGGAACGCCTACTGCCGAGGGCATGATGCAAGCGCTCTCCGAAGCCTCCGCGGCCGCTGTCCCCGGTGTCGAGACGTACCAGGAAGTGGAAGACCGGCTCCGCAACGCTCTCGGCCTCACCGACGAGCCGAAGGAGCCGTCGACGCCGAAGCCGAAGCCCGAGCCGAAGCCGAAGCCGCCGCACCTGGCCGGTTGCCCGGTGAAGACTCCGATGAACGTCCTGGACAGCATCCCGGACTTCGACCCCACGGACAAAAAGGGCTGGGCGGAGAAGGTCGAGGAGATCGCCCGCCAGAACCCGATGACCAAGGACTTCACCGCCGACGACGCGCTCATCATCGCCGACTACACCGGCTCGTGGGCCCTGGACGCGAACAAGTACCTGCGTGGGGACGCGATCCCCGGCCGTCGTGGGGAGAAGGTCCCGGAGTTCATCGAGCGCATGGACCGCGCGCTGGACCATCTGCCGCCGGTCGAGGGGACGTTCCACCGGGGCACGTTCATGCCGGACGAGCTGCTGGACAAGTTCGCCGCCGGTGACGTGGTCGAGATGCCCGAGTACCTCAGTACGTCGAGCGACCCGGCGAAGGCCGACCGCGCGGCCAAGAACGCGAAGAGCAACGGGCGGCAGGGCGAGAACGTCGTGCTGGAGATCAGTACGGACAACGGCCGCAACATCGACCCCCTGTCCCGCTACCGGGGCAAGGAGTCGGAGGTTCTCATCCCGCGCGGCGGCAAGTTCGAGAAGACGGGCGAGACGACGAAGATCATCGATGGCAAGGAGTACAAGGTCATCCAGGTGAAACAGGTCGGCTGAGCCACGCGTAGGGCCGGAGTGGCCGCAGGGCTCCCTGCGGCGGGGCGCCCCCATCGGTACTTTCCGATGGGGGCGCCTGGCGTTGCGTCATGGGGTGGAACGGTGAAGCCGTCGATCAGTAGGCGTAGCTGGTGTTTCCGCCGAGGGACGCGGCTACGTTCTCGATCGGCGACCGGGGGTTGAGGGTGGCGACGCCGTCGACGCGCGCCGTGGTGGTGCGGTCGCCGAGCTGGCCCTCGTTGTTGTGGCCCCAGGCGAAGACTTCCTCGCCGAAGGTGGCGATGCCGTGGTTGGCACCTGCCGCGATCCGCTGCGCGCCTTCCAGTCGGGGGATCTCGACGGCAACGGTGCGGTTGGTCCGCGGCGCCCTGGCGTCGGTGTCGGCGTCGGCACCGGCGTTCGGGTTGGCGTTCGGGTTCTCATCCCGCGGGGCGTTCGGGTTCGCGTTGGGGTTGGCGTTCGGGTTGGCGCCGGCCGGGGCCTCGGACTGGAGGAGCTGGTTGTTCTTGTTGTTGCCCCAGCCCCAGACGATGCCCTGCTCCGTGATGGCGTAGTTGTGGTTGGCGCCCGCCTCGATGTCGTTCACGCCTCTGAGCCAGTCGACGTCGACCGGGACGACCGCGGACTTCGTGGAGGAGTCACCGAGCTGCCCGGAGGAGTTGTGGCCCCAGGACTTGACGGTCTTGTCGGCGGTCAGGGCCAGCGCGTGGTGGCAGCCGGCGTCGATGTCGGTGATGTTCTCCAGGCCCTCGACCTCGCGGGGGGTGGAGACGGTGGCACGGGTGCCGTTGCCGAGGGCGCCGTAGGCACCACGGCCCCAGGCGTACACCTTGCCGTTCTCCAGCAGCGCGAGGCTGAAGTCGCAGCCGGCCGAGACCTGCTTGACCTTGGCCAGCCCCTGGACGCGGTTCGGGACGCCGCGGGCGTCGCCCGTACGGCTGTTGCCGAGCTGACCGTAGGTGTTGTCACCCCACGAGTAGACCTGGCCGTTCTCGTTCATCGCGAGCGCGTGCTCACCACCGGCGGCGATGTCCTTGATGTTGGCCAGGCGCGGCACGGTGGTGGGCACGCTCTGGCTCTTGCGGCTGCCGTTGCCGAGCTGGCCGGAGGCGTTGTGACCCCACGACTTGACCGTCTTCTTCGTCAGGGCGAGCGCGAAGGAGTCGGTCGAGGCGGTGCCACCGGCGGAGATCCGGTCGACATCGCCGCGGAAGAGGTCGTTGACGGGGACCGGGCGGGAGCTGTCCGCCTTGGCCCCGTTGCCGAGCTGGCCGGTGCGGCCGGCGCCCCAGCTCAGAACGGACGGGTTGTCCTGGGCGGGCGCGGCGGAGACCGCGGCCATCGGGGTGAGTGTGAGACCGGCGGTCAGAGCGGCGGTCAGGAGTGCGCGACTACGGCGCATTGGGATTCCTCTCAGGATGCTGTGGCCCCGCCCTCGCGGGACCGCATCTGATCATCGGTATGTCCCACTGGCTGCCCCTGAGGCGCGACCGTCCGCACACCCGGATGGACCCGGACGGCGACCCGAACGGCGTGCAGTTGCGCGGTGCGCCGTGTACGCCGCGGCTGCGGCCCTCCCCGTTTGGTAAGGGTGGCCGGCTCAGGGGGCCGAGGGGGGCAGACAGGTGGGAGTGAACGCCCGCTCCGCGAAGCGTTCTCCCATGCGGCGGTGGGTCGCCGCGTCCGGATGGAGTTCGTCCGGGAGCGGGAGCTCCGCGTAGTCCGCCTCCCCGTACAGCTCGCGGCCGTCCAGGTAGCGCAGGTTCGGGTCCCGCGCCGACCGCTGCTCGACGATCCGGGCCAGCTCGTCCCGGATGACGTTCAGCGTCAGCTTTCCGGCCGCCCGCTCCGCCGGGTCGCCCGACGCCAGGAACTTCAGTCGTCCTTCGGCCATGCCGGAGAAGTCGGGGGCGCTCGGGCCGGGGGTGTCCTCGTGGATGGGGCACAGGATCGGCGAGACCACCAGCAGGGGTGTCGTCGGGTGGCCCTCGCGGATCGTGTCGAGGAAGCCGTGTACGGCGGGGGTGAAGGCGCGCAGGCGCATCAGGTCGGTGTTGACGAGGTTGATGCCGATCTTGACGCTGAGCAGGTCGGCCGGGGTGTCCCGCATCGTACGAGCCGTGAACGGGTCGAGCAGCGCACTGCCGGCGAAGCCCAGGTTGATCAGCTCCACGCCGCCCAGGCCGGCGGCGAGCGCGGGCCAGGTCGTGGTGGGGCTCGCGGCGTCGGAGCCGTGGCTGATCGAGCTGCCGTGGTGCAGCCACACCGGGCGGCCCCGGTCCCGTACGGGCTCGACGGGGGCGTCGGTGCGCAGGGCGACGAGTTCGGTGGCCTCGTTGTGCGGCAGCCAGATCTCGATGTCCTTCTCGCCCTCGGGCAGGTCGCCGAAGCGCAGGGTGCCGGGCGGGCCGGGTGTCCGCTCGGCGGTCCCGGCGGTCATGTCGATGGTCAGGGTGTTGCCTCCCGTGACAACGGCCCGACCGGCCGGGCGGCCGTCGACCAGCAGGTCGTACACACCGTCGGGGCGGGGCGGGGCGCCCACGTAGGAGCGCTTGGTGGGCAGCGCGTCCAGTTCGACGACCGTGGCCCGCGTACGGAACGCCAGTCGTACGCCGGAGGGCTGGGCCTCCGCCATGGCCAGCTGCGGGTCGGTGTTCTGGGCGCGGGCCCACGCGGGGAGCCGGTGGGGCAGGACGCCGTGCGCGGTGCGCTCCAGTTCGAGGGCGCCGCGCAGGATGTCGGTGGTGATGGGGGTGGTGGTCAGGGGGTGGTGTTCGGTGCTCACGGTGTCTCTGCCTATGGGTGATCTGTCGCTGATCGTCAGGGGGATGACGAGGTGAGATGGAGAGGGGGACCCGTCAGGGGGTGGCCGGCCAGGTGCGCAGCAGCGTGTCGACGCGGTCGACGATCCACGCCCACGTCTCCTCCGAGTCGGGTGTGCTGTGGCTGAAGCCGCCGGCCGTCTCCAGGCTGATGTAGCCGTGGAAGACGCTGCCCAACAGCCGTACGGCGTGGGTCTGGTCCGGCTCCGTCAGGTCGTAGCCGCGCAGGATCGCCCGCGTCATCCGCGAGTGCCTGGGGCCGGCGCTCGCCGCCGCCGTCTCCGGGTCGAGCGGCAGTCTGGCCGCCGTGTAGCGGCCGGGGTGCTCGCGGGCGTAGTCGCGGTAGACGTTCGCGAAGGCGGCGAGGGCGTCCTTGCCCGCGCGTCCGGCGAGTGCGGTGGAGACCCGGTCGGCCATCTCCTCCAGGGAGAGCAGCGCGATCCTGGTCCGGAGGTCCTGGGAGCCCTTCAGGTGCGAGTACAGACTCGCGACCTTGACGTCGAACTGCTTGGCCAGCGCCGAGACGGTCACCTGGTCGAAGCCGACCTCGTCGGCCAGGTCGGCTCCCGCCCGGACGAGGCGGTCGGTGGTGAGTCCTGCGCGGGGAGACATGGCTCTCGCCTTCCGTTTCGGGCATCCGTTCGCTTACCTAAAACGATTATGCGCATACCTAAACGCTTTAGGCAAGCGTGCGTAAGCGGCTCAGGGCGGCTTGGGCGGGCGTCGTTGTCAGACCCGTCTGCGACGGTGGGGAGATGGATGAGACGAGCTCACAGGTGGTTCTCCAGATCACGATCGACTGCGCCGACCCGGAGCGCCTCGTGGCCTTCTGGACAGAGGCGCTCGACTACGTGCCGGAGCCGCCGCCGGGCGGGCACGCCACTTGGCGGGAGTACTGGAAGGACAGAGGGCTGCCCGACGACGAACTGCCCGAGGGGGCCGGCGAGACCCCGGAGTCGATCGTCTCTCCGACGGGAGTGGGGCCCAGGGTGTGGTTCCAGCAGGTCCCGGAGAGCAAGGTCGTGAAGAACAGGGTGCATCTGGATCTCAAGGTGGGCGGCGGGCGCGAGGTGCCGTTGGCCGTACGGAAGGAGCGCATCACCGCGAAGGCGGACCGGCTGACGGCCGCGGGGGCGACGGTGTCGCGGGTGATGAACGAGCCGGACATGGGCTACTTCGCGATCGTGCTCCAGGACCCGGAGGGGAACGAGTTCTGCGTGGGTTAGGGGCGGAGGGAGCGGACGCGCGCAGGTTCACGTCGGCACGATCCGCGCCCGCTCGAAGCGGTGACCGGCAACTGACGGCGCACAACCGTCAGAAGCGATCCGGGCGGCAGCCCGACAGGGCCGACTCGACGGTTCCGTCGACCAACTCCCGTGCGACCAGGCGGCCCACGGCCGCAGCGAGCGTGATCGCCGAGTGCATCACCGCCAGGTAGAGGCCGGGGACCTCGGCGACCGGGCCGACGATCGGCTCACCGTCGGCCGGCATCGGGCGCACTCCGATCTGGGTGCCGAGCAGCTCGACGCTCCCGGCGCCACGGAAAGTGGACCGGACGGCGGCAAGGGTCCGTTCGGGCGAGTCCGCGGCGGCGATCAGCCGGTCCGCGCCGACCTGCCGAAGGTCGAAGTCCTCGGTGTTGACCAGGGTGCGGACGAGACCGGCCGGGGCGCTGAGCCGGAACAGCGGAGACGGCGACGGTTCGACCGGGACGCGCACGCCGAGCGACGCGCCCAGCGCGGCCGTGGCAACTCCGGCCGCCAGCACCACCGTCGCACCGGAGAGGGGCCCCGCTGTCGTATCGACTCCGTCGATCCGGCCCGCCGCATCCCGGCGAACCCCGGTGACCGGCGTGTCCAGATGTACCCGGGCTCCATGGGTGCGGGCGCCCGCGACCAGCCGCTCGGTCACGCCCACCGAGTCGACAGAGCCGTCACCCGGCGCCCAGACAGCCCACTCCGGAGGCTGCCGAAGGGTGGGCTCAAGCGTCGCCATCGTGGCCGCGTCCACGATCGTCTGCCCGATCCCGGCGTCCGGCGCACTGCCCTGCCCGGTCCAGCTCAGCGAGCCGGACCAGTTCACCGGGAGTCCGGGCAACTCGGCCCCGAGCCGGTGGTACTCCGCCGTGGCGGTCGCCCGCAGCCCGGCTGCCGGACCTTTGCGCACACCGGACGCTCCGATCCAGGCGAACGAGTCCGCCGTTACACCGGCGCCCGGCCGCCCGGCGTCGACCAACGTCACGGTGGCGCCCGCACGGGCAGCGTGATACGCCACCGACGCGCCGACAATGCCGGCGCCGACGACGACCAGATCCCTACTCACCGGTGAGCTCAACACGTGCACAACCTAACGAGATCCGCCGGACAGGACCTAGTCGTTTTTCGTGTACGTCACCGATTCGCCGTCCGACGTCGTGACCCGGCGCAGACGGCCGTCCGGGAGGATCGTCAACTCCGTTGCCGCGCCCGGCGTGCACGAGGACATCGGCCGGCCCTCCGTCACCTTGGACGGGCCGATCCGCAGCGGGCCGTCCGACGAACCCGGCGCCGCGCCGAGCGCGGCCTCGAAGACACAGAGGTACGTCCCGCCGGTGTCGGTCGGGCCCTCCGCCGTCAGTTCGAGCACGGTCTCGCCCACCTCGCCCTGCCGGATGGACAGTTCGCGGGTGCTGACCCCGGCGCCGCCGCTGATGGTGCCCGACCAGGCGCCGAGGTATTGCTTGGGCACGTCGCCGGGACCGGCGTCCTCCGAGGCGGACGGGGAAGGCGACTCCGTCGCCGGTGGCGTGTCCTCGGACGGGGTGTTCTCGGCCTGCGACGACTTGTCGTCGCCCGACTTGTCCGCCTGGCCGTCCGACGCCTCGTTCTTCTCGCTGCCGCTGTCCATGAACGCGTACACCGAACCGCCCGCGCCGAGCGCGACGACCAGCGCGACGGCGATCAGCGCGACCGTGCCACGTGCGCTACGGCGCGGCTCGGGCTGCGGGGCGGGGACGGGGGCGGCCGGGCCGTACGGGGGAGTGGGACCGTACGGCGAGGGATACCCGTACCCGGCGGGAGGGGTCGCGCCCCAAGGGGGGAGCGGGGGCTGGCCCGGCTGGGGATAGCCGTACTGCTGGGGCGGCGGGGGCTGTTGGGGTTGCTGGTTCTGCGGGTAGCCGTACGCCTGGGGTTGCGGCGGCTGCGCTGCCGGAGGCGGGCCCGGGACCGGCGACCCCGCACCGATCATCGTCGCCATGCCGTGTACGCCGTTCCCGCCGCCCTGGCCGGGCCCGCCCGGGGGCGGCGGCGGTATCGAAGCCGGGTCGGGAGCCGGCTTCGACGACGGTCCGGGCGGCGGCGTGGGCACCGACGCTGCCGACGGCGGCTTGGGCACGGACGCTTCCGACGGCGGTTCCGGCGGCTTCGAGAACGCCAGTTCCGTACGGGCCCCGGGCTCCTCGTGGTCCAGCAACTGCACCGCGTCGCTGCCCAGTTGGGCGAGCAGTGCGCCGGGCAGCCAGGGCTCGTCGTCGTCCGGTTCGCCCACCCGGGCCAGGATCTGCGCCGGGGTCGGGCGTTCCTCCGGGTCCTTCTTCAGGCAGTCGGCCACCAACTCCCGCAGACCCTCGGGGAGTTCGGACAGGTTCGGCTCCTCCTGGGCGATCCGGAACATCAGCACGTGTACGGCGGTGTCCGCCGTACCGAACGGGAGCCGCCCCGTCGCCGCGTACATGAGCACCGAGCCCAGGGAGAACACGTCGCACGCGGGGGTGACCGGGGTGCCGCGCACCTGCTCGGGCGCCATGAAGCCCGGCGACCCGACCAGGCCGCCGGTCCGGGTCAGCCCGGCGCCGGTGACCGTCTCCATCGCGCGGGCGATGCCGAAGTCGATGACCTTCGGGCCCTCGATGGTGACGAGGACGTTGGACGGCTTGAGGTCGCGGTGGATCAGTCCGGCGGTGTGGATGTCCTGGAGGGCGTGGGCGAGCCCCGAGGCGAGTATCCGCACCGAGCGCGCGGGCAGCGGCCCGTGCGTGCCGGATCCCTGCGTGCCGGATCCCTGCGTGCCGGATCCTTGTGTGCCGGAGGACCCGCCGGCACCGGGCCCGTGCGGACCGGATCCGCCCGCACCGGGCCCGCCGGAGACGATGTCCTGGAGCGCGGGGCCGGCCACGTAACCCGTCGCGACCCACGGCACCGCGGCCTCCGTGTTCGCGTCGAGGACCGGCGCCGTCCACGCGCCGCCGACCCGCCGGGCCGCGGCGACCTCCAGCCGGAAGCGGTTGCGGAACTCGTCCTGCTCGGCGAGTTCCTTGCGTACGAGCTTCACCGCGACCGTACGGCCGCGGTCCGAGCGCGCCAGATAGACCTGCCCCATGCCCCCCGCACCGAGGCGCGCCAGCAACCGGTAGGCGCCGATGCGCTGTGGATCTCCTGTAGCCAGCTTCTCCATGGCCGTACGGCCCTCCCCCAGATGCCCAAGCCCAACGGGCAGAGGATAGTGCCGGAGTCGTCGCACTGCGCGGTCACGGTGAAAGCGGCGGTCGGCCCGCCGGCGGAGGCTGATCTACCGGTCCGGCCGGCGGCCGATCGCCTCCATCGCCTCCGACAGCCGCTCCAGCACCCGCACCGTCTCGGCGAAGCCCGCCGCCCCCAACTCCTCCGCGAGGCACGCCGCGAGAGCCGCGTGGCCGGGCGTGATCTCATGGATCGCCGCGCGGCCCGCCTCGGTCGGGGCGAGCAGTTTCGCGCGGCGGTGGGCCGGGTTCGGCTCGTACGCCGCCAGCCCGCGCTCGACCAGCAGGTCCGCGATCCGCTGCACGCTCTGCCGGGTGATGCCCATCGTGCGGGCGATCCCGGAGACGGGCAGCGGCTGGGGCAGTACGGCTCCGAGGACCTGCCACCAGGCCGCCGTCAGGCCGGCCGGGGCTGCCAACTCCTCCGCCACGGAGAGGAATTGGCCGTTCAGCCGGAAGACGCCGAGTGCGCTCCTGCTGAGCAGCTCCGGGTAAGCGGCCTGCGCGCTCTGCTCGGTCACGCCCCGCTCGGTCCCGAGTCGCTCGGCCGCGCCCCGCTCGGTCATGAGTTGAGGGTGTCGTACGCGTTCACGTCCGAGTTCTTGAACAGCCGGTACCAGGCGTCCAGCTTCTCGCCCTCGTACACGCCGAGCAGTGCGAAGATCTCGCGGGCGAAAGCGACGGGCTCGGTCGGGCCGGCCGTGATCACGTTGCCGTCCGTGACCGCGTCCGCGTCGCGGTAGTGCTCGCCGCCCTCGTACCCCGTGGCGTCCAGATACTGGCTGACGGCGCTGGTGTGCGCCCGGTCGTCCAGCAGCCCCTCGCGGGCCAGCCCCGCCGTGGCGCCGCAGATCGCGGCGACGGGGAAGCCCAGCCCCACGAGCCGCCGGGCGGCGCGGGCGAACGGAGCCAGATCGTCCCCGGAGTCCCAGAGCCCGGCGCCCGGGAGGATGAACACAGCCGTGTCACCGGGCTCACCGAGCTGGTCGAGCGCGATGTCGGGCTCGATGCGCAGACCGCCCATGGTGGTCACCGACTCCATGGTCGGGCCGACGGTCCGCACGGAGAAGCCGTTCTGGGCGAGATGCGCGGTGGCGTACCCGGTCTCCCAGTCGGCGAGGGTGTCGTACACGGCGAGGTACACGGTCTTGCCGGTCATGGTGGCCTCCTCGGTTGTATGACAGCAGCCTGTCATTTCGACAGCATGCTGTCAATACTGTTTCGGGTGCGGGGAGGCGCGCGGGCCACGGAGCGCGCGGGCCACGGAGGGCGCGTGGGGCGACAACCTGCCGAGTCCCGCCGCGCACACCAGACAGGATGGTCATTTCGGTCCCCGCCAGTCCCTCTCTACGCTGGCCGCATGACCCCTCACCTCGACCCTCTCGACGCTGCCGACCCGAAGGCAGGCGCGGCCGTCAAGGCCGCCGACCGTGCGCATGTGTTCCACTCCTGGTCCGCCCAGGAACTGATCGATCCGCTCGCCGTCGCCGGCGCCGAGGGCTCGTACTTCTGGGACTACGAAGGCAACCGCTACCTCGACTTCACCAGCGGCCTCGTCTTCACCAACATCGGCTATCAGCACCCCGCCGTCGTGGCCGCGATCCAGGAGCAGGCGGGCAGGCTCACCACCTTCGCGCCCGCCTTCGCCGTCGACGTACGGTCCGAGGCCGCACGCCTCATCGCCGAGCGCACCCCCGGCGACCTCGACAAGATCTTCTTCACGAACGGCGGCGCGGAGGCCGTCGAGAACGCCGTACGGATGGCCCGGCTGCACACCGGCCGCCCCAAGGTGCTCTCCGCCTACCGCTCGTACCACGGCTCCACCTCCACCGCGATCAATCTGACCGGTGACCCGCGCCGCTGGGCCTCCGACTCCGGCAACGCCGGCGTCGTGCGCTTCTGGGCGCCGTTCCTCTACCGCTCGCCCTTCTACGCCACCACCGAGGCGGAGGAGTGCGCCCGCGCGCTGGAGCACCTGGAGGCGACCATCGCCTTCGAGGGACCCGCGACGATCGCCGCGATCATCCTGGAGACGATCCCCGGCACGGCGGGCGTCATGACGCCGCCGCCCGGATACCTCGCGGGCGTAAGGGAGTTGTGCGACCGGCACGGCATCGTCTTCGTCCTGGACGAGGTGATGGCGGGCTTCGGCCGCACCGGCGCGTGGTTCGCCGCCGACCACTTCGACGTGGTGCCCGACCTGCTGACCTTCGCGAAGGGCGTCAACTCCGGTTACGTACCGCTCGGCGGAGTCGCGATCTCCGCCGCCATCGCGGACACCTTCGCGACCCGTCCGTACCCCGGCGGCCTCACCTACTCCGGCCACCCGCTCGCCTGCGCGGCGGCCGTCGCGACACTGCGGGTGATGGCCGAGGAGAAGATCGTCGAGCACGCAGCGCACATCGGCGAGACGGTCCTCGGCCCCGGCCTGCGCGAACTGGCCGACCGGCACCCCTCGGTGGGCGAGGTGCGCGGGATGGGCGTGTTCTGGGCGCTCGACCTCGTACGGAACAAGGAGACGCGCGAGCCGCTGGTGCCGTACAACGCGACGGGCGAGGCGAACGCGCCGATGGCCGCGTTCGCCGCCGCGTGCAAGAAGGGCGGGCTGTGGCCCTTCGTGAACATGAACCGCACGCACGCGGTACCGCCCTGCAACGTCACCGAGGCGGAGGCGAAGGAAGGGCTCACGATCCTGGACGCGGCGCTGTCGGTGGCGGACGAGCACGTGGTGTGAGGCGCCGGATGTGGTGTGACGACGCACGTGGTGTGAGGGCGGACGTGGTGTGAGGCCGGGCGGCGCGGCCGTCAGCAGGTCTCGCGGTGGTCGAGCGACGGGACGTGGGTCCGCCAGGCGCTCCTGGACAGCCCGCCGCCCGCCCGCTCGCACACCGCGTCGGCGACGCGCCCCGGCGAGAGCGTGAAGGTGCGCGTCGTCGCGCGCGGGGTCGTGACGCGCAGCCCGGTGCCGCCGTCGGCGAAGGCCAGGGCGAGTACGGGGCCGTCCACCGTCGGCAGCGGCGCGCCCGCGCTCGTCGGCGTGGCCGCCTCCCAGATCCGCAGCGTGCCGTCGGCGCCGCCGACCGCGATCCTGCTCCCGTCGGGGGAGAAGGCGAACGACGGCCGTGTGATCGGCTGCCGTCCGGGCTCGCCGCCGGTATCTCCCGAACTCCCGGTGAGCACCGCGAGCCGCCGCTGCCCCCGGCCGTCCCACACGGTGACGCGGCTATCCATGTCGTTCACGGCGAGGAACCGGCCGTCCCGGCTGAAGACGGCCTTCTCGATGATTCCCTCGCCCGCCAGGACGCGGGTGGGGCGGCGGGTGACGGGATCGATCAACTCGTTGTCCCCGGTGAGGACATGACCCTGCGGACCGACGGCCAGGACGCTGCCCACGTCGGTGGCGTCGGCGGCGGATCCGGGCTGCCGCTGTTGCGTCGCGGTGCCGGTGCCGGCCGGCCGGCGTTCCAGCACGGTGTGGGTCAGCTCGGACCCGGGTGAGTGGACGGCACGGCTGACGACCGCGTACCGGCCATCCGGCGTGAGGCCGATGCCGTCGACGCCCTTGCCGAGGTGGTCGGCTCCGCCGCCCTTCAGGCTCCGCACGACGGCGGTGGCGGACTCCGCGTCGGCCCCGGCCCGGTACGCGAAGGTACGGCCGTCCGCGCTGAACACCATCAGCGACGCGGGGCAGTCGGCGCTGTCGCAGCCCCGCTCCGGCAGCGTGGCCCTGAGCCGTCCCGTCGCGCCGTCCCGGAGCTGGACACGTCCGCCCTCCGTGGTGGCGAGCGTGGCGCCGTCCGGGCTGAACAGGGCTTCGGAGTAAGGCCGTTGGCGTACGGAGCGGGGAACGGCACCCGCGAGTGACATCGTCCGTACGACGGCCGCCGGGTCGGATCCCTCCTCGTAGCGCAGGACCCCGCCCTCGACGTCGAGGCGCAGCGCGGTCGCGCCCCGCACCGGGTGGCGCAGGACGGGTGCGGACAGGTCGTCCGTCCGCCACACCTGTACGGCGCCGTCGGCGGCGGTCGCCACGTACGTGCCGTCGGCGCCGAACGCGATGTCGGACACCGGTCCGACGGCGGATCCGGCTCCCGTACCGGCTCCCGGCCCGCTTGGCGAACTGTTGGGGCGCTGCTTGCCGGAGCGCGCGTCCCGGATGTGCAGACCCGACTTCCCCGCCGCCGCGATGAACCGGCTGTCGGGCGTGAAGAGGAAGTTCTGGTCGCCGCACAACTCCGCACCGACGCTGTCCGCCCACGCGGTGGGCAGCCTGCGCCGCTCCCGCACGTCCCACACCTGGAGCCGTAGTTCGGGCGTGCACAGCGCCAACAGGCGGTTGTCCGGGCTGACTCGGGTGTACGGCTCCTCGCTCGGCGGCTGCGGGACGCTGAGCAGCGCGCGGTGTGCGGCCGGGTCCCAGAGTTCCACGGCGGGACTGTGCGGGGGCAGGCGGTGGACGACGAGGGTCCGGCCGCCGGGCGTGAACTCGGCGTTGCGCGCGGCGCCCCCGAACGGCCGCTCAGGGGTGAGCTTTCCGGCCGCCAGATCCCAGACGCGTATGCCCCGCGGAGTACGGACGGCGGCCCTGCGGCCGTCGTCGCTGATGTCCAGCACCTTCGTGGCCAGCGCACCCAGGCCCCGGTACGAGGGGAGTCGGCGGTGCGTCCTGAGGTCCCAGCGCTCCACCCGGTCCGGGCGGGTCATCATCAGCGTCCGGCCGTCGTCACTGATGTGGCGCCAGGTGTCGTTCGCGTCCTGTTCGAACGCGACGACCGGCGGCGCCGGGAAGGTGTCCACGTCGCGCTGCGCCCCGGCCTCGAAGAGGGCGCTACGGGTCTCCGGGAGGTCGGCGATCCGCCAGGCGGCGACGCTCAGCCGCAGTGCGGTGCGCGGGTCCGTGACGCGCAGCGTGCCCGCGACGGCCGCGATCCGCCGCGCCTCGGCGTCCCTGGCCTGGCGGGAGTTGACGCGGCTCTGCTGCCAGGCGGTCAGACCCGCGACGGCGGCGAGGCAGAGCAGTACGGAGAGCGTGACGGTGAGGACGCGCAGCCGCCGGGTGGTACGGACGGCGGAGCGTCGTACGCGGTCGTGCGCATCGGTGGAGGCGAGGAGGAAGTCGCTTTCGGCGGAGGTGAGTTCGCCGGCCCGTTCCCCCGGATCGCCGGTGTGCTGCGTTTCGCCGCCGAACGCCTCGCGGGCGAAGGCGAGTTGGGCGCCCCGGTAGAGCGCGCCCGCGTCCCGGCCCAACTCCTCCCAGGTGCGCGCCGCCGCGGTGAGCCTGCGGTGCAGACGCAGCCGGTCGCGGTCCTCGTCGATCCAGGCGCCGAGGCGGGGCCAGCCGGTGATCAGGGCCTCGTGGGCGAGGTTCACGGTGGTGGCGTCGGTGGTCAGGAGCCGGGCGCGGACGAGCCGTTCGAGCACGCTCGCGGTGTCCCCCGTGCCGGGGGCGGTGGCCAGTTCGCTCCGGTCCGCCGGGCGGCGGGTGTCCGGGGTGCCGTCGCCGGGGGAGACCAGCCGCAGCAGCAGCGCTTTGGCCGCCCGTGCCTCCGGCTCGGTGAAGTCCGCGAAGACCGCCTCGGCCGTGTGCGCGATCGCGCCCTGCACGCCACCGATCGCGTCGTACGCGGCCTCGGTGAGCGTACGGCCGCTGCGCCGGCGCCAGGTCTCCAGCAGGGCGTGCGACATGAGGGGGAGCCCGCCGGGCTCGTCGGCGACGTCGGCCACGATGCGGGCGGTCAACGACCGCTCCACGATGAGCCGTTCCGCCGTCGCGGGCCCGACGACTGCCTCCCGCAACTGGGCGGGGGACATGGGGCCGACGAGCAGGGTGGCGTCCTTGAGCGCGTCCGCGAGGGCGTGGTGCTCGGCGCACCGGCCGTAGAAGTCCGCGCGTACGGCGACGATCACGCGCAGGCGGGAGCCGGGGGTACGGGCGTGGAGGAGCAGACGCAGGAACTCGGCGCGTTCGGCGGGGTCGCGGCAGAGGGTGAAGGTCTCCTCGAACTGGTCGACAACGACGACGGTGTCGCCGGGTGGCACGTCGGTCGCGCCGCCGTCGCCGGCCGGGTCGTGTTCCTCGTCCGGCCGGAGCAGGTGCGCGTGCGTCCTCGCCGGATGCTCGCCGGGTGTGAGGATCCGGATCGCCGCAGGGCGGGACGGGCCGGTGGACTCGCGCAGTACGGGGATGAGCCCGGCCCGCAGCAGTGACGACTTTCCGCTGCCGGACGCGCCGACGACGGCGGCGAAGCGGCGGCGGCCGGCGAGTGCGACGAGATCCGCGCGGAGTTCGTCACGACCGAAGAAGTGCTCGCGGTCGTCGGCGCCGAAGCGCGCCAGTCCGGGGTACGGCGCGACGGCCTCGTCGGAGTCGTCCGCGTCGTCGGGCAACTCGGCCGTCGCCGCGCGCCAGCGCTTCTCCCACTCCTCGCGGTCCCCGCCGCAGACGGTCGCGTAGGCGAGCGCGACAGGCAGTGACGGCAGCCGCTCACCGGAGGCGGCGGCGGACAGCGTCGGCGCCGAGTACGCGGCCTGCCGCGCCATCGCCCGATAGGTGGGAGTGCCGGAGGCGCGGCGGAGTTCGCGCAGGTCGTGGGCGAATCGCTGGACGGGCCCGGCAGCCGGATCGAGAGCCTTCTCGTGACGACCCATGTGCCACCCCCGTTCACGCGTCCCGTTCACGCGTCCCGTTCACGCGTCCCGTTCACGCGTCCCGTTCACGCGTCCCGTTCACGCGTCCCGTTCACGCGTCCCGTTCACGCGTCCCG
>NZ_JBHXDC010000006.1:136304-172793 GCF_042725135.1 Streptomyces sp. NPDC060366 | reverse complement strand
TCACGCGTCCCGTCCACGCGTCCCGTCCACGCGTCCCGTCCACGCGTCCCGTCCACGCGTCCCGTCCACGCGTCCCGTCCACGCGTCCCGTCCACGCGTCCCCGCCCGGAGCGTAATTGATAGGCGCGGCGGGAGGGGGCTGCCCATCAATCCGCCGGCGGGTGGAGTCGAGGACGTACCAGGTCCAGAGGCGGCGGAGGACGAGAGCCGGCGCCGGTCGAACGGAGTCCGCCATCTCCTCCACCGCCGTACGCAGCCGCCCTGTCGCGGAGCGTCCCGTCGCCCGTGTGCCGGACGAGCCCTCCCGGTACACGCACCTGCTCGCGCCCGCCGCCCTCGCGCTCGTGCTCGGCCTGTGGGGCATCCGGCGCGCGGGCACGCTGTGGGCCGACGAGGCGGTGACGCTGGAGATCGCGCTGCGCGACGTGCCGGAAATCTGGCAGACGCTGGGGACCGTCGACGCCGTCCACGGCCTCTACTACCTCCTGATGCACGGCATCTTCGCGCTGTGGCCCCTGGAGGGCGGTCCGGGGCTCGTCGCCCTGCGCCTGCCGTCCGTCCTCGCGACGGCAGCGGCGTCGGCGGGCGTCGGCGCGCTCGGGGGACGGCTGGCCGGGAAGCGCGTGGGGCTGCTGGCGGGGCTGGTGTTCCCGCTGCTGCCGGTGGTCCAGAGATACGCCCAGGAGGGCCGCTCGTACGCGCTGGTGTGCGCGCTCGTCACCTGGTCGACCTGGCTCCTGCTGCGCGCCGTGGAACGCCCTGGCCGCCGGAGGCTGTGGGCGGCCTACGCGGCGGTGCTCCTGGTGACCTCGCTGCTCCACGAGTTCGCGGTACTGACCCTGCTCGCCCACGGAGCAACCCTGACCCGCTCGTCGATCCCCGCCACGACGCGGCGGGCGTGGCGTCTCGCGTGCTGCGCGGTGTTGGCAGGACTGGCACCGCTGGCGATCTTCAGTCTGCCCCAGTCCGCCCAGATCGACTGGATCGGCCCCCCGACCCCGCTGGAACTGCTGTCGTTCGGGGGCCTGTCGGCTCTGGGGCTGGCGTGCGCGTACGCGGCGTCGAGGGATGGGCGAGTGCGTGGGGGCGGGGGCGCGCGTGCGGCGGCGGGTGCCGCGGCCTCCGACCCCGGCGACCCGTCCCGCCTCGTCGGCCGGCCCGCCGTTCGTCTTCCGGCCGACGCCGCCTCCGGGATCTCTGTCGCCAGGACTGCCGCCACGGCCGCCGGAGCTGCGCTCGTGGATGGCTTCGGCGGTCGGCCCGCCGGTCCTCGTGCGGGTACGGCGGTCACGGCCTCCGGCCCCGACCGCCTGGATCCCCTCGGCGATCGGCGCGCCGGGCGTCTTTCGGACGGTGCTGCCGCCCGGCCCGCCGACGGTGCTCCGCAGCGCAGCTCCGGGACCTGTACCGCCGCGGCCTCCGGCCTTGGCGGCCGGCCCGCCGTTCGTCTCCCGGTCGCCGCCGCCCGGCCCGCCGGCGCCGCTCCGGAGCGCCGTTCCGCGCCCGCCCCCGCCCGAGGCCCCATCTCCCTCCCCGCCCTTGCGCTGCCCCTCCTCGTCCTGCCCTCCGGGCTTCTCATCGCGCTCTCGCCCCTGCGGCAGCTCTACGTCGACCGGTACGTCCTCTTCTACGCCGTCGGGCTCGCGCTCCTCGTCGCCGTCGCCATCGACCGGGTGGCCCGCTCCCGGCGGCATCGGCTCGTTCCGTACGGGGTCGTCGTCCTCGCGGTGGCGGCGGTGTTCGGCGCCCTCGTGCCCGTCGGGGGGCATCTGCGTGGCCCGGACAGCCGTAAGAACGACGTCGTCGCGATAGCCGAGGCCGTCCGGGAGACGGCGCGGGACGGGGACGGGCTGATGTTCATGCCCTCGCGGCGGCGGGTCTGGACGCTCGTGCGGCCCGCGGACTTCCGTGGCCTGACCGACCTGGCCCTGCGACGCGACCCGCGCGCCTCGCACACGCTGTACGGCACCGAGCTGCCCGCGGCGGAGATCCGCGAACGGGTGCCGGACTTCCGGCGCATCGTCGCGGTCCACGACGTCGCGGGCCAGCCGCTGGACGACACGGCCCAGGAGGTGGCGAAGCGCGCGGCGCTGCGCGAGGGGTACGAGGTGTGCGGCACCCGACGGGTCACCGGCGCGCAGATCACCGTCTACGCCAGGCCCGGTGCCTGCTGACCTCGCAGGCCCCTCCAGCACCTGGCTTAAGGTGTGCGAAGCCGGATGAGGGGACGAACACCAATGCCCGCCAGCGGAGCTGTGACCCGCAACACCCTGCGGCAGCAGATCGCGGACGCACTGCGTGACGAGGTGCTGGCGGGGCGTTTGCTTCCGGGCGAGGAGTTCACCGTCAAGCACATCGCCGAGCAGTACGGCGTGTCGGCGACCCCTGTCCGGGAGGCGCTGGTCGATCTGTCCGCGCAGGGGCTGCTCGACTCCGACCAGCACCGGGGCTTCCACGTCCACCAGTTCACCGTCCCCGACTTCCGCGCCATGGTCGAGGCGCGCTCACTGATCGCGGACGGCATCTTCCGCCGGATCGCGGTGAACGGGGTCAGGCGCGTGCAGTCGGAGACGCTGGTGTCGGTACGGCGCCGCGCCGAGGAGGCCGGGCGGGCGGCCAAGGGCGGGGACCTGGACATCCTGATCGGATACGACCTGCGGTTCTGGCGGGAGCTGGCCGCGCTCGTCGCGAACCAGTACATCTGCGACTTCCTGCACCGGATGCGCGTCCAGGCATGGGTGTTCTCCGTGCCGTTCCTCCGCGCCGACGACGCCTGCCGCGACTGGCTGTGGAGCGGGCACGAGCAGTTGGTCGACGCGATCACGCTCGGCGACACGGAGGCCGCGCGCACGGTCGTGGACGCCTGTGACGCGCACGCTCTGGCGTGGGCGGACCGGCTGGAGCCGGAGCAGCCGGAGCCGGGACGTCCGCGGAAGTGAGCGGCTACGCGATGAGTGGACGTACGGAACCGGGCACGGATCCCGACCCCGCCATACCCGGCCCCGCCCCGTCCGGCGACTTCAGCGGGGACGACGGCGCCGGAAGCGCGGTGGACCTGACCGTCGTCGTCCCCGCGTACAACGAGGAACGCCGGCTGCGCCCCACCCTCGACGCCATCTGCGCACATCTGCGCGCCGACCCGGATCGCTGGGGCGACTGGGAGCTGATCGTCGTGGACGACGGCTCGACGGACGGCACCGCCGCCGTCGCCGCGGAGGCCGCATCGGACGAGCCCCGCATCCATGTGCTGACGAGCGACGAGAACCGCGGCAAGGGGTACGCCCTGCGGCAGGGCGTACTGGCGTCGTACGGCAGGCGCGTCCTGGTCACGGACGCCGATCTGGCGACGCCGATAGAGGAACTGGACGCGCTGGACGCGCTGCTGACGCCCGACGACGAGGCGTACGCGGACGAGGCCCACGCGGACGAGGCGCCCGAGCGTGAGACGTACGCGGACGAGGCGCCCGCGTACGACGACACCCCCGCCGCCGCGATCGGCTCCCGCGCCCTCCCCGGCTCCCGCATAGACGTGCACCAGCGCCCCCTGCGCGAATGGCTCGGCCGCCTCGGCAACCGCCTCATCCGGCTCGTCGCCGTACGCGGCATACGCGACACCCAGTGCGGCTTCAAACTCTTCGACGGCGACAAGGCGCGCGCCGCCTTCGCCGCCTCCCGCCTCGACGGCTGGGGCATAGACGTCGAGATCCTGCGCCACTTCCGCCGCGCGGGCTGGCCCGTCGCCGAGGTGCCGGTGCGCTGGTCGCACCAGACCGGTTCGAAGGTCCGGCCGGCGGACTACGGCCGCGTACTGCTGGAACTCCTGCGGCTGCGCACCCGCACCCGCCCCGTGGACCTCGCGGTCGCCGGTCTCTTCCTCCTCGCCTCCGTCCTTCTCTACAAGGGCCTGTGGACGGATCTCGACCGCGCGTACCTCGCCGACTCCATGCAGGACCAGAACCAGTGGGAGTGGTTCTTCGCCGTCACCGCCGACAACGTCGCGCATCTGCGCAATCCGCTCTTCACCACGTATCAGGGCTATCCCGACGGCGTGAACCTGATGGCGAACACGGTCATGCTCGGCCTGTCCGTCCCCCTCACACCCGTCACGCTCCTCTTCGGCCCGACGGTGACATGGGCACTGGTCCTCACGCTCGGTCTGACGGGCACGGCCGTCGCCTGGTACTGGCTGTTCGTACGCCGCGTCACGCGCTTCCGCCCGGCGGCGGCCCTCGGCGCGGCGCTCGCCGCGTTCGCGCCGCCGATGATGTCGCACGGCACCGCGCACCCCAACTTCCTCGTGCTCTTCATGATCCCGGTGATCATCGACCGTGCGCTGCGGCTCTGTTCGAACGACGAGCGGCGCGTCGTACGGGACGGCGTCCTGCTCGGCCTCTTCGCGGCGTACCAGATCTTCCTCGGTGAAGAACCCTTGCTGCTCGCCGCGATGGGGATGCTGATCTTCGCCGTGTCGTACGCGCTCGCGAGCCCCGACGTGGCGCGCGTCGCGGTGCGACCGCTGCTGCGCGGGCTCGGCGTCGCGCTGGCGGTGTCTCTGCCGCTGGTCGCGTTCCCGCTGTACTGGCAGTTCTTCGGCCCGCAGAGCTACCACAGCGTCCTGCACGGCGACAACGCCGGCAACAGCCCGCTCGCCTTCCTGGAGTTCTCCGGCCGCGCGCTGTTCGGCGACGAGACGCGCGCCGACTCCCTCGCGATGAACCGCACCGAACAGAACGCCTTCTACGGCTGGCCGTTGACCGCGCTCGCCTTCGGGATCGTGGTGTGGCTGGGGCGTTCACCGCTCGTGAAGGCTCTGACGGGCACGGTGCTCGTGGCCGCGCTGCTGTCCCTGGGGCAGAAGATCCGTATCCCGTTCACCGACGTGGTGCTGCCGGGACCCTGGCGCGCGCTGGCGCACCAGCCGCTCTTCGAGTCGGTGATCGAGTCCCGGGTGGCGATGATCTGCGCCCCGGCGCTCGGCGTCCTGATCGCGCTCGCGGCGGCCCGGATCGCGGACCTCGAACCGCGTGCCCACCGGGTGGTGGGGCTGGTCGCGGTCGTCGCCGCGCTGCTGCCGATCCTGCCGACGCCGCAGCCGGTGCGGGAACGGGCGGAGGTGCCGCGGTTCATCACGGACGGCACGTACCGGCACTTCGTCGCCGAGGGCGAGAGCGTCGTGCCCGTACCGCTGCCGAGTCCGGCCGAGGCGGACGCGCTGCACTGGCAGTCGTCGACGGGCTTCGGCTTCTCGGTGCCCGGCGGCTACTTCAACGGCCCCTGGGGCCCCGACCGGATGGGCATCTACGGCGCGTCGCCGCGCTACACCTCGAACCTGCTGCGCGATGTGCGTTACGGCGGCCGGATCCCGGACATCGGGACGAGCTGGCGCGAGCAGGCGAAGCTGGACCTGGCGTTCTGGAAGGCGGGCGTGGTGGTGCTCGCTCCGCAGGACAACGACGAGGCCCTGTACGAGGTCGTGTCGAAACTGCTGGGGCGCCCGGGGGAGCGGATGGGGGGTGCGTGGGTATGGGATATCCCGAGAGCGCGTTGACGAGTACGGCGAGTACGAGGTCGCGGCGGGTGGGTCGGGCGGTCAGCGCCCGGTCGGTGCCGGTCGTGCCGGCTGTCTTCGCTGATCGCGTTCGCCGCATTACGCTGACCCGACGGTCGGGTTCGTACGTACGTGTACGAACCTGACGCAACCCGACGGAACCCGTTCGAACTCGTTGGAGAGCGAGCCTCCCTTGGCCTGTGACCTGTGGTTGGTCCCCCTCGTCGACGTGCTGTGCTACAGCCCCGACAACCCCTTCGCCGAAGAGATCGCGGTCTACGACAAGGCACTCGGCGACGCCGGGCTGCCGTCCGTCCCTGTCTTCGCCTACATGCCCGGCCTCTCGGGCGACGTCGCACCCGTCGCCGGCTTCGACTACGACGCGCTGCACTTCCTGCGCCGGGCGTATCTGCTCCAGATGTGCGGCCTGGCGGTGACGCCGGTGGGCGAACTGGGCGGTGACTACGAGCAGTTGCTGGAGATGTTCGAGGCGACGGCCCAGCAGTCGCATCTGGTCTGGCACTACGACCACGCGGGCGCGTACGTCCCCGTGGATTACGCGTCCCCGCTCACCAACGAGGAACTCCTCGCGGGCGGCGGCCCGCTGGGCTCGACGCAGGGTCTGCTGCGCGAGCTGGAACTGGTCGCCCCTTCGATCGGCATCGACCCGGCCAACCCCCCGGCCGCCCCGGCCCCGCCCCAGGGACCCACGTCCCTGGAGGAACCGGCGGGCCCGATCCCGTACGACGACAGCCCCTTCGCCCGCGAACGCCACGTCTGGCTGGGCCTGCACGCGGCGGCGACGCGGAGCCTGGGTCAAGGCTCCATGATCATCTTCAGCTGACGAGCACAGCTGACGAGCACGATCGACGGACGCGGTCGACGAGCGCACCGGACGGGCCGCACAGCCCGTCCGGCGCTTGCCGAACACACCGCCCACCGGGGCCCGTTACGTGAACCCCCGCACCGCTCTCTACCGCACATCCGGCGGGCGCTGCCGCGGCATGTTCGGGCGCGTGCCCGGCGGCAGCGGGAAGCGGCCCGTCGGCATCCCGCCGCCCTCCGTCCGCGCCGCCGTACTGCCCATCGCCAGCGACTGCGTCACCAGCGGCGCGGGCCCGGCCCGGTACTCCACCATCCAGTCCGCCGTCTCCGCCCGCACCAACTCCGTGACGTCCTCCGAGAACCGCCGCAGCACCCCCAGGCACCGCTCCGCCGCGTCGCCTGCCGTGCCGTCCGACGGCCCGAGCACCTCCCGTACGCACTCCGACGCCCAGTCGTACTGGAGCGCCTGCAACCGCCGCTCCACCGCCTGCGCCGTCGCGACGTTCCGCATCCAGCCGGACGTCAGCCCGAAATACCGGTCGCAGCCCAGACAGGCCGCCGCCAGCAGCAGCGCGAGGTACCCCCAGCCGGTGGCCCCGCCCAGCACATGCGTCAGGTCCAGCAGCGGCAGCGCCGCGCCCGCGACGGCGCCGAGCGCCGTCGAGGCCCGCAGGGCCCGCGCGCAGCGGCGTTTGCGTACGCGCTCCGCGTGGTAGCGGGCGACCGTACGCAGCGCACCCGCCTCCGCCCACCGGTACAACTCGTCGAGCCGCCGCGCGGGCTCGCTCCAGTCCCCGGCGGGGAAGGCCCCGGTGAGAGGGTCCCCGAGGGCGCCCAACGGCACGGGCCCCGGCCCCGGCCCCGCGGCGTGCGTCCGTCCTCCACCCCCGCTCCCGTTCACACTCCCCGGCGCACCCCGCGGCACGCCGTCGTCCCGGGCCTGCCCCCCGGGCTGCATGTCCGGCTGGCTCACCGGCACTCCTCTGCGTAGCTGCGTGACTCGGCGGAAGATGGAGACGTAGAAGGTCGAGAACTCAAGAACTCAAGAGCTCGATGAAGAAGGCGTGGAAGACGTGGAAGCGAACGCGTACCGCACTTCCTACCGCCGAATGGTGGGCGCCGCGCCCGAAATCCGGGCGGTTCCACCCCACGGGGCCCGTGATCAGGTAGAGGAGCCGGGCACTCTCACCCGAAAGAGTTCGTTCCTGCGGGTAGGGCGGGCCACGTGGTGACCACGTAGGCTCGACCTGCCGAACAACCGACGTCGATATGCCAGGAGTGACCGTGATTCCCGGTGGTGGCCAGCCCAACATGCAGGAGATTCTCCAGCAGGCCCAGAAGATGCAGCAGGACCTCGCGGCGGCCCAGGAGGAACTGGCCGCGACCGAGGTCGACGGCCAGTCGGGCGGCGGTCTCGTGAAGGCCACCGTCAACGGCTCCGGTGAGCTGCGTGGCCTCGTCATCGACCCCAAGGCGGTCGATCCCGAAGATACGGAGACGCTCGCCGATCTCGTCATCGCGGCCGTCCAGGCGGCGAACGAGAACGCGCAGCAGCTCCAGCAGGAGAAGCTCGGTCCGCTCGCCCAGGGACTCGGCGGGATGCCGGGCATGCCCTTCTAGGGAAGCGCCGTAGCAACTACGGTACGAGCAACTACCGTACGAGCAGGACCAATACCCACCTCTACCCCGCACCTCAGGAAAGGCAATCCGTTGTACGAAGGCGTGGTCCAGGACCTCATCGACGAACTGGGCAGGCTGCCCGGCGTCGGTCCCAAGAGCGCGCAGCGGATCGCCTTCCACATCCTCCAGGCCGAACCGACCGACGTCCGCCGCCTCGCGCACTCCCTGCTCGAAGTGAAGGACAAGGTCCGCTTCTGCGAGGTGTGCGGCAATGTGGCGCAGGAGCAGCGCTGCGGCATCTGCCGCGACGCGCGCCGCGACCTGACGGTCATCTGTGTCGTCGAGGAGCCCAAGGACGTCGTGGCCATCGAGCGCACCCGCGAATTCCGCGGCAGGTACCACGTGCTCGGCGGCGCGATCAGCCCCATCGAGGGCGTGGGCCCGGACGACCTGCGGATCCGTGAGCTGCTGACCCGTCTCGCCGACGGTGCGGTCACCGAACTGATCCTGGCGACCGATCCCAATCTGGAGGGCGAAGCGACGGCCACGTATCTCGCACGCATGATCAAGCCGATGGGCCTGAAGGTCACACGCCTTGCCAGCGGTCTGCCCGTGGGGGGCGACCTGGAATATGCCGACGAGGTCACGCTGGGGCGTGCCTTCGAGGGGAGACGACTTCTCGATGTCTGACGCAACGCTGCACTCCACCACGCAGGACCCGGACGACTTCGCCGTTCAGATCGCCGATCAGGTCGAGAGTTTCATCGTCGCGGTCACGGAGGTCGCGAAGGGCGACGAGCCGGACAGCGCCGTGCCCTTCCTGCTCCTGGAGGTCTCCCAGCTGCTCCTGGCGGGCGGCCGGCTGGGCGCGCACGAGGACATCCTTCCCGACGAGCGGTACGAGCCCGACCTGGGCCCGGAGCCGGACGTCGACGACCTGCGCGAGCGCTTCGCGGTGATCCTTGAGCCGATCGACGTGTACTCGGAGGTCTTCGACCCGTACGAGCCCCGCAAGGCGCCGGTCCCGTGCCGTATCTCCGACGACGTGGCCGACATCGTCGCCGACCTGCGGCACGGCATGGCGCACTACCGCGCGGGCCGGACGACCGAGGCGCTGTGGTGGTGGCAGTTCTCGTACTTCTCCAACTGGGGCTCCACCGCCTCGGCCGCCCTGCGCGCCCTCCAGTCCCTGGTGGCCCACGTCCGCCTCGACCAGCCCCTCCCGGAGCTTGACGGCCTGGACACGGACCAGGACCTGGGCGAGGACGCGCTCGCGGAGGAAGCGGGCAAGGTGATGGCGGAGGAACTCGGCGCCCTGGGCATGCGCCCGGTGGCGGACCCGGCGTAGGGGTTCTTGGGCGGGCGGGGCGGGTACGTGGCCTCTCCGGTTGCACGGCGGCCGGGCGGCCGGCTCGGCCCCATGTCGCGGCGCCGCATCCTTCAGGTCTGTCCCAACGGTGCCCGGACCCGCGCCGACCACCCCCGCCTGCCCGTCTCCCCGGCCGAGTTCGCCGCCGCCGTGCGGGGCGCCGTCGCGGCCGGGGCCGAGGACATCCATCTGCACCCCAAGGACCGCGACGGCAGGGACACCCTGGCCGCGCCCCACGTCGCCGCCGCGCTGACGGCGGTGCGCGCCGCCGTCCCCGGCATTCCGGTCGGCGTCACGACCGGCGCCTGGGCGACGCCCGACCCCGAGCGGCGGGCCGCGCTGGTCCGCGCCTGGACCGTCCTGCCGGACCACGCCTCGGTGAACTGGCACGAGGACGGCGCCGACCTCGTCGCCGACGCCCTCCTCGACCGGGGCGTCGGCATCGAGGCGGGCCTCTACTCGGTACGGACGCCGTCCGCCGCTTCCACGCCTGGCCCTCGGCCCACCGGGTACTGCGGCTGCTGGCCGAGGTCACCGACACGGACCCGCACACCGCCCCGGCGACGGCCGCCGCGCTCCTCGCCGAGCTGCGGAGCCGGAGCGGGGATACGCCCGTCCCGGTCCTGCTGCACGGTGAGGACGGCTCGGCCTGGCCGGTCCTGCGGCTGGCGGCGGCCGAGGGCCTGTCCGCCCGTATCGGCCTGGAGGACGTACTCCACCTCCCGGACGCCACCCCCGCCCCGGACAACGCCGAACTGGTCAAGTGCGCGACAGCCGCAACTCGAACCCGGCCGCCCGGCGAGACTTCACCCGTGCTCAGCAACCCGAGTGGCGAGGGACCGGCAACAGGGGCAGAGTGAATTGCCACCTTTCCCCACTCTGACCGTCTGACCGTCAAGGAGTGAACAGTTGTGAGTGGACAGTTCGAAGCAGTGACCGAGATCGACCGGCCGATCGAGGATGTCTTCGCGTATCTGGCGGAGGGCACGAACGATCCGGAGTTCAGTCCGCGCGTACAGAACATCACCAAGGAGCCGGCGGGCCCCACGGCTGTCGGCACGGTGTTCCGGAGCACGGTGAAGGACGCGGGGATGAAGACCCAGCGCGAGCTGCGGATCACCGAGCTGCAATCGCCATCAAGAATCCGCTGGGCGGAGACCTCGAAGAACGTGGTGACCTCTCGGGACGGCGGTTACGACCTGGAGGCGATCTCGGACGGGAGGACGCGGGTGCGGCTGTTCAACGTCCTGGAGGGGCACGGCGTCGGCAAACTGCTGGTGGGCTTCGCCCTCAGCGCGGCCCGCAAGGACGCCCCCGGTTTCGGCGAGCGCATCAAGAAGGCCGTCGAGTCCTCCTGACGACCCCGAAGCTTGAGCCTCGGGCTTCGAGCCCTCTTTCAGATCGAACGGAAGTCGAGTGCTGCCCTGCGCGCGCCCGCACACCCCCAGGCCAAGCGCTCCCGCTCGCCGACCTGCTCATCGCCGCCACCGCTCAGCGGCACAAGGTCACCGTGTTGCACTACGACGAGGCCCACGACCAGATCTCCACGTACGGCGCGTAAGCCGAACGGCCCACAGCCCGAACGGCGTGATCCGCGTGTGACCCGGCCCACGTTCCGCTTACGTTCCGCGTGGCCCGCGTCAGACCGGGCATGGATGTCCACCGGGCAGCCGCACCGCTTCCTGGGTGATCACGACGTGAGCGGGACATCTCACGATGCGATATTTCCTAAGCGGAATGCGGCTGCTCGTTAGACTGAGCCGACCGCAGTGATGGACGACTGCGGCATGACTGATCGAGGAGCGCACGTGGGCCTTGTCGTGCAGAAGTACGGAGGCTCCTCCGTTGCCGATGCCGAAGGCATCAAGCGCGTTGCCAAGAGAATCGTCGATGCCAAGAAGAACGGCCACCAAGTGGTCGTCGTGGTATCCGCGATGGGCGACACGACGGACGAGCTGACCGACCTCGCCGAGCAGGTGTCCCCGATCCCCGCGGGTCGGGAACTGGACATGCTGTTGACCTCGGGAGAGCGCATCTCCATGGCACTGCTCGCCATGGCGATCAAAAGCCTGGGCCACGAGGCCCAGTCGTTCACGGGCAGCCAGGCCGGAGTCATCACCGACTCGGTCCACAACAAGGCGCGCATCATCGATGTCACGCCCGGCCGCATCCGTACCGCACTGGACGAGGGCAACATCGCCATCGTCGCCGGATTCCAGGGTGTGTCCCAGGACAAGAAGGACATCACCACGCTCGGCAGGGGCGGCTCGGACACCACGGCCGTCGCCCTCGCCGCCGCGCTGGACGCCGAGGTCTGTGAGATCTACACCGACGTCGACGGCGTCTTCACCGCCGACCCCCGGGTCGTCCCGAAGGCCCGGAAGATCGACTGGATCTCCATCGAGGACATGCTGGAGCTGGCGGCGTCCGGCTCCAAGGTGCTGCTGCACCGGTGCGTCGAGTACGCACGCCGATACAACATCCCGATCCACGTCCGCTCGTCCTTCTCCGGACTCCGCGGCACCTGGGTCAGCAACCAGCCGCAAGGGGACCAGCAGGTGGAGCACGCCATCATCTCCGGAGTCGCCCACGACGTCTCCGAGGCCAAGATCACCGTCGTCGGCGTCCCCGACAAGCCGGGCGAGGCCGCCGCGATCTTCCGTTCCATCGCGAACGCGGAGATCAACATCGACATGGTGGTGCAGAACGTGTCCGCCGCGTCCACCGGGCTGACCGACATCTCCTTCACCCTCCCCAAGACCGAGGGCCGCAAGGCCATCGACGCCCTGGAGAAGGCGAAGGGCACCATCGGCTTCGACTCGCTGCGCTACGACGACCAGATCGGCAAGATCTCGCTCGTCGGCGCCGGTATGAAGACGAACCCGGGCGTCACGGCCGGCTTCTTCGAGGCGCTGTCCGAGGCGAACGTGAACATCGAGCTGATCTCGACCTCCGAGATCCGTATCTCGGTCGTCACCCGCGCCGACGACGTGAACGAGGCCGTCCGTGCCGTGCACACCGCCTTCGGGCTCGACACCGAGTCCGACGAGGCCGTGGTCTACGGCGGCACCGGACGATGACCGGAAGTCGCGGAAGCGCGGGCCGATGAACGGCCGGCCGACGCTCGCGGTCGTAGGCGCGACCGGGGGCGTCGGCGCCGTCATGCTCCAGATCCTGTCGCAGCACGCCGACGTCTGGGGCGAGATCCGTCTTCTCGCCTCACCCCGCGCGGCCGGCCGCAAGCTGGCCGTACGGGGCGAGGAGACCGAGGTCGTCGCGCTCAGCGAGAGCGCGCTGGCCGGCGTGGACGTCGCGCTGTTCCTCGTACCGGACGCCGTGTCCGCCCAGTGGGCACCCATCGCGGTGTCCCAGGGCGCCGTCGTCGTGGACGCGTCCGCCGCGTTCCGGATGGACCCCGACGTACCGCTCGTGGTGCCCGAGCTGAATCCGCATGCCGCCCGGATCCGCCCGCGCGGCATCGTCGCGAGTCCGGGCTGCGCCACGCTGTCGATGATCGTCGCCGTGGGCTCGCTGCACGCCGAGTTCGGGGTGCGCGAGCTGGTCGTGTCCTCGTACCAGGCGGTCAGCGCCGCCGGACAGGACGGCGTCTCGGCGCTGCGCCGGCAGATGTCGGCCGTGGCCGGTACGGAGCTGGGGACGAGCCCCGGTGACGTACGGCGCGCGGTCGGCGACATCACGGGGCCGTTCGGCGGGCCGCTGGCGCTCAACGTCGTGCCGTGGGCGGGCTCGCTCATGGCGGACGGCTGGTCGTCCGAGGAGATGGCGATCCGCGAGGAGACCCGGAAGGTCCTCGACCTGCCCGATCTGAAGATCGCGGTGACGTGCGTGCACGTGCCCGTGATCACCGCGCACTCGCTCGCCGTGCACGCGCGCTTCGAGGGCCCGGTCACGGTCGACCGGGCGCACGAGATCCTGGCGACGTCGCCGGGTGTGGTGCTGTTCGACAACCCGGCGGCGGGCGACTTCCCGACACCGGCGGACGTGGTCGGCACCGATCCGACGTGGGTGGGACGGGTCCGAAGATCGCTGGACGACGAGCGGGCGCTGGAGCTGTTCGTGTGCGGCGACAACCTCCGCAAGGGCGCGGCGCTCAACTGCGCGCAGATCGCGGAGGCCGTGGCCGGGGAATTCGCGGGCGCGTAGCGGGAGCGGGGCATCGCGCGTAGACGGGGTCCACCGTGCCGTGATGAGCTGCACCGACAGCGGGGAACCCACCCCGAGTTGACCGCTCGACTCTTTGTAGAATCTGTGAACGCCCTGTGAGCAAATCGCTGGTCTGTACCACTTGAACTGGGGTGTTCCGGTGGCGGACGATGCTCTTTCGACTTTCCGCAACCGCCGGTTGACCGGAAGCGTCTAAGCGGTCGCCCCTGTGTGGTGCCGTGGGCAAATGGGGCATGTGGGGGAGATCGGTTACGCATGAGGGCAATTGGTGCATCGTCAAATGCGGGCGCGAACGCGTACAACCCTGGGCGGGGGAAGCGTGTCCAACAGGCGTGGCAGAGGTTCTCGATTTCACATCGGTCGTCCCGGTTCGCGGCACTTCGGTGCGGCCGACCCGTCGACCCCGCAGGCCCGGTGGTATGCCGGTGATCGCTCCCATGCCGGCGGCACGTCCGGCCGGCATCCCGGGTCGGCGCGAGGGCGCTGACGACGCGATGGCAGCCGGTACCACCGTCGACCACCTGACCGAGACCTATCGACAGCACTACCGCTCACTGCTCGGCCTCGCGGCACTGCTCCTGGACGACACGGCCTCCTGTGAGGACGTTGTGCAGGAAGCGTTCATCCGTGTGCACTCGGCGCGCAACCGCGTCCGCGAGCCGGAGAAGACCCTCGCGTATCTGCGCCAGACCGTCGTCAACCTCTCGCGCTCCGCGCTGCGCCGACGCATCCTCGGGCTCAAGCTGCTGTCGAAGCCGATGCCCGACATGGCGAGCGCCGAGGAAGGCGCGTACGACCTGCTGGAGCGCGACGCGCTGATCAAGGCCATGCGCGGCCTCCAGCGCCGCCAGCGCGAGGTGCTCGTGCTGCGCTACTTCGCGGACATGACGGAGGCGCAGGTCTCCGAGACGCTCGGCATATCCCTGGGCTCGGTGAAGGCGTACGGCTCGCGGGGCATCGCGGCGCTGCGTATCGCCATGGAGGCCACGGCATGAGCGGGCACGAACATGATCAGGACCACGAAAGGCCGGAGGGGCCGGACGGCCCCACGGGCGAGTCGACTGGAAATGGAACTGTGAACAACGGGCCGGAAGAAGAACCGGGCGGAGACCTCCACAGCGTGGCCGACGGCGCGCGAGACGCGGCCGACGACGGCCCCCGAGCGGATTCCCGGTCGGATTCCCAAGCGGATCCACCTGCTGATGTGACACAGCCCCTCGCGTCGATCTTCGGCGGCGTGGGAAGCGCGGCGGGCGGCGGTGGCGCAGTCGTCGCCGACGAACTGGCGCTGCGCCGCCTCCTGCACGGCGCCGTCCAGGAGATCGAGCCCTCCGACGGGGCCCTCGACCATCTGCGCAGGGCCGTTCCCGCGAGGCGCGCGCGCAAGCGCCAGGCGGTCGTGGGCGTCGCGGCGGCCGCGCTGCTGTTCGGTACGGCGGTGCCGGCCTTCGTGCACGTCGCCAACACCAGCAATGCCTCGGACGGCAAGTCTTTCAACGTGGGCCACGGGGAGCAGGTCCAGGGCGGCACCGGCTCCGACGGCGGCCCGAAGGACGGTGAGAAGGGCGGCACCGACCCCTCGGACCAGGCGGACAGCGGAGAAGGCGAATCCGGCGACAAGGACTCGCCCGAGGCGAGCGTCGGAGGGGTGTCGGGCGGTACGACGGGCGGCACGGGCAGCGACCCGGAGAGCAGCTTCACCAGCGCCGTGGCGACCTGTGACGCGAACCAGCTCGGTGTGAGCTCGGCCGAGACGGGCGAACCGCAGGCGGACGGCACGGTGTACGGCCGCTTCCGCATCTCCAACGTCTCCGGGACCAACTGCTCGGTCAGCGGCAACGGATCCGTCGCCTTCCTGGCGACGGGCGCGGCCGACCCGAGCAAGATCGAAGTGGTGAACCACCAGCCGGGCGACCCCGCGAGCGATCTGCCGGACCCGTCGCTGGAGGCGACCGCACTGGTGCTCGCGCCCTCGGGGGCGTACGAGGTGATGTTCGCCTGGGTGCCGACCGACACGTGTCCGACCGGCGAACCGTCACCGGACCCCACGCCCACGGAGGGCGACTCGGGCGGTGCGACGAACGGCACCGGAACGACGCCGATCGAGCCGTCGCCGCAGCTCGGCAGTGAAGAGGGGCCGGAGGACGGCAGCATCGACGTCGTACACACCCCGGAGCCCGGATCGACGCCGGCGGCGACGACGATCGACAACGCGTGCGCGGGGACGATCTACCGGACGGGCGTCATGGAAGCGTCGTAGCGCGGCGCTATGGGCGTCGGTGTCGGTGTGGTTGGTGTGGGAGTTGGTGTCGCGGGGGCCTACGCGGCGGTCTCGAGCCCCAGCGCGCGGTCCCTGACGGCCTCGGTCTCACGCCGGAACAGCCGGAACCACATGAAGAGCAGGAACGCGACGAAGACGAACCACTCGCCCGTGTACCCGAGGTTCTGGAACGCCTTCAGGTCGAGCCCGGAGCCCTGCGGCGCCTGAGGCGGTACGGGCGTCAGCCCGGCGGCGTCGGGCTCGGTGACCGTGACCCAGGCGTCGTACACCTCGTACGGCACGAGGTTGACCAGCGACGCCCCGCTGATGATGCCGACCTGTCCGCTCGGCAGCCCGCCACGGGTGTCGGCGCCGTCGGTGCCCGAGTTCTCCGGAGCCTGGAGCGCGCCGGTGACGGTGACCTCGCCCGTCGGGACGGGCGGCACGACCGCACCGGCCGGCAGCCAGCCGCGTACGACGGGCAGCGCCCTGCCGCCGTCGGTCCGCAGGAGGGCCAGCACGTACGAGCCGGACTTGTCGTCCAACTCGCGGTTCGGGACGAGGAGTTGCTCCCCGTACGTACCGCTCGCCGTCGCGTGCCGCCCGGAGGTCTCCTGATCGACGGGCAGCAGCTCAGCGATCGGCGCGGCGGCCCGCTTCGCCGGATCGGGCGCGGCCTCGGCGCTCCGATGCGAATCGACGCGGTCCTCGAAACGGCCGAGCTGCCAGGTCCCCATGAAGATGCAGAAGGGGATGGCCAGCAGCACGAAGACATTGATGCCCCACCACCGGGGCGTCAGCAGGAACCGGTACACCCCTCTACGGTACGCAGCGGGTGCGCGGGAGCGCGGGGCGGGTGCTCCTCGGCGGCCGGAGGGGCTCTCATGCGACCGGGGGGCGGGTTTCCCTTGTTCGCCGGAGGGGCTGCGAATGCAGCCCCTCCGGCGATTGAGGACCCAGGAGCGGGCTCCCCCTGTCGCGGCCCGAGAGCCGCGCAATCCGGAGAACGAGCGCGGCCCCTGCTCAAGGCGGCCCCGCCAAGGCCCCGGTCTAGCGGAGGTGGCGCTCCGCGAAGTCCAGTTCCAGGGCGACCTGCTTGATCCGTTCCTCCACCACCAGCGACCCGTGCCCCGCGTCGTACCGGTACACCTCGTGCGTCGCGCCGCGCGCCGACAGGCGGTTCACGTAGTTCTCCACCTGCTGGATCGGGCAGCGCGGGTCGTTCAGGCCCGCCGAGATGTAGACGGGGGCGCGCACCGCGTCCACGTACGTCAGCGGGGACGACGCCTCGTAGCGCTCCGGGACCTCCTCCGGCGTACCCCCGAGCAGCGTGCGGTCCATGGACTTAAGCGCCTCCATCTCGTCGTGGTACGCGGTGACGTAGTCGGCCACCGGTACGGCCGCCAGCCCCACCGCCCACACGTCGGGCTGCGTACCGAGACCGAGCAGCGTCAGATAGCCGCCCCACGAACCGCCCGAGAGCACGAGCTTCGCCGGGTCGGCGAGGCCCGACGACACCGCCCACTCGCGTACGGCGGCGACGTCCTCCAGCTCGATCAGGCCGATGCGGTGCTTGAGCGCGTCCGTCCACTCGCGGCCGTAGCCCGTGGAGCCGCGGTAGTTGACCCGTACGACCGCGTAGCCGTGGTCCACCCAGGCCGCCGGGCCCGCAGTGAAGGAGTCCCTGTCGTGCGCGGTCGGTCCGCCGTGGACCTCGAAGACCGTCGGGAACGGGCCCTCGCCCGCGGGCCGCTGCACCAGCGCGTGGATCCGCCCGCCGGGCCCCTCCACCCACACGTCGGTCACCGGCACGGACGCGGGCGCCTTCGAGCCCGGCGGGTCGAGTACGACGTCGCCCGACGTGGACCGCACCACGGGCGGACGGGCCGCCGACGACCACAGGTACTCCACCGAGCCGTCCGGCCTGGCCGTCGCGCCCGACACCGTCCCGGCGGGCGTCTCGACCCTGGTCAGCGCGCGCGTCGCGAGCTCGTAGCGCCACAGCTCGCTACGCGCCTCGAAGCTGTGCACGATCAGCAGCGCGGACCCGTCCGGATACCACTCGGCCGATACGTCCCCGGGCAGCTCGATCGCCAGATCGGTCTCCTCGCCCGACGCCACGTCCCACACGATCGGCTCCCAGCGACCGCGCCGCTGATGCCCGACGAGGAGTCGGTTGTCGCCGTCGACCGGCGCGAAACCGAGGACCGACAGGCCCAGTTCGATCTCGCCGCCCTTGGTGTCGTCCAGTTCGGCGACCGCCGTGCCGTCCAGGCGCACCACGCGCAGCGCGGAGTGCATCGCGTCGCCGTGCTCGGTGTGCTCGACGGCGATGAGGCTCCCGTCGTGCGACAGGTCGCCGACGCCGGCCGACTCGCGGTGCCGGTAGATCTCGACCGGGGCGGCGCCACCGGCGGGGAGTACATGGATCGTGGACCCGTCCTCGTCGGTCGAGCAGCCGACGACCGCCGTTCCGTCGCGCCCGAGCGCGAGCCCGCTGGGGTACGCCGCGTCGATACCGGGCGTCGCGGCCTCGTCGACGCCGCGCGCGCCCGCTTCGCCGTCCGTGTCGCCCTGGCCGTCCTGGCCGTCCTGCTCGTCCTGGTCGAACGGCTGTCGCATCCAGACACCGAACTCGTCGCCGTCGGTGTCGTTGAACCACCAGATCCACCGGCCGTCGGGGGTCAGCGCGCCGTCCATGGTGCCGTTGGGGCGGTCGGTGACCTGCCGCTGGGCGCCGGTGGCGCGGTCCCACGCGTACAGCTCGTACGTACCCGTCGCATTGGAGACGAACAGCGCGCGGTCGGGCGCGTCCTCGGCCCAGTCGGGCAGCGAGACGCGGGGGGCCCGGAAACGCTTCTCCCAGTCGGGGGCCGCTTCGGGTGCGGCGGGGGCGACGGGTGCGACAGGGGAGTCGGGCTGGTGGTCGTTCTTCTCAGTCATGGGCTCCATTCTGCTGCTTCGGGAGGGACGGCTGCGGGGTATCGGCGGGTGCGGGCCGGTTCGTCCGTGCCGGCGGCCCCGGCGGTCCAGGCCGGAGATCTGCCGAGCGCGGCCAGTACGCGGTCGAACGGCCCGCCGTCCTCGGCCGACGACCGCGCGGGGCGGAACGCGGCGCCCGGCGCGCGCCGCCGTTCGTCGTCGGGTACGCGCAGCGCGACCGCGAGGGCCGCCGCGGCGACGTCGTCACCCGGCTCCCAGTCGAGACCGATGGCCCTGGCGACGTCCCAGGCGTGGACGGTGTAGTCCAGGAAGTGGAATCCGACGGCGACCACGGCGGGGAAGCGGCGGCTGCGGCTGATCTCCGGGAGATCGAACTGCCGTGCCGCCACGCCGGGTTGGGCGAAGGCCCCGGAGACGGACGCGACCGTCGCCCGGTAGGCGCCGAGCGGATCGTCGCCCAGCGGCAGCGGCTGCCACAGCCGGAGGTCCGCGCCACCGCCGGCCGCCGCGGCGGCGAAGCCGCGGTGCTGACCGGCCATGTGGGACACGAGCGCGCGCAGGTCCCAGTCGGCGCAGGGGGTGGGGTGTGCCCAGTCGGCGGGGCCGGCGTGCTCCAGGATGCGTACGGTCTCCAGCACCATGGCGCGGTCGTACGTCCACACGGCCGTCCACGCGCTCTCGCGGTCCTCCGGCAGGAGCTGCTGGTCGATGAGGGTGTCCAGCTCATTCTTGAAGCGCTGATTGGGTCCCATAACGCACGATCGTACGTTCAGTTAAGCAATAAAACTAGCCGAACGATCGTGCTACCGTCTCGCCGGGAAGTCCCTGATCGCACCAGGAAATCCGCGATCCACTCCGAAGCGACCCGAGGAGAACGCGGCATGGATCTCGCCGTGACAACTGTCCGCACCGCCCTGAACGCCGCGTCCTACGTCTCACCGGCACTGGCGGGCAAGGCCGCCTTCCGCCTCTTCAGGAAGCCGCGCGGTCGCAGCCGCCTGCGGCCCGACGAGCGCCCGGTGATGGACCGGGCCGAGGTCGGCGAGATCGCCGTCGGCGGGGGGACGGCGATCAGCTACCGGTGGGGCACGGGCGAACGGCCCGTGCTGCTCGTGCACGGCTGGGAGTCGCGCGGCTCGCGCTTCGCCACGCTCGTGACCGAGCTGCTGAGCCTCGGCCTCAGCCCGATCGCCTTCGACGCGCCCGGCCACGGCGAGGCCACCGGCGAGACGATGACGATCGTCGATCTGCGCGACATCATCACGGCGCTGGACGCGGAACACGGACCGTTCGAGACGGTCGTGGCGCACTCCCTCGGCGTCACCGCGACGTTCGTCGCCGCACAGGAGCGCGGGGTGCGGACGGAGCGGATCGTGGCCATCAGCGGTGTGCCCGACTTCGCGTATCTGGTCGACCGGTTCTGCGCCGGGCTGGGGCTGCGGGCGCGGCTGAACCGCGAGCTTCGGGGGCGTATCGAGCGGGAGCTGTTCCCCGGCGAGACGGACATCTGGTCGCGCTTCTCGGTTCCGCGTACGGGTACGGCGGTGGGCGCGTCATCGTTCCTGGTCGTCCACGACGAGGACGACGACATGGTCGACCCCGCCGCCTCGCGCGCGCTCAGCGCCACGCTCGGCGCCACGCTCGGCGACCGGGCGAGGCTGGTCGTCACCCGGGGGCTGGGTCACCGGCGGATCATCGGCGACCGCCAAGTCGCCGCGTCCGTGAGGGACTTCGTGGTCAGCGGGACGCCGGCGCGAGCGGCAGCAGCGCCGGATCCGTCGCCACGGACCGCAGCCGGCTGAGGATCGCCTTGGCGGCCTTGGTGTAGCAGCTGAAGTCGTCGTGCAGGACGGACTCGGCGTTGGCGCCTTCGAGGAGCGACACGAGTTCGAAGGCGAGCTGGGGGACGTCGGTGTCGTCCCGCGCCTCGCCCGCCTGCTTGGCCTCCTCGATGTTCTGTGCCACGAACGCGACCCAGTCGAGGCGGGCCTGCGCCACCGCGTCGTGGACCTTGCCCTCGCGTGCGTCGTACTCGGCCGACACCGAGTAGAAGAAGCAGCCGCCGGGGAAGACCCGGTTCTCGGAGTACGTGAGCCAGCCGTCGCACAGCCGCCGGATCCGGTCGAGCCCGGCGGGCAGCTCCAGGACGGGCCGGACGACATGGTCGATGTACACCTTGGCGGCGGCGCGCACGGTGGCGAGCTGGAGCTCCTCCTTGGAGCCGAACAGGGCGAACACCCCGCTCTTGCTCAGTCGCAGCTCTCCGGCCAGCCGGCCGAGCGACAGACCGCCGAGACCTTCGACCGAGGCGATCCGGACGGTGTGCTTCAGGATCAGTTGGCGGGTCTGGTTCCCCCGTGCGATGCGTCCGTCGGTGCTCGTAGCTGTCACAACGGCCAGTGTACTAACCGGACGACCGTGCGGTCATTGCTCGCGGAGACCGCTGACGGCTCGCGAAGACCGCCGATGCTCACGAAGACCGCTGACGCTCACGTAGACCGCCGACTGTCAGTGGCACGGTGCAGACTTCGCGTATGACCGAGCTTCGGAAGGCAGTGGAGACGTACTGGGCCGCGGCGGACGCCCGCGACTGGACGACGTTCGCCGGCACCCTCGCGGCGGAGGTGGTCTACGACCTGCCGCAGACGCGCGAGCGGATTCGCGGCAAGGAAGCGTTCCTGCGGTTCAACGTGGAGTATCCGGGGGACTGGCGGGTGCGTACGGAACGGGTCGTGGCGGACCCGGACGCCGGGCAGGTGGTGACGTGGCTGCACGTCACGGTGGGCGCGGAGGAGATGCACGCGGTCAGCTTCTTCACGGGGGACGGGGAAGGCCGGATAGCGGAGATCACGGACTTCTGGCCGGAGCCGTACGAGCCTCCGGCGGGCCGCGAGCACCTGGTCGAGCGTTACTGATCACGCGACTGATCGGCCGAGCGCTTCCGCCGACCACGTATCCCGGTCCACGCTGACCTCATGACTGAAATGACGTCGAGTACGCCGAGTACGCCGAGTGCAGGTCCGGGTCCGGGTGCGACTGCGGGTTCAGGCGCGGCTTCGGGCGCGGGCCGCGTCGCCGTGGTGACGGGTGTGGCGCAGGGCATCGGCCGCCGGGTGGCCGAGGTCCTGGCCGAGGAGGGCTACGCGCTGGTGCTGGCCGACATCGTGGACCCGGCGGACACCCTCGCCTCCGTCCGCGCGGCCGGGGCGGACGCAGTGGCCGTGGTCGGGGACGTCGCGTCGGAGTCGTACGTGACCGGGCTCGCCGACCAGGTCCGCGAGCGCTTCGGCCGGGTGGACGCGCTCGTCAACAACGCGGGTGTGTCGCTGCTCGTCCCGGCCGAGGAGACGACGGCCGACCAGTGGCGGCGGGTCCTGGACGTCAATCTCACCGGGCCGTTCCTGCTGTCCCGCGCGGTGGGCCGGCTGATGCTCGCGGCGGGCGGCGGCTCGATCGTCAACATCGCGTCGATCGCGGGACTGCACGGAGTCTCCGACCGCGCCGCGTACAACGCGAGCAAGCACGGCCTGATCGGCCTCACGCGCACGCTGGCGGGGGAGTGGGGAGGCAGGGGCGTACGGGTCAACGCGGTCTGTCCGGGCTGGGTGAAGACGGAGATGGACGCCGCCGACCAGGCGTCGGGTGGCTACACGGACGAGGACATCGTGGACCGGGTGCCGATGGGACGGTTCGCCGCGCCCGACGACATCGCGCAGGCGGTGGCGTTCCTGGCGGACCCGGCCCGCAGCGGCTTCGTGAACGGCACCGCGCTGCCGGTCGACGGCGGCTGGACGGCCGACGCGAGCTGGAACTCGCTGCGCCTGCGCAAGCGCCCGGACCCGGACCCGGACCGATGATTCCGCGCGGCGCCCCGAGTCTCCTTCACGACAGCTCGGGCGAGAACGCGAAAAGGTGAACCATGACTGACGCGAGTGAATCGACCGGCGCGACTGAATCGGCCGGCGCGACCGGCGCGACGAATCTGCACGACGTGCTCAAGGCGTACGTGAACGAGGGACCGCTGCCGGGCGCCGTGGCCCTAGTGGCACGCGGCGACCGTATCGAGGTGGCGGAGGCCGGCTCGGCCGATGCGGCGGGCACGACCCCCCTGACCAGGGACTCGATCTTCCGTATCGCCTCGCTCACGAAGCCGGTGATCGCCGCCGCGGTCATGATGCTGGTCGAGCACGGCCGTATCGCGCTGGACGACCCGGTCGACCGGTGGCTGCCCGAGCTGGCGTCGCCGATGGTCGTACGGACACCGGCCGGCCCGGTCGACGACGTGGTCCCGGCCGTCAGGGCGATCACCGTGTTCGATCTGCTCACCTTCCGCTCCGGGCACGGCTTCCCGTCCGACTTCTCGCTGCCCGCGGTCGCACCGCTGTTCAGCGAGTTGAAGCAGGGCCCTCCGCAGCCGCAGCACGTCGCCGCGCCGGACGAGTGGATGGCGACGCTGTCCCGTATCCCGCTGCTGCACCAGCCGGGCGAGGCCTGGCTGTACAACATCGGCTCCGACATCCTCGGTGTGCTGATCGCGAGGGTCACGGGACGTCCGCTGCCGGAGTTCCTGGCGGAGCGGATCTTCGAACCGCTCGGCATGGCGGACACGGGGTTCGAGGTGCCGGCCGGCAAGCGCGACCGGGTGCCGCACTACTACCGGGCGGACGGGACGGGCGGCCTCGAACTGGTCGACGCCCCCGACGGCCAGTGGAGCACGCTGCCGCCCTTCCCGTCCGGCGCGGGCGGCCTGGTCTCGACCGTCGGCGACTGGCACGCCTTCGCCAAGATGCTCCTGGCGGACGGCAGGGCGGGGGACCGGAGGCTGCTGTCACCCGCATCCGTCGGACAGATGACCACGGACCACCTCACCCGGCCCCAGCGCGACGCGGGCACGCTGTTCCTGGAAGGGCAGGGCTGGGGCTTCGGCGGCTCGGTGGACGTCGCGGCGATCGACCCCTGGAACGTGGCGGGCCGCTACGGCTGGGTCGGCGGTACGGGAACGGCGGCGCACATCACACCGTCCACGGGCGCGGTGACCATCCTGCTGACGCAGCTGGAGGCGACGGGCCCGGTCCCGTCACCCCTGCTGCGCGACTTCTGGCGCTACGCGTCGTAACAACTTGCCACCGCTGTCACTTACGGCTGTCACCGCCGACGGCCGCGACCGCGCGCCTGCCACCCGGCTCCGACACCGGCCAGGTGCAGGGCGACGAGGGTGAGTCCGACGAGCGTGAGACTCGTCGTACCGAAGATGACCTCCGTCGACGTCTTGGTGGCGTTGAGGATGAAGGCGATGAAAAAGACCACTGCGGCCGCTATTGCGAGCATCTACTCTCTCCTGCCGAACATGTCGATGGATGGCCAACCATGTCCGGAATGACGGTGGTTGGATCGTCGCCGACCGTGTGCCCCGGAAGGGGGACCGCAGTCCTGCGAGACTGTGACGATGAGTGAAGCGCGCACGCCCCGCGGCGTCCTCGGAGTGGTGGCGTCGGCGGCCGGCGGGCTGGAGTCGCTCCGCACCGGCCTGGTCGAACCGGCGGTGGCCCGCGGCTGGCGGGTGGCGGTGACCCTGACCCCGACGGCGGGCCGCTGGCTACGGGCGTACGGCGAACTGGACCGCCTGGAGACCCTGACCGGCCTTCCGGTCCGCGACCACCCCCGCCTCCCCTCGGAGCCCCGCCCGCACCCACCGGTGGACTGTTACGTGGCGGCCCCGGCGACGGCGAACACGGTCGCCAAACTCGCCCTGGGCATCGCCGACAACCAGGCGCTCACCCAGCTCACCGAGGCCCTGGGCACGCCCGGCCTCCCGGTGATCGTCTTCCCGCACATCAACGCCGCCCACGCCCGCCACCCCGCCTGGCCCATGCACCTCGGCCACCTCCGACAGGCGGGCGTCCACCTGATCCAGGGCCCCGACGTCTGGCCACTCCACGAGCCTCAAGCAGCCCCTCCGAAGCGCGAACTCCCCTGGCCGCAAATCCTGCGGGCGGTGGACGGCGCGACGGAGTGACGCGGTCCGCCCGTACGAGACCTGTGGCCAAATCACCCTGTCGGCACGGCTGTTGGCATCGATCCCTAATGGTATAGACCCTTGTGCGGTGTTTGTTGCCGCTGTCATGCTTGACCGTGTTCGGACATCCGGCCCGTGACAGGAGTGCCCGTATGCCCGCCCTTCCCCCGTTCTCCCGCCGCAGGTTCCTGGGTACCGCCGGTGCGCTGGGGGCCACTGCCGCGTTCGGTGTGCCCGCCACCGCCAGAGCTGCCCAGAACGACGTCGTACCGATCGCCTGGGGGAGCCTGGGGTCGTATCCGGGGACCGACGCCGCCGGAAAAAGGGTGACGGCGATCCTCGCGGGGAACTCCCGGTATCTGATCGGGCCCTGGTACGCCGGGATGTACACGCGATACCTCCCGGACGGCTACATCGATCTCCGGGGCACCGACGAGCGGGCCATCCGGCTGCCGGCCATGGCCGCCGTGGCCGCCACCACCGCGCTGACCACCGGCACCTACGACCCGCGGACGCTGTCCGCCGCCAACGCCACCATCCGGACCCGCAATCTCATCCGTACGCTCGCCGCCCGGCACCGGGCCAACAACGCCGACACCGCGACGCGTTGGGGCAACGGCTGGCAGACCGCGCTGTGGGCGTACTACACCGCGCTGGCCGGCTGGCTGTTCTGGGAGAAGCTCGACACCGCCGAGCGCGACCATCTGGCCGCCATGCTGGCCTGGGAGGCCGACCGGCTGACCACCGGAAACAACGTCCACCTCATCGGCACCGGCGGTGAGCAGCTCTACATGACCCGCCGCGACGGCACTGTCGTCTCCCCCGGCGACAGCAAGGCGGAGGAGGACAACTGGAGCGCGGCGGCGCTCTCCCTCGCGGCGGTGATGATGCCGAACCACCCCGGCGCCGCCCGCTGGACGCGCCGCAACGTCGAACTCCTGCTGGCCGCGGCGGCCTGCCCGCAGGACCTCACCAGCGACGAGACGATCAACGGCATCCGGCTCTCGACCTGGCTCCAGGGCACGAACATCGCGGACGACGGCACCCTCCAGAACCACGCGCGCCTGCACCCGCTGTACATGGTGGCGTTCGACCAGAGCCTGTACCAGGGCTTCGTCTTCGGCCTGGCGAACCGGCCCGCGCCGCGGGCCGCGCTGCACAACATCAACCGCACGTACGCCGCACTTGTGGACAAGCCCTTCCCGCTGCCCGGCGGCGGCACCAGCCCGATCTACCGCGAGAACTCGGCGGAGATCTACTACCCCGAGGGCAACGACTGGGGCACGCACTTCCCCTTCTACTTCGGCAACTTCGACCTACTGGTCACCCTCACCGGCCAGGACACCGGCATCGACCCGGCCGCGGCGAAGTGGGAACGCCTCCACAACGAGGCCCAGCTGACCCTCATGTCCCGCTTCACGGACGGCCGCACCTACGGCGCCACCTCGGAGAACACCTACTACGGCCGCGAACACCGCATCGGCGCCATGGCGGCCCAGGCCTACCTCTCTCTTTTCCTCGCCCGCAACACCACGGGCAACCGCCTCCACTGGACCTGACCCCCGCCCTGAAACGCCTCAGGGGCCCGATCCGCGATGCGGATCAGGGCCCCTGAGCTGCTGCTTCGGCTGTCGGGGTGGCGGGATTTGAACCCACGACCTCTTCGTCCCGAACGAAGCGCGCTGCCAAGCTGCGCTACACCCCGATGTCGCCCGTGTCGCTGCGACATCGATTACTTTAGCCCACCGGCGGCCGCAGGCGAAATCCGGTTTAGGGCCGGGAGGCCGGGGTCAGCGGGGTGGGGTGAGGGTCAGGAGCGTCGCTTCCGGGGGGCAGGCGAAGCGGACCGGGGTGTAGCGGTTCGTGCCGCAGCCCGCCGAGACGTGGAGGTAGGACGTGTGGCCCCCGGCGTCGTACGTCGACAGGCCCCGCGCGCGGGCCGTGTCCAGGTCGCAGTTGGTGACCAGGGCTCCGTAGAACGGGATGCGGAGCTGGCCGCCGTGTGTGTGACCGCCCAGGATCAGGGGGTAACCGTCCGAGGTGAACGCCTCCAGCGTGCGGAGGTACGGGGCGTGGACCACGCCGATCGACAGGTCCGCGTCGGGTTCCGGGCCGCCCGCGACCTCGGCGTAGCGGTCGCGCTTGATGTGCGGGTCGTCGACGCCCGTGAGGGCGATCTCGTGGCCGTCGATCTTGAGCCGGCCGCGGGCGTTGGTGAGGCCCACCCAGCCCGCCGCGTCGAAGGCGTCGCGCATGGGCTCCCACGGGTTGTGGACGACGTTGACGGCCGGTGCGTTGCCGTTCAGGCCGTGCTTGCCCTGGGCCTTCTCGTAGATGTAGCGCGCCGGGTTTCGCAGCGCGGGGCCGTAGTAGTCGTTGGAGCCGAAGACGTAGACGCCCGGGAACTCCATCAGCGGGCCCAGCGCGTCGAGCACCTCGGGTACGCCCTCCGGGTCGGAGAGGTTGTCGCCGGTGTTCACGACGAAGTCGGGTCGCAGGCCGGCCAGGGAGCGGAGCCAGCGCTGTTTCTTGCGCTGGCCGCTGACCATGTGGATGTCCGAGACGTGGAGGACCCGCAGTGGCCGCATGCCTTCGGGCAGTACGGGGACGGACACCCGTCGCAGTCGGAAGGAGCGGGCCTCGAAACCGGCGGCGTAGGCGATGCCGGCCGCCCCGACGGCCGCGATTCCCGCGGTGACTTTCAGGGGGACTCCGTAGCGTGCGCGCATGGTGTCATCGTCGCAGACCCGCACCGCCCACGCGGTCACACCCCCGATCACCCGACGATCACCCGAAGGTACCGAGCACGGCCCGCGCACGGCCGCGCGGCGGCGCCGGAAAACTCGTCGGCGGGCCTTGGGCCGTACCTGACACACTGTGCGCATGACCACGCTCAAGTCCAAGCTGCACGACGACCTCATCGCTGCGATCAGGGCACGCGACGAGCTGCGTTCCGCCACCCTCCGGCTGACCCTCGCCGCGATCTCCAAGGAGGAGGTCTCCGGCAAGTCGGCGCGTGAGCTCTCCGACGACGAGGTGCAGAAGGTGATCGCCAAGGAGGCCAAGAAGCGCCGCGAGGCGGCCGAGGCCTTCGCGCAGGGCGGGCGGGCCGAGCAGGCGGAGCGGGAGAAGGCGGAGGGCGTGCTGCTCGACGCCTATCTGCCGCAGCAGCTGAGCGACGACGAGCTCGGTGCGATCGTGGCGCAGGCCGTCGGTGAGGCGAAGGCCGCCGGCGCCGAGGGGCCGCGTGCGATGGGCGCCGTCATGAAGATCGTCGGGCCGAAGGTCGCGGGCCGTGCCGAGGGCGGTCGCGTCGCCGCAGCGGTCAAGCAGAGCCTCGCCGCCGGCTGAGGACGGCTGGATACGAATACGAGAGGGGCTCCCGGCCTGATCGATACCCGATCGGCCGGGAGCCCCTCTCCGTTGCCTGTACGGCCTCTACGGCTTACTCGAACGCGCCCGGGAAGTCCGGGAACGGGTTCCCCCCGTTCCCTCCGTTGTCGCCTCCGCCAGGCCTCCCGGGACCCTGGCCCGGGTCCTGGTCGCCGTTGCCACCGTCCCCATCGCCGTCACCGCCCCCGTCGCCGTCGCCGTCGTTCCCGCCGTTGTCACCGCCGCCGTTGTCGCCCGGCCGGTCGCGGCCCTTGTCCTTGTCCTTCTCGGGATCCGGGATGTTGATGGTGTTGAACCCGGGCGCTTCCTTGCCGTCGAGCGCACCGCCCATCGCGTCGCGCCAGATCGGTCCGGGCACGGCGCCACCGAAGACCTTGTCGTGGTACCGGCCGCCGATGGTGATGTCCACCATCTTCTTCTTGTGCGTCGGGTCACCGACCCACACCGCGCCCGCCATGTTCGGCGTGTAGCCCACGAACCACGCGGCGAGCCGGAAGTCGGTGGTACCGGTCTTGCCCGCGCTCGGCCTGGCGCCCAGGCCCGCCTCCTGGCCCGTACCGTCCTCGACCACGCCCGCCAGCAGTGTGTTTATGGTGTCGGCCGTCTTCTCCGACATCGCCCGCGAGCAGGTCGACTTCGGGACGTCCATCTCCTTGCCGTTCGGGCCGGTGATCGACGAGATGGCGATCGGGGTGCAGTAGGTGCCGCGGTTGGCGAACGTCGCGTACCCCGAGGCCATGGTGAGCGGCGACATCTCCTGCGTGCCCAGCGTGATCGACGGGACCTGGTCGATCGCCTTGCCGTTGGCCCGCTCGACGCCCATCTTCCGGGCCAGCTCGGTCACCGGGCAGACGCCGATCTGGCTGATCAGCTGTACGTAGTAGGTGTTGACCGACTTGGCGGTCGCTTCCTTCATCCCGTACGGGCCGACCTCGGTCTCGTTCTCGTTCTCGACCGGGACACCCTGGTCCGTCCACGGACCCTTGCAGGTCTGTACGGGGCTCGGGTAGTCCATCTGGTACGGCGAGGGGTACGACTGCGTCGGCTGGATGCCCTGCTCCAGGGCCGCCGCTGCGACGATGGGCTTGAAGGTCGATCCCGGCTGGTAGCCGGCGCCGCCGCCCATGTCCTCGTCGACGGACAGGTTCATGTACGTCTCGTTCTTGCCGCCGCCGTACGGCCGCGACTGCCCCATGGCCAGGATCTTGCCGCTGCCCGGCTCGACGATCGACAGGGCGGTGGCGACCTCGTCCGTCTTGTAGACGTGCTTCTTGATCGATTCCTGCGCCGAGTCCTGCGCCTGCGGGTCGAGCGTCGTCCGGACGGTCAGACCGCCCTGGTTCCAGACCTTGGCCCGGTCCTCCTGCGTCTTGCCGAACGCGGAGTCGGTGAGGAACACCTTCCGTACGTAGTCGCAGAAGAAGCCCGCGCCCTTGACCGCCGTGATGCAGCCGTTCTTGGGACGGCTCACCTTCAGATTGATCTCGGACTTCTTCGCGCGGTCCGCCTCGGCCTGCGAGATGTCCTTCACGTCGGCCATGCGCTGGATCACGGTGTTGCGACGCTTGGTCGCCTCGTCCGTGTCGTTCACCGGGTCGTACCGGCTCGGCGACTGGACGAGGCCGGCCAGCAGCGCCGCCTCTTCCAGCTTCAGGTCCTTCGCCGACTTGGAGAAGTAGCGGTGCGCGGCGGCCTCGACGCCGTACGCCTGCTGTCCGAAGAAGGTGATGTTCAGGTAGTTCTCGAGGATCTTCTTCTTGCCCAGCTCCTCCTCGACCTGGATCGCGAACTTGAGCTCGCGGATCTTGCGGCCGATGGTCTGCTGGGTGGCCTGGGCGACCTTGTCGGGGTCGTCACCCGCCTCCTCGACGAAGACGTTCTTCACGTACTGCTGGGTGAGGGTCGACGCGCCCTGGGAGACGCCGCCCGACTGCGCGTTGCGATTGGCCGCGCGCAGAACGCCCTTGAGGTCCACCGCCCCGTGCTCGTAGAAGCGCGAGTCCTCGATCGCGACGATCGCCTTCTGCATGTACGGCGAGATGTCGGTGAGCGGGACGACCGTGCGGTCACGTGAGTAGACGGTGGCGATCTGGCCACCGTCCTTGTCGAGGATCGTGGTGCGCTGACTGAGCGGCGGCGTCTTGAGATTGGCCGGGATCTCGTCGAATCCCTCGACCGTGCCCTTGGCCGCGAGGCCCAGAACTCCGAAGGCGGGCAAGGCGATTCCCGCCAGCACCGCTCCCGCGAGGACGCTGACACCGAGGAACTTGGCGGCCTGCTGGGTCCCGGTCAGACCGCCGCCCGAGCGCTTTTTTGGCATGCCAGCAGCCTACGTTGTCATTCGCCGGACACACATAAAGGCTCTGGCCTAAGCTGCACTCAACTGTCACAGCAGTGCGGTTTCGTATCAAGTCCTCGACGTGAACATCCGGCGAACCACGTTCCGCCACCGACGCGTTGGAAGTCCTGTCCGATTCCGCCTCTTACGTCATCTGACGCCCGTTGTGGCTCAACTGAAACATCCCGACCTGTCGGGGTTCGTCGCGGATGTCCTCGGGTCACTCCCCTGGGTGATCTGCCGCGTACGCATAGTCCGTTCGGGCCATTCAAGATTGGGCCCGAAGGGGGTGTTGCGCTGTGCCCACCTTCCGTAACGTCCTCAACTGGCAGCGGTGAATATGCCGCTTCCGCCGTGGGGGAGCCTCGATTCGGGAGAGGACGGCGCCGGGATGGGCTGGGTAACCGACTGGAGTGCGCAGGCAGCATGCCGCACTACCGATCCGGATGAATTGTTCGTACAGGGCGCAGCGCAGAACAGGGCCAAGGCGGTGTGCACCGGATGCCCGGTGCGGACCGAGTGCCTGGCCGACGCGCTGGACAACCGCGTCGAATTCGGCGTGTGGGGTGGAATGACCGAGCGGGAGCGACGCGCACTGCTGCGCAGACGCCCCACTGTCACCTCTTGGCGACGGCTGCTCGAAACCGCACGCACCGAGTACGAGCGCAGCGCGGGCATTCTGCCCGCCGGCCTTGAGGACGACGACGAGACGTACGGCTCGCGCCACTACGCCGACGTCATCGACGAGACATGGGCGGCGGTGGGGTAGGCCGCAGTACGAAGCGCGGCGGACGCGCGCGCATCCACACCTGCGGGTCAAGGGTCGTCAGCCCGCCGGTCGCCGCGCGCCGGTCATCACGGGCCGGTCGCGCACCGCCGCTCGCTTGTGGGCCGGTCAGGCGCGCCGGTCGCCGCCGTGCCTGCCACGCACGCGTCGGTTACGTGCCGTCGGTCACGCGGTCCCGGTCGCCGGGTCCTGGCCCGCGAGGCGGATACCGATGGTCCGGAGCCCGGCGAGGTCGTGCACATCGCCGGGCAGTGCCGCGACCTCGGCCACGGGCACCTCGGGGTGGAGCGCGGTGAAGCGGTCGCGCGTGCGCTGCTCACGCTTGAGTACCTGCATACGTTCCGCGTGCAGGCGCAGCAGACCGGCCGTCAGTTGATTGACCGACGGCGGTTCGGAGGGTGGTTCGGAAGTCGACGTGCCGGACTTCGGTGATCCGGACGTCTGCGATTCCTCGTGCGGCTGGGGCGTACGGGATGCCTCTGGGGCTTGGGGGGCGTCGGGAGATGAGCCCGCGGGGGCGGCGGCCTCACGAACTCCATCCTTCCCGCGGCCCTGATCCACAATGCGATCCTCTTCAAGATTTTCCGCGGCGGCCCGCGCCCGCTCCGCCGACAGCCGGGCGGCGCCGCTGCCGTGCACACGGTTGAGGACGAGACCGGCGAGCGGCATCCCCTCGGCGGCCAGCCGTTCCACGAAGTACGCCGCCTCGCGCAGCGCGTCCCGCTCCGGTGCGGCGACCACCAGGAACGCCGTACCGGGCGCCTGGAGCAGTCGGTACGTCGCGTCCGCGCGCGTACGGAAACCGCCGAACATCGTGTCCATCGCGGCCACGAACGTCTGCACGTCGCGCAGGAATTGGCCGCCGAGCAGCTTCCCGAGGGTGCCGGTCATCATCGACATCCCGACGTTCAGGAACTTCATCCCGGCCCGGCCGCCCATCTTCGCGGGGGCCATCAGCAGCCTGATGAACTTCCCGTCCAGGAACGAGCCGAGCCGCTTCGGCGCGTCCAGGAAGTCCAGCGCGGAGCGCGAGGGCGGGGTGTCGACGACGATCAGGTCCCACTCGTCGCGGGCCCGCAACTGCCCCAGCTTCTCCATCGCCATGTACTCCTGCGTGCCCGCGAAACCGGCCGACAGGGACTGGTAGAAGGGGTTGTCCAGGATGGCCCGGGCCCGGTCCGGGTCGGCGTGAGCCTCGACGATCTCGTCGAAGGTCCGCTTCATGTCGAGCATCATCGCGTGCAGTTCACCGCTGCCGTCGATGCCCTTGACCTGGCGCGGGGTGTTGTCGAGCGAGTCGATGCCCATGGACTGGGCGAGCCGGCGGGCCGGGTCGATGGTCAGCACGACCACCTTGCGGCCGCGCTCCGCCGCCCGTACGCCGAGGGCCGCCGCCGTCGTCGTCTTGCCCACGCCGCCGGAGCCGCAGCACACGATGATGCGCGTCTGCGGGTCGTCGAGCAGCGGATCGACTTCGAGCGGGGCCACCGCCGGGTCCAGAGTCATCAGACCTCCCCAAGATTCCGTAGCTCCCCCGCCAGGCGGTACAGACCGGCGAGGTCCATCCCCTCGCCGATCAGGGGGAGTTCGTACGTGGGCAGCCCGAGCTGCGCCAGGACGGCTCGCTGCTCGCGCTCGAGCTCCACGCGCTGGGCGTGCTCGGCGGCCTGCTCCAGGAGCGGTCCCACGAGCTTCGTGGGCGCGCCGACCCCGGCCGCCGCGAGCGCCTTGGTGACCTCCTTACGACGGTCGCCCGCCACGCCGTTGACGGCCTCCTCGTCGAGGACGTGCGGGCGCACCATGTTCACGATCACCTTGCCGACGGGCAGTTCGGCGCCGCGCAGCTCGCCGACGCCGTCGGCGGTCTCCTGGACCGGCATCTCTTCAAGAAGGGTCACCAGATGCACGGCGGTCCCGGGCGACTTGAGCACCCGCATCACGGCCTGTGCCTGGTTGTATATCGGCCCTATCTTCGCGAGGCCGGCCACCTCGTCGTTCACGTTCAGGAAGCGTGTGATGCGGCCGGTGGGCGGGGCGTCCATCACGACGTAGTCGTAGGTGAACCGGCCCCGCTTGTCGCGGCGGCGTACGGCTTCACACGCCTTGCCCGTCAGCAGGACGTCCCGGACGCCCGGCGCGATCGTGGTGGCGAAGTCGATGGCGCCGATCTTCTTGAGGGCGCGGCCCGCGCTGCCGAGCTTGTAGAACATCTGGAGGTAGTCGAGGAGCGCGCGCTCGGCGTCGATGGCCAGCGCGTACACCTCGCCACCGCCCGGGGCGACGGCGATCTTCCGTTCTTCGTAAGGAAGCGCCTCCGTTTCGAAGAGCTGTGCGATGCCCTGTCTGCCCTCGACCTCTACAAGGAGGGTGCGTTTGCCCTCCGTCGCGAGGGCGAGCGCGAGGGCGGCGGCGACCGTCGTCTTACCGGTGCCCCCCTTGCCGCTGACGACCTGGAGCCTGCTCACACATTCGAGCCTAACCAGTCGGACCGCGGGCTACGCACGAGGCCGTCCACGGGCTCCGTACGAGGTGCTCGCGCGGTGCGGATACAGTCGGCCCATGACGAAGTGGGAATACGCGACGGTGCCTCTTCTCGTGCACGCGACGAAGCAGATTCTGGACACCTGGGGCGAGGACGGCTGGGAGCTCGTCCAGGTCATTCCGGGTCCGAACAACCCCGAGCAGCTGGTGGCCTATCTGAAGCGAGAGAAGTCCGCATGAGCGGCGCGGTCGAGGCGGCTCTCGCCGAACTGGGGCTGACGGTTCCGCAGGTCGTACCGCCGCTCGCGGCGTATCAGCCGGCCGTGCGGTCCGGCGTGTACGTCTACACGGCGGGGCAGCTGCCGATGGTGGAGGGCAAGCTTCCGGTGACCGGCAAGGTCGGCGCCGAGGTGACGCCCGAGGAGGCCAAGGACCTCGCCCGGATCTGCGCGCTGAACGCGCTGGCCGCCGTGAAGTCCGTCACCGGCGATCTGGACCGCGTCGCTCGCGTCGTGAAGGTCACGGGATTCGTCGCCTCCGCCTCGGACTTCACGGGCCAGCCCGCCGTCCTCAACGGAGCGAGCGAGCTGTTCGGCCAGGTCTTCGGTGACAAGGGCGTGCACGCGCGCAGCGCTGTCGGTGTCGCCGTCCTGCCGCTGGACGCCCCGGTCGAGATCGAGATCCAGGTGGAGCTGGTCGCGGACTGACGTCCGCGACCGGCCGGAGACCGCGCGAGGCGCGGCGCAAAGTGCGCTTCGCGCCGTCGTCGGGCTGTCTCCGGCCGCTGACGCGCCGGCCCGGGGTCCCCTGACCCCGGGAAGTGGCTCTCGAACATCGCCGGGGAAGCCCGTAGCATCCCGGCATGTCCAATGGTCAGTGGTTCCCGCCCGAGTGGTCCGGCCGCATCCGCGCGCTCGCCCGGGGCGAGCTCAGCGTGGCTCCCGCACGGCGGGCCGCGACCGTGATGCTGCTGCGCGATGCCGTCGACGAATCCTTCGGACCCTCCGTACACATGCTGCGCCGACGCACCTCCATGGCATTCGCCGGAGGTGCGTACGCGTATCCGGGCGGCGGCGTCGACCCGCGCGACGACGACCGGCTCGTCCGCTGGGCGGGGCCCGGCCGTGACGTGTGGGCGGGGCGCCTCGGCGTCGACGCCGCGTCCGCGCAGGCCATCGTCTGCGCGGCGGTGCGCGAGACGTACGAGGAGGCCGGGGTCCTGCTGGCGGGGGAGACGGCCGAGACCGTCGTCGGCGACACCACGGGGGACGACTGGGAGGCGGACCGCGCCGCTCTCGTCGACCGTGAGCTGTCCTTCGCGGAGTTCCTGGACCGGCGCGGGCTGACGCTGCGCAGCGATCTGCTGGCGGCGTGGACCCGGTGGATCACCCCCGAGTTCGAACCGAAGCGGTACGACACCTGGTTCTTCGTCGCCGCGCTGCCGGCCGGGCAGCGTACGCGCAACGCTTCTACGGAGGCCGACCGGACGGTGTGGATCCGGCCCGCCGACGCGGCACTCGGATACGACGAGGGCGAACTGCTGATGATGCCGCCCACCGTCGCGACCCTGCGTCAGCTCCAGCCGTACGGCTCCGCCGCCGAGGCGCTCGATGCGGCCGCCGGGCGGGATCTCGCGCCCGTGCTGGCGAAGCCGAGGGTGGAGGGCGACGAGGTGGTTCTCGCCTGGCCGGGCCAGGAGGAGTTCACCAAGCGCGTGCCACTGCGCGTACCCACGGGGGGTGGCGAGCGATGACGGACGCCGCCGCCCTGCCCGGCCAGCCGCGCGGAAGCGTCGTCTCCGGCGCCGCGACGGCCCGCGCGGTCAACGTGCTCGCGCCCAACGCGTCCGCGATGACCCTGGACGGCACGAACACCTGGATCGTCTCCGAGCCGGACTCCGCGCTCGCCGTCGTGATCGACCCCGGTCCGCTCGACGAGGCGCATCTTCAAGAGGTCGTCGCCACCGCCGAGCGGGCGGGCAAGCGCGTCGCGCTGACCCTCCTCACCCACGGCCACCCCGACCACGCGGAAGGCGCGGCGCGCTTCGCCGAGCTGACGCGTACGTCCGTACGGGCCCTGGACCCGGCCCTGCGCCTCGGCGACGAGGGACTGGCGGCCGGTGACGTCGTGACGGAGGGCGGGCTGGAGCTGCGCGTCGTGGCGACCCCCGGGCACACCTCGGACTCGCTCTGCTTCCATCTGCCGGCCGACCGCGCGGTGCTGACGGGCGACACGATCCTCGGCCGCGGTACGACGATGGTGGCCCACCCGGACGGCAGGCTCGGCGACTACGTCGACTCGCTGCGGCGGCTGCGCTCGCTGACCGTCGACGACGGTGTCCATACGGTGCTGCCGGGGCACGGGCCCGTACTGGAGGACGCCCAGGGCGCGGTGGAGTACTACCTCGCGCACCGCGCGAGCCGCCTCGCGCAGGTGGAGACGGCGGTGGAGAACGGCTTCCGCTCGCCGGCGGAGATCGTGGCGCATGTGTACGGAGGCAGCGGCGTGGACCGGTCCCTGTGGCCGGCGGCGGAACTCTCGGTGCGCGCGCAGCTGGAGTACCTGCGGGAGCACGGGCTGATCTCCGGGGCGTAGCGACCGGTCCGTCGCCGAACGACACGGTTCGCGCTGAAGTGGGGGCCGGTCAGGCGCCGGAGGGGCCCGAGCACTGAACGGGCCCAAGCGTCGGGGGGGGCCCCCCCCCCGCCCCCCCCCCGGCCGGGA
>NZ_JBHXDC010000006.1:0-136294 GCF_042725135.1 Streptomyces sp. NPDC060366 | reverse complement strand
GGGTTGGGGGGCGTGGGGGCGCGCGTCTTCGCGGGGGCGTTGGGGGGGGGGGGGCCGCACACGCGGCCCGACCGACGGCGGTACGGGTCAGCGCGAGCGCTTCGCGAGGCGTTCGACGTCCAGCAGGATCACCGCACGGGCCTCCAGACGCAGCCAGCCGCGCTGCGCGAAGTCGGCGAGCGCCTTGTTGACCGTCTCGCGGGACGCGCCGACCAGTTGGGCCAGCTCCTCCTGCGTCAGGTCGTGGACGACGTGGATGCCTTCCTCCGACTGCACACCGAAGCGGCGCGACAGATCGAGGAGCGCACGGGCGACACGGCCCGGCACGTCGGAGAAGACCAGGTCGGACATCTGGTCGTTCGTCTTGCGCAGGCGCCGGGCGACGGCGCGCAGCAGGGCGGTGGCGACCTCGGGGCGGGCGTTCAGCCAGGGCTGGAGGTCGCCGTGGCCGAGACCGAGGAGCTTGACCTCGGTGAGCGCGCTCGCGGTCGCGGTGCGCGGGCCCGGGTCGAAGAGCGACAGCTCGCCGATCAGTTCGCCGGGGCCGAGGACGGCCAGCATGTTCTCCCGGCCGTCGGGGGACGTGCGGTGCAGTTTGACCTTGCCCTCGGTGACCACGTAGAGGCGGTCGCCGGGGTCGCCTTCGTGGAACAGCGCGTCGCCGCGGGCGAGCGTCGTCTCACTCATCGAGGCGCGGAGCTCCGCGGCCTGCTCGTCGTCGAGCGCCGCGAAGAGCGGGGCGCGTCGTAGAACGTCGTCCACGAATTCTCTCCTTGTCGACCTGCTCAGGGGGACCTTCGGTCACCATGATGCCGGACGTGCTGCCTGTTCACGGGTGGCTCGGGCCGGCGGCGACTCTGTCGCCGTACCGGGCGCCCATTGTCGAAAACGTGCGATCAGTCACAAGTTTGACGTACAGCGGCCCCGGACCGTGCCCCGGGGCCCGATTCGGGTGGTGATCGGCCGGGGCCCGGGCGGATGTCAGTGCCGGGCTCTAGGCTGGCCGGGTGTCCAACTCGCCGGTGAGAGGGCAGCCCAAGGGAGCTGGAAGAGTGTCACCGAAGCAGAATTCCGCTGTGGGCGAACAGCCTTCCGCGAAGTCGAACAAAGCCGCAAAAGGCGCAAGCGCGAAGCCCGCGACCGCGAAGCCCGCGGGCGCCGAGCCCGCCGGGTCCACGACCGCCAAAAAGCCGAAGAGCGCCAAGCCGGAGTCCCGCCTGGCGATGGTCCGTCGCGCCCGCCGGATAAACCGCGAGCTGGCCGACGTCTATCCGTACGCCCACCCGGAGCTGGACTTCCGCGACCCCTTCGAGCTGCTCGTCGCCACGGTCCTGTCCGCCCAGACGACCGACCTGCGCGTCAACCAGACGACGCCCGCGCTCTTCGCGAAGTACCCGACGCCGGAGGACATGGCCGCCGCCGTGCCCGAGGAGCTGGAGGAGGTCATCCGCCCCACGGGATTCTTCCGTGCCAAGGCGAGGTCCCTCATAGGGCTGTCGACGGCGCTCCGCGACCGTTACGACGGCGAGGTGCCCGGCACGCTCAAGGACCTCGTGACGCTGCCCGGCGTCGGCCGCAAGACGGCCAATGTCGTGCTGGGCAACGCTTTCGGCGTCCCCGGCCTCACTGTCGACACCCACTTCGGCCGACTCGTGCGCCGCTGGAAGTGGACCGACCAGGAGGACCCGGAGAAGGTCGAGGCGGAGATCGCCGCGATCTTCCCCAAGAGCGAGTGGACGATGCTCTCGCACCGGATCATCTTCCACGGACGCCGGGTCTGCCACTCCCGTAAACCGGCCTGCGGCGCCTGCCCCATCGCGCACCTCTGCCCTTCCTACGGAGAGGGCGAGACCGACCCGGAGAAGGCCAGGAAGCTGCTCAAGTACGAGATGGGCGGCTATCCGGGACAGCGGCTCTCCCCGCCGCCGGACTACCCGGGCAAGCCGGCACCGCCCCTCGGCACACCCGCCGGCGCCGAATGAGCGCCCGCGCGGTGAGCACGCGGCCGGCCGGAGCCGTATCACCCCACAGAACGGCGGGCCACGGGAGCGGGAGAGCTGGAGAGGAAGGGCTGCGGGGCATGCGGCTGGAACGATCCTGGGGACAGTCGGCGTTGTACGTCGGGGGTTGCCGATGACACGAGCTGACACACATGACGCACGCACCACACCAACCTCACGCGCCGAACGAATTCACGACAAGGCCACTCGAATCCACGACAGAGTTGTGACCGACATCCCCGTCACCACCGAGGGCCTGCCCGAATGGCTGGGCCCGGTGGTGCGCGCCACGCGGACCGTCGCGCCGGAGCAGCTGAGCCGCTTCCTGCCGCCCAAGAACGGCCTCGGGCGCCAGTCCGCCGTCCTCATCCTCTTCGGTGAGGGCGAGCGCGGCCCGGAGCTGCTGCTGATGGAGCGGGCCAGCACCCTGCGCTCGCACGCCGGACAGGCATCCTTCCCCGGCGGTGCCCTCGATCCCGAGGACGGCGATCCGGCGACAACCGGACCGCTGCGCGCCGCGCTGCGGGAGGCCGAGGAGGAGACCGGGCTCGACCCCACCGGTGTCCAGGTCTTCGGCGTGCTGCCCAAGCTGTACATCCCGGTGAGCGAGTTCGTCGTGACCCCGGTGCTCGGCTGGTGGCACACCCCCACCCCGGTCGGCGCGGTCGATCTCGCGGAGACCGCGCGGGTCTTCGCCGTGCCCGTGGCGGATCTCACGGACCCGGCGAACCGCGTGACGGCCACGCACCCCAGCGGGGTCCACAGTCCCGCGTTCACGGTCGCCTCGGCGCTCGTCTGGGGCTTCACCGCAGGGGTGATCGACCGCATTCTGCACTTCTCGGGCTGGGAGCGCCCGTGGGACCGCTCGAAGGAGGTCCCGCTCGACCGGCGCTCATGACAGGCTTGCCCAATGGCTGTCGCGGCCCGGTGACACGGCGCCCGACAGCGATTCCGCCGCAGGTCCGGACCCCCACCCGACGGGGCGACGGGAGACGCATCAGCGAGGCTAGCGAGGCTATTGACGGTGAACGTGCTGGACATCCTGCTGCTGCTCGCCGCCGTGTGGTTCGCGATCGTGGGCTACCGCCAGGGCTTCGTCGTGGGCATCCTGTCGGTGATCGGCTTCCTCGGCGGCGGTCTCGTCGCCGTCTATCTGCTCCCGGTGCTCTGGGACCAGATCACCGAGGACGCCGAGGTCACGACGACGGCCACGGTCGTCGCCGTCGTCGTCGTGATCGTGTGCGCCTCCGTGGGACAGGCCTTCACCACCCACCTCGGCAACAAGCTCCGCCGCTACATCACCTGGTCACCGGCGCGCGCCGTGGACGCGACGGGCGGCGCACTCGTCAATGTCGTCGCCATGCTGCTGGTCGCCTGGCTGATCGGCTCCGCCCTCGCCGGGACGTCGCTGCCGACGCTCGGCAAGGAGGTCCGTAACTCGAAGGTCCTGCTGGGCGTCTCGCGCGTGATGCCGGGTCAGGCGGCGACCTGGTTCACGGGCTTCTCCTCCGTCCTCGCGCAGAACGGCTTCCCACAGGTCTTCAGCCCGTTCGCCAACGAGCCGATCACCGCCGTCGACCCGCCGGACCCGGCGCTCGTCGGCAGTCCCGTCGCTGCCCGCGCGCAGCGCTCCATCGTCAAGGTGGTCGGTACGGCGCAGAGCTGCAGCAAGGTCCTCGAAGGCACCGGCTTCGTCTTCGCCGAGCGCCGCGTCATGACCAACGCGCATGTCGTGGGCGGCGTGGACGAGCCCACCGTCCAGATAGGCGGCGAGGGCCGGCTGTACGACGCCAAGGTCGTCCTCTACGACTGGGAGCGGGACATCGCCGTCCTCGACGTGCCCGACCTGCGCGCCCCCGTGCTCGAGTTCTCCGACAAGGACGCCGTCAGCGGCGACGGCGCGATCGTCGCCGGCTTCCCGGAGAACGGCGCGTACGACGTGCGCTCGGCCCGCGTCCGGGGCCGTATCAACGCCAACGGTCCGGACATCTACCGGCGCGGAGAGGTCCGGCGTGACGTCTACTCGCTCTTCGCGACCGTCCGGCAGGGCAACTCCGGCGGCCCGCTGCTCACCACCGACGGCAAGGTGTACGGCGTGATCTTCGCCCGGTCACTCGACGACCCCGACACCGGTTACGCCCTGACGGCCGACGAGATCCGCGAGGACATCGAGCTGGGCCGCTCGGCGAACCAGCAGGTCGACAGCCAGGGATGCGCGCTGTAGAGACCCGAGACCCGAGACCCGGACGGGGAGCCGGGGCGGGAAGCGGACAAGGGACGAGAAGCGGATACGGGGACGGGCCGGACCAGGAGATCCTGGTCCGGCCCGGCTCTGTCCTCCGTTGTCCTGTGCGCCAGTACTTCCGCGTCGTTCAGGTCTTCGTTCGGGTCTTCGTTCCGGTCTTCGTTCCGGTACTCCTTCTCGTTCCCCTGATCCTGATCCCGTCGTGCCTAGCCGCGTGGATGCCGCAGCCGTGCCGAGACCCAACGGGCCCTTCGGCGGAGAATCAGTGGAATACCGAGTCGGAGATCATGGCCCTGATCTTCCGGACCGCCCCTCTCGTGGGTGATCGGCGCAGAGGCCGAGCGGCGGTTGCGTGCTGCGTCACCGTAGTCGTGCGTCCAGCCCATACCCCGACGTTTGCCCGGGGCCCATGGTCGGTAATCGCCCACACCTCGGCCAATTGGCCTATGCGCCAGGCAATTGGCTGTTCGTCGTACAAGTGTTCCTGAGGGGGCGCGTGAGCCACGGCGACCCGCCCCGCGCGGCGCTGATCAGCGGTCGGGCTCGGGATCCTTCAGCCAGTTGATGAGTTCCGTGGAGAACGCCACCGGGTCCTCCTCGTGCGGAAAATGGCCAAGACCGTCGAACAGCCGCCAGCGGTACGGGGCTTCGACATACTCGGCGGACCCGGCCGTACTGCGCGTGCGCATCGCCGGATCGAGCGACCCGTGCAGCTGGAGCGTCGGCACCCGCACGGGGCGCTTCATCCGCCGGTTGAACTGGATCCCGTCCGGCCGCGCCATCGACCGCACCATCCAGCGGTACGGCTCGACCGAGCAGTGCGCCGTGGAGGGGATGGTCATCGCCCGCCGGTAGATGTCGACCGTCTTGTCGTCGGGCGGCTGCGGCCCCGACCAGCCGCGGATCAGGTCGCCCACCAACGCCCCGTCGTCCGCGACGAGCTGACGCTCCGGCAGCCACGGCCGCTGGAAGCCCCAGATGTACGAGCCGGCCCTGCTCTGTGAGAAGTCCGACAGCATCGCCGACCGCCAGCGGCGCGGATGCGGCATCGACGACACCGCGAGCCGGCGCACCAGCTTCGGCCGCATGACGGCGGCGGTCCAGGCGAGATACCCGCCGAGGTCGTGCCCGACGAGCGCGGCGTCCGGTTCGCCGAGCGAGCGCACCACACCGGTGATGTCGAGGGCCAGATTGGCGGGGTCGTAACCGCGGGGCGTACGGTCGCTGCCGCCCACGCCCCGCAGGTCCATCGCGACGGCCCGGTACCCGGCCTCGGCGAGCGCGGGCAGCTGATGCCGCCAGGTCCACCAGAACTGCGGGAAACCGTGGAGCAGCAGCACCAGCGGCCCGTCGCCCATCTCGGCGATGTGGAAGCGGGCCCCGTTGGCGGCCACGTCCCGGTGCGTCCAGGGACCGTCGAGGTGCACATCGGTCGCGACCGTCGCGCCGGGGATGATGCCGGAGGAGGTGCCGGAGCCGTTTTCGGGGGCGGTCATGCAGACGAGCGTGCCACAGTCTCGCCCACCTCATGGACGGGGCGCGGGTGTGGCTTGACCGTCTGGAGGACGGCGGCGGACTGCTTGGCGGACGCGATGGTCTTCTCCGGCGGCTTGACCTTCTTGAACTTGCGCATGGCGATCAGGCCCAGCACTCCCGCGAGGAGCAGAAACGCTCCGCCCACGATCAGGAACGACCACGCGAGTCCGAGGCCCCAGTTGTGGATCCCGTACGCGGCGGCGAAACTCAGCACCGGCAGCGAGAAGAGAGCGAAGACTCCCGCGATGGTGATCGCGGCGCTGCCCGTCGCCCCCCGCTTGACGTCCTGTCGCAGCTCCGCCTTGGCCAGCGCGATCTCGTCGTGCACCAGCGCGGACACCTCCGCGGTCGCCGACGAGACCAACTGGCCAAGACTGCGCTCGCCGTTGACCCGGACGGACGGAACGGCATCGGCGGTGGTGGTTACGGCGGCATGGCTGCCGGGGTCGCTCATCGTTGACTCCCTCGTTTCGGCTGCGCTCTCGCAGGTCTGCGATTCTTCCGGCTCTGCGCCTTCAGATCATGCCGGATGTCAGATCATGCCGGACCGGCGCCGTCCTCGCGCGTCGCTGCGGCGTGTTCCGCCAACCGGCGGTGCTCAGCTGCCTTCCCTTCATAGATGGCGGCCATTCTCAGGTGGTACGCCGGGTCGTCCTGCTCGTAGATGTCGGGAACGCCGTCCATGTCCTCGTCGAGTTCCTCGGCGTCGTACAGCGCGCGGTACGTACGGACCCGCACGCGCAGCAGTACGGCGGCGAGTACGGCGGCGATCACCGAACCCGCCAGGACGGCCGCCTTCACCTCGTCCGTCAGCCCCGGATCGCCGCTGAAGGCCAGCTCGCCGATGAGCAGCGAGACCGTGAAGCCGATCCCGGCGAGCGTCGCCACCGCCAGGATGTCCGGCCAGGCCAGATCCTTGTTGAGTTCCGCCCGGGTGAAGCGCGCGGTCAGCCAGGTGCCGCCGAAGATGCCGAGCGCCTTGCCGACGACGAGCCCGAGGACCACGCCCAGGGTCTCCGGGCGGGTGAAGACGGTGGCCAGCGCGCCGCCGCTGACCGGGACACCCGCCGAGAACAGGGCGAACAGCGGCACGGCGAGACCGGCCGACAGCGGGCGGACGAGGTGTTCGATGCGCTCGCCGGGCGACTGCTCCTCACCCTCGTGCCTGACGCAGCGGAGCATCAGGCCCATCGCGACGCCCGCGACGGTGGCGTGGACGCCGCTGTTGTACATCAGGGCCCAGACGACGAGCGCCAGCGGGACGTACACGTACCAGCCCCGCACCCCCTTCCTGAGGAGGAGCCAGAAGACGGCGAGAGCCCCGAAGGCACCGGCCAGGGCCGCCAGGTCGATGTCGCTGGTGAAGAAGATCGCGATGATCAGGATCGCGAAGAGGTCGTCCACGACGGCGAGCGTGAGCAGGAAGGCGCGCAGCGCGGACGGCAGTGAGGTGCCGAGGACGGCGAGCACGGCGAGGGCGAAGGCGATGTCGGTGGCCGTGGGGACGGCCCAGCCGTCCGTGGAGCCCCCGCCCACCACGTTGACCACCACATAGACGAGCGCGGGCATGATCATGCCGCACAGCGCCGCGATCACGGGCAGGGCGGCGGCCTTGGGGTCGCGCAGCTCACCGGCCACCAGCTCGCGCTTCAGCTCGATGCCGGCGACGAAGAAGAAGACGGCGAGGAGTCCGTCGGCGGCCCAGTGCCGCACGGAGAGGTCGAGGCCGAGCGTGGCGGGGCCGAAATGGAAGTCGCCGACGGCCGTGTAGCTGTCACTGATCGGGGTGTTGGCCCAGATCAGCGCGGCGACCGCGGCCATGAGCAGCAGGACACCGCCGACCGTCTCGGTACGCAGCGCGCTCGCCAGATACGTCCGCTCGGGCAGCGGGAGGCGTCCGAGGAAGGTGCGCGGGGTGGCCACAGGAGGACTCCGGTCGTTCGGCGGGCATGACGAATCACCTGCCGACCAGACTTCCCGGCGCACCTTTGGTTCCTTATTACATTGTTGACGCGCCGCCCACTTTACAAAGAGGAGCCCCCGGCGCGATGCGGCGGGGGCTCCTGCTTCGCTGCGGGGTGCTCAGTCCTCGCTGGTCGCGCTCGGGAGTTCGGTCTGGATCAGGTCCATCACCGAGGAGTCGGTGAGCGTCGTGACGTCTCCGAGCTGACGGTTCTCCGCGACATCGCGCAGCAGCCGCCGCATGATCTTGCCCGAACGGGTCTTCGGCAGCTCGGCCACCGGCAGGATCCGCTTCGGCTTGGCGATCGGCCCCAGCGCCGTACTGACGTGGTTGCGCAACTCCGCCACCAGGCCGTCGTCCACCGACGCCGTACCGCGCAGGATGACGAAGGCGACGATCGCCTGGCCGGTCGTCTCGTCCGCAGCGCCGACCACGGCCGCCTCGGCGACCTTCGGGTGCGAGACGAGGGCCGACTCGACCTCCGTGGTGGAGATGTTGTGGCCGGAGACCAGCATCACGTCGTCGACCCGGCCCAGCAGCCAGATGTCGCCGTCGTCGTCCTTCTTGGCACCGTCGCCGGCGAAATACTTGCCCTCGAAACGCGACCAGTAGGTGTCGATGTACCGCTGGTCGTCGCCCCAGATGGTGCGGAGCATCGACGGCCACGGCTCGGTGAGGACGAGATATCCGCCGCCGCCGTTCGGCACCTCGTTGGCCTCGTCGTCCACGACGGTCGCCGAGATGCCGGGGAGCGCGCGCTGCGCGGAGCCCGGCTTGGCCTCGGTGACACCGGGCAGCGGGGAGATCATCATGCCGCCGGTCTCGGTCTGCCACCAGGTGTCCACGACGGGGGTCTTGCCCGCGCCGATGTTCTGCCGGTACCAGATCCAGGCCTCGGGGTTGATCGGCTCACCGACCGAGCCCAGCACGCGCAGCGATGACAGATCGAACTTGGCGGGGATGTCGTCCCCCCACTTCATGAACGTCCGGATCGCGGTCGGCGCCGTGTAGAGGATCGTCACGCCGTACTTCTGGACGATCTCCCAGAAGCGCCCCTGGTGCGGGGTGTCGGGCGTGCCCTCGTACATGACCTGCGTCGCGCCGTTGGCCAGCGGTCCGTACACGATGTACGAGTGGCCGGTCACCCAGCCGACGTCGGCCGTGCACCAGTAGACGTCCGTCTCCGGCTTGAGGTCGAAGACCGCGTGGTGGGTGTACGCCACCTGGGTGAGATAGCCGCCCGAGGTGTGCAGGATGCCCTTGGGCTTACCCGTCGTGCCGGAGGTGTACAGGATGAAGAGCGGGTGCTCGGCGTCGAACGGCTCCGGCGTGTGCTCGGCGGACTGGCGGTCGACGATGTCGTGCCACCACACGTCCCGGCCCTCGCTGAACGCGGTCTCCTGGCCGGTGCGGCGTACCACCAGGACATGCTCGACCTGCGGGCAGCGGGCGACGGCGTCGTCGATCGCGGGCTTGAGCGCGCTCGGCTTGCCGCGCCGGTAACCGCCGTCCGAGGTGATGACGAGCTTGGCGTCCGCGTCCTGGATACGGGAGGCCACGGCGTCGGCCGAGAAGCCGCCGAAGACCACGGAGTGCGCGGCGCCGATACGGGCGCAGGCCAGCATCGCCACGGCCGTCTCGGGGATCATCGGCATATAGATGGCGACGCGGTCGCCCTTGGCCACCCCGAGCTCGGTGAGCGCGTTCGCGGCCCGCGAGACCTCGTCCTTCAGGTCGGCGTAGGTGAGGGAACGGCTGTCGCCCGGCTCGCCCTCGAAGTGGATGGCGATCCGGTCGCCGTTGCCCGCCTCGACGTGGCGGTCCACGCAGTTGTACGTGACGTTGAGCTCGCCGTCCGCGAACCACTTCGCGAAGGGCGGGTTCGACCAGTCGAGGGTCTCGGTCGGCTCGGTGGCCCAGGTGAGCCGCCGGGCCTGCTCGGCCCAGAAGCCAAGCCTGTCCGCCGCGGCCTGCTCATACGCCTCCGCCGTCACGTTGGCGTGGGCGGCCAGCTCGGCCGGTGGCGCGAACCTCCGCTCTTCCTTGAGCAGGTTGGCCAGGCTTTCGTTGCTCACGACATCTCCCTTTCCCAGGGCGTCCTATGTGTCCCCGGGCCTAGCTCATCAGGCAGATGCCCGGGTGACAAGGGTCTTCAGGAAATTGGTTTAGACCTATGCGGCTGGGCTTACGGGTGGGCTGAACGAGTAAGTGGCCCCGTTCCCCGGCTGTGGTGGGGAACGGGGCCACACATTCTCACGGATGCGGCGGGGCTCCGGTTCAGGCGCGCGACTCCTCGAATGCCGTCGGGGCCACCCGGTTGAACACCTCGTCGGAGCTCCCGGACAGTCCTCCCGACGATCCGCCGGACGACCCGTCGGAGGCGAGCAGATACGCCTGGGCCTCGCCGACATGGAAGTACATGCCGTGCAGTTCGAGCCGGCCTTCGGCCAGGCGGCGGGCCACCGCCGGGTGGGCGCGCAGATGCTCCAACTGCTGGACGACATTGGTCAGACAGAGCTGCTCGACCGCGTCGGCCGGCAACCGGCCGGAGATCCTGGCCCACGCGTGGTCGCGGCTCCTCATCCGCTCCAGGCTGGGCCGGCCGTGCCGGAGCCAGCGGGTGAGGGGGGAGGAACCGGCTTGCGGGGTGGTGAGCGAGGCGGGCTGTGCGGTGGTTTGCGCGGTGGCCTGTGCGGTGGCCTGTGGGGCGGGTGCGCCCGCTGTTTCAGGAGCGTCGGGCGTGCTGAGGAGGGCCTGCATCGCGCCGCATCCGGAGTGTCCGCAGATCGTGATGGACTCGACCTGGAGGACATCGACCGCGTACTCGATCGCCGCCGCCACTGATTCGTCCTGCCCCTCCGCGCCCTCCTCTCCCGGGAGGGGGACCAGATTGCCGACATTGCGGACGGTGAACAGATCGCCGGGGCCGCTCGCCGTGATCATGCTCGTCACCAGTCGCGAGTCCGCGCAGGTGAGAAAGAGCTGCGAGGGCTGCTGGCCCTCACGTGCCAGCCGCGCCAACTCGCCCCGTACGTGCGGAGCCGTATGGCGCTGGAACGAGCTGAGCCCACTGGCCAGTTGCCCGCCCTGGACCCGGCTCGACACCCACTGCTTGTCCGTCGTCCGCCCCTGCGTCCGGGGAAGCTCTGCCGGGGCGCCGCAGTGGTGGTTGCGCCACGGTGTCCATGGCCGACAGCAGGTGTTCGAGCCCACCGCCGGTTCGGCGGGCTCGGCGATGGGGACGCCCGATCCGCCGGTGAACTCGACCGTGCCGCCCTGGGCGAGATGCGCGACCTGCCAGTCGTGCAGCGCCTCGTACGCCGCGTGGTCCATGAACGATCCGTCCAACTCGACCACGCAGTCGCTGCCCTGGGGCACCTGGTGCAGCAGCCGGCTCAGCCGCGGGACGGCCAGGAACATCAACTGGCCGCGTGCGCGCAGCCGGTGGACACCGTCCTGCTCCTCCAGCGTGATCCGCGTCCGGGTGAGCCGGTGCAGCGCGACGGCGACCGCCAGGGCGATCCCGATGGCGACCCCCTCCAGGACGCCGGTGAACACCACGCCGGCCAGCGTCCCCACGTAGACGAGCAGTTCGCGATTGCGCTGCACGTTGCGCATGTGTACGACGTTGACCAGCTGGATGCCGATGACCATCACCAGCGCGGCCAGAGCGGCCAGCGGGATCAGGTCGAGCACCGACACCAGGAGGAGCGCGGCGACGGCGACCCACAGCCCGTGCAGCATCGTCGAGTGCCGACTGACGGCGCCCGCCGCCACGTTCGCCGCGCTGCGCACGGCGACGCCGGTGATCGGCAGCCCGCCGAGCGCGCCGGAGACCACGTTCGCGGCGCCCTGCCCGCTCAGCTCCCGGTCGAGCCGGGCGCGTGGAATCTGGACGTCCTGATCCTTGCGGGCGGCCACCAGCTTGTCGACGGCGACCGCCGAAAGCAGTGACTCGACGCTGGCGACCAGGGTGACGGTGAGAACGGCGGCGAGCAGTCCGAGCACCGGCCCCTGCGGCAGCTCGGGCAGTGCGTGACTGCTCCAGGAGGGCAGATCGACCCGGTCGAGGCTCAGCCCCGCGGCGAGGGCCACGAGGGTCGCGGCCGCCACCGCCGCGAGGGCGGCGGGCGCCTTCCGCAGGATCCGGCCCGTACGCCCGGGGAGACGCGGCCAGGCGAGCAGAACACCCACGGTCAGCGCGCTCACGGTGATCGAGGCCGGGTGCAGATCGGCCAACTGGGCGGGCAGGGCCTGGACGTTGGCGACGGCGGAGCTCTGCGGGCTGCCGCCGAGAACGATGTGCAGCTGCGCGAGCGCGATCGTGACGCCGATGCCGGCCAGCATGCCGTGCACGATCGCCGGGCTCACGGCGAGCGCCGAGCGGGCGACGCGCATTGCGGAGAGGCCGAGTTGGGCGAGGCCCGCGAGCACGGTGATGGCGCAGGTGGTGCGCCAGCCGTACTGATGGATCAGGTCGGCCGTGACGACGGTGAGACCTGCCGCCGGCCCGCTGACCTGGAGCGGCGCGCCCCCGAAGCGGCCGGCCACGAGGCCGCCCACCGCCGCAGCGACGAGACCGGCCTGGAGTGGGGCGCCGGTGGCGAGCGCGATGCCGAGTGAGAGGGGCAGCGCGATCAGGAAGACCGAGATGGAGGCGGAGAAGTCCGCTCCGGCGATCCGGATTCCCCGCCGCCGACCGGGCGGGGGGCTGTGGGGCTGGTCTTCGTGTGTGGGGACGCAGGCAGACATGGTTCCCGTCTCCTCCGGGGCGGCGCGGGCGCGGGACGTGGGGGGCCGGGGCCGTGGGTCACGGCGTGTGGTGGCGGGATCATCAACACTCAGTAAATGGATCGTAATGGAGAGTAAAGATTCAGGCATGACTTTAAGGGCAAATGGGGCAAATTTTCACCCGCGCCAGTGATTAGTCATTTTGTACGGCTTGTCATACCGGATCCCCTCGGGTCCCAGTGCGACGTTGTCGGCGCTCGGCGCCGGCCCGGCGTTTCGACGCTTCAACGCACAGAATCTGAGGGAAGAGGTGGGCGGATGCTGGCCGTCACGAAGAGGATCGTCTGCGGTGCGGCTGTCACGGCACTGGCCGTGGGACTCGCCGGATGTTCGGGGGCCGGCTCGCCGGAACCGAAGGACAAGGCCAACGCCGAGACGGAGGACGGCTCCCATGGAGCGAAGAAGGGGGCGGGGCCGGCCAAGAGCGCGGTGCGGCTCATCGGTGACGGCTCCACCGCGTACACCGGCGCCCAGCCCGGTGTCCTCAAGCCGGAGCGCCTGAAGCCCGGTCAGAAGCCGCCCCAGTTCGTGGTGTTCTCCTGGGACGGGGCCGGCGAGGACAGCCAGAAGCTCTTCTCCCACTTCCGCGAGGTGGCCAAGAAGTACGACGCGAAGATGACGTACTTCCTCAGTGGCGTCTATCTGCTGCCGAAGGACAAGTCCAAGCAGTACAGCCCGCCGCAGCACGCCGTCGGGCGCTCGGACATCGGCTTCAACGACACCGAGGGGATCAGGAACACACTGCGTGAGCTGCGCGGCGCCTGGCAGGAAGGCAACGAGATCGGCACCCACTTCAACGGCCACTTCTGCGGAGCGGACGGCGGTGTCGGCAGCTGGTCCGTCGAGGAGTGGAAGAGCGAGATCAGCCAGGCCAAGGCGTTCGTCAAGAACTGGAAGACCAACACCGGCCTGACCGCCGAGGCCCCACTGCCCTTCGACTACGAGAAGGAGCTCGTCGGCGCCCGAACGCCGTGCCTGGAAGGGCAGAAGAACATGATGCGGGCGTCGAAGACGATGGGCTTCCGCTACGACTCCAGCGGCGTCGGCACCCAGGTCTGGCCGAAGAAGACCGAGGGCATGTGGGACATCCCGCTCCAGCTCGTCCCGGTGCCGGGGCGGCAGTTCGAGACGCTCTCCATGGACTACAACTTCATGTTCAACCAGTCGAAGACGGTCAACGGCGACCCGTCCCAGCACAAGTACTGGGGCAATCAGATGCGTGACGGCCTGATCCAGGCCTTCGGCCGCGCCTACGACGGCAACCGCGCGCCGCTGATCATCGGCAACCACTTCGAGTCGTGGAACGGCGGCACGTACATGCGCGCCGTCGAGGAGACGATCAAGACCGTCTGTGTGAAGGACGGCGTGCAGTGCGTGACATTCAAGGAACTCGCGGACTGGCTGGACGCGCAGGACCCGGAGACGCTCGAGCGGCTGCGGGGGCTGGCCGTGGGGCAGAAGCCAAAGGGCGGCTGGCAGTCGTATCTGACGGCTCCCAAGGCGCCGTCAGCACCGGCGGCCCCGGTCTCCCCGGCGGCCCCTGACTCACCGGCCGCCCCGGACGCGGGCGTCGGCGCGGGCTCCGAAGGGGGACCGGCGGCGCGCTGAGTCCGGCGGTTTGAGCGGTACGGGCGGTGCGAGCGGTACGGGCGGTGCTTCGACGCGCCGCCCGTACCGCCACGCCGCCGTTCAGCTCGGCTGCGGAACCGCCGCGTCCTCACGGAGCACGAACGCCGGGTCGACCTGCGCGGCCAGGTCCCCGCCGGTCTTCGCGTTGCCCCAGCTCTCCGCGTTCCGGAGGTGGAAGTGCACCATCTGCCGCGTGTAGCGCTCCCAGTCGCGGTTCGCGTACGAGTCCTCGGCCGCGTCCTCCAGGACCTGGAGCGCCACGCGGTTCTCCGCCTCCAGCAGTTCGAAGGGGGCCGGGCGGCCCTTCTCCATGGACCGCACCCAGTTGGAGTGGCCGACGGTGACGAGCAGGTCGTCGCCCACCTCGTCCTGGAGGAAGTCCACGTCGTCCTGGGCCTGGACCTTGTTGCCGACGACGTTCAGCGCGATGCCGAAGTCCCGTGCGTACTCCTTGTACTGGCGGTAGACCGACACACCCTTGCGCGTCGGCTCCACCACCAGGAACGTCATGTCGAACCGGGTGAACATCCCGGACGCGAACGAGTCCGAGCCCGCCGTCATGTCGACCACGACGTACTCGTCCGGGCCGTCGACGAGGTGGTTCAGGAAGAGTTCGACCGCGCCGACCTTGGAGTGGTAGCAGGCCACTCCCAGGTCGGACTCGGTGAAGGGGCCCGTGGCCATCAGCTGGATGTCGCCGTCGTCCAGCCGTACGGTGCGGGCGCAGGCGTCGTACACCGGGTTGGACTCGCGGACCCGCAGCAGTCGGGAACCCTCGCCGGGGGGTGTCGTCTTGATCATCGAGTCGGCGGACGTGATCCGCTGGTTGGTGCCGCGCAGGTACTCCTTGATGAGCGGCAGATGCGCGCCCATCGCGGGCAGCGCGGCGGTCTGCTCCTCGTCGAGACCGAGCGCGGCCCCGAGATGCTGGTTGATGTCGGCGTCCACCGCGATGACGGGGGCCTCGTTTGCGGTCAGATGGCGGATGAAGAGCGAGGCCAGCGTCGTCTTGCCGCTGCCGCCCTTGCCCACGAAAGCGATCTTCATGTTCACCTAGCGTAGTGCTGATGTTGCTGTCCGCTGTCACTTCCGGTGAAGAAGACCACTCCAACGTGGGGCGCGCGCTGTGGGCGCGTAGCCTTGCTACCTATGAGTACGACAGCTGCGAACGCTTCGTCCGCTCCGCGAGGGCACGACCCTCTCGCCACACTGGGCTCCCTGCCGGGCGTCCCCGAGGCGGTGGATTCGGTGCGCGAGGCGGTCGACCGGGTCTACGGGCACCGAGTGATGAGACGCCGCAGCAACGAGGTCACCTCGGAGGCCGCGCTGCGAGCGGCGCGCGGATCGGCGGCGCTCTCCGGGGCTGACTGGGCGCTGGAAGAGGTACGCAGGCGCAGCGACTTCGGCTCCGCGGCCGACGCGCTGACGGTGGGAGCCGCACTGCGGCTGACCGCGGAGGCGGGGCAACTCCTCTCCATCTGGCGGCAGTCGCCCGTGCGGGTGCTGGCCCGGCTGCATCTGGTGGCGGCCGGTGGCGTCGGCGCGGGGGCCACGGCCGCCGAGGGTTCGGAGGTCGCGGTCGCGGGGGAGACGGTGGGTCGGCCGAGGCTGGCCGGTGAACCGGTCGTCGAGACGCCGGGGCCGGACAGCCCCAAGCCGCTGATCGAGGCGCCGCTGCCCGGCGCCGACGAGGTGGCCGGACGGCTGGACGGCCTCTCCGGGCTGGTGGTCGACGGGAGTTCGGCGCCCGCACTCGTCACGGCGGCCGTGGTGCACGGCGAACTGCTGGCGCTGCGCCCCTTCGGCTCGTACAACGGCCTGGTGGCGCGCGCCGCCGAACGGATCGTGCTGATCGGCAGTGGGCTCGACCCCAAGTCGATCTGCCCGTCCGAGGTCGGGCACGCGGAGTTGGGGCGCGCGGCGTACGTGGCGGCGTTCGAGGGTTATCTCTCGGGAACGCCGGAGGGGATGGCGGCCTGGATCGCGCACTGCGGGCGCGCGGTCGAACTGGGTGTCAGGGAGTCGACCGCCGTGTGCGAGGCGCTCCAGCGCGGCGCGGCCTGAGCCGCGGGTCGCTCGCCGGCCTGCCCGGTCGGCAGGGGCCCTTCGGTGTGCGGTCGCCCACACGAATGCGGCGGTACCGGAGAGGTACCGCCGCTGGCACGTCCACCCAGTTACCAGGCGTCCTCGTAATTTTGCCCATCAGGTCGGGTACTTCGCCCGTCCCTGGTGCGGCTGGCCCGTAATCGACGGGTCGACGTCGCGTGGGTACTCGGTTTTCATGCTCGGTCCGTGGGGCCTTCTTGCGTCAACAGGTCATCCTCTCGGATGTCCTTGGTCTCGCGGGCCGTCGATTCCTTTGTACTCCTGTCCGGAGGCAAGCGAAAGACCTCGCTCGGCAACTTTACTTTTAGGTTCAAATAGGGGCGAACTACCGGGCCGTAGCCGGTCCGGTCACGCCGAAGCCGCCTGGCGCCGCCGACTCGCGTACCAGACAAGCCCCGCGGTGGCCGCCGCCGCGCCCACCGCCGCGGCCGCCACGAGTGCCGGCCGTGGCGGCATGGAGAAGGCGGGCAGTCGCTGCTTGAGCCGGACCGGCCGATCGAAGACGAGAATCGGCCAATCGCGGGCCACCGCCTCGCGGCGCAGGGCCCTGTCCGGATTGACCGCGTACGGGTGGCCGACCGACTGGAGCATCGGCAGGTCGGTGGCGGAGTCGCTGTACGCGTAACAGCGGTCCAGGTCGTATCCCTCGGACGCGGCGAGCGCCTTGACCGCCGCGGCCTTGGTCGGTCCGTAGGCGTAGTACTCGATCTCGCCCGTGAAGCAGCCGTCCTCGCCGACCACCATGCGGGTCGCCACGACCCGGTCGGCGCCGAGGAGTTCGCCGATGGGCTCGACGACCTCCGCGCCGGACGTGGAGACGATCACCACGTCGCGTCCGGCCGTGTGGTGATCCTCGATGAGGGAGGCGGCCTCGTCGTAGATGATCGGGTCGATGAGATCGTGCAGCGTCTCGGCGACGATCTCCTTGACCTGCTGGACGTTCCAGCCCTTGCAGAGTGCGGAGAGGTACTCGCGCATGCGCTCCATCTGGTCGTGATCGGCGCCGCCGGCGAGAAAGACGAACTGCGTGTATGCGGTGCGCAGTACGGCTCGGCGGTTGATCAGTCCGCCTTGATAGAAGGACTTGCTGAAGGTCAACGTCGACGACTTCGCAATGACCGTCTTGTCCAGGTCAAAGAAGGCCGCTGTGCGAGGCAAGGAGTGGTTTTCCACGAAGTCGAGCATAGGCGCCCACCATTCGGCGTAAGGTACGGCGCGTGGGTTTGCCTGAGAAGGCTCTCGGGTACACCATGGAAGTCACGGATCGTTCGCGACCGTGCTCACCTGGTCCGGCTCCTCCCCCCCCGAGTCGGTCTGGGGGACGACCCCCGCTCTCCCCCCCGGCGGGGGTCGTCGCATGTCCGGATACGTTTCCGACGTCCGGGCCCGTGGCCTCGCCCATCCCCCTCCCCTCGTGGCACCTCGCGTGCGCGGATCTGATTCGCACTCTACTCGTCACTGTGCGTAGTTGCCAGGCTGCTCTCGGAAGTCACCGGTATGAGCTACGGAGATATTCACAACCGGTGAGTTGTCCACAGCTTTTGAGCAAGATCCACACGTTTTTTCCGCGCGGTGCACGGTGATTTCCCACCGCGAAAGTTCGCGGTAGCCGGAATCACAGATGCCGGATCACTTCGAGATCGCTGAGAGCCCGCTCCGCCGATGCCCTTCGGGTGTCCGCGGAAGGTAGGGGTTCGCGCTTCGGCGCGACTGCGGACATCGATCCGGGATCGCGGTAAATAGGGGGTGGAGAGAATGGCTGGATTCAGGACGTCCGACCGCTCGCCGGTCGCCGAAGGGCGCCTGGCCGGACCGCTGATCGTGACCGAGGACGTCGAGCTGCTCGACGATCTGCTGCGGCTGTGCGCGGCCGCCGGCGCGGAGCCGGAGGTGCATCACTCCGTGCCCGAGCGGCGGGGCGGTTGGGAGTCCGCGCCGCTGGTGCTGGTTGGTGACGACGCGGCTTTACGCTGCCGGTCCGCCACCCGGCGCCGGGATGTGCTGCTCGTCGGCCGGGACCAGGACGACCCGGACGTATGGCGGCGGGCGGTCGAGATCGGCGCCGAGAGCGTGCTGCGGCTGCCCGACGCCGAGAGCTGGCTCGTGGACCGGATCGCCGACGTCGCCGAAGGGGTCGGGCGCCAGGCGCTCACCGTCGGGGTGATCGGGGGCCGGGGCGGTGCCGGCGCTTCGACGCTGGCCTGCGCCCTGGCGGTCACGGCGGCCCGGCAGGGCCTGCGCACCATGCTCGTCGACGGCGACCCGCTCGGCGGCGGGCTCGACGTGCTGCTCGGCGGCGAACGGGTGGAGGGACGCCGGTGGCCTGATTTCGCCGCCTCCAAGGGGCGAGTGGCGGGTGGTGCGTTGGAGGAGTCGCTGCCCCGTCTGCATGATCTGCGCGTCCTCAGCTGGGACCGGGGCGATTCCGTACTGGTCCCGCCCGAGGCCATGCGGTCCGTCCTCGCGGCGGCCCGCAGGCGGTGCGGAGTCGTGGTCGTGGATCTTCCGCGGCGGGTCGACGAGGGCGTGGCGGAGGCGCTGGCGCAGTTGGACGTCGGACTGCTGGTGGTGCCGGGAGAGCTGCGGGCCGTCGCGGCCGCCGGCCGGGTCGCGTCCTTGGTGGGCATGGTGCTGCCGGACCTGCGGGCGGTGGTCCGTGGGCCGTACGCGACCGGGCTGGACGACAGTTGGGTGGCCGACGCGCTGCGGCTGCCGCTCGTGGGTGAACTTCCCAAGGAGCCGGGCCTGTTGGCCGCCCAGGAGAGCGGGGCGCCGCCGGGGGCGAGCGTGCGGGGGCCGCTGGCGCGGTTCTGCGCCGCGTTCTGGGACCGGGCGCTGGTGGGCGCCGGGGACGGGAGCGTGACCGCGTGAGCGCCCTGGCGCGGCCCAGGGGCGCGCAGGTCGGTGGAGCGCTCCTGGACGCCGTACGGCAGCGTCTGGCGGAGAGCGGGGCCGAGCCGACCCCGGCGCGCGTGGCGGCGGCTCTGAGGGCCCAGGGAAGGCTCCTGGGGGACACGGAAGTGCTCGGTGCCGCCGAGGAGTTGAGGTGCGAGCTGGTCGGGACGGGGCCGCTGGAGCCCCTGCTGGCCGATCCCTCCGTGACCGACGTGCTGGTCTCTGCACCCGACCGAGTCTGGGTGGACCGGGGCGGCGGGCTGGAGCTGACGGACGTCTCGTTCGCGGACGCCTCGGCCGTACGGAGGCTGGCGCAGCGGCTCGCGGCGGTGGCGGGCAGACGGCTGGACGACGCCCGCCCCTGGGTGGACGCCCGACTGCCCGACGGGACGCGCATGCACGCGGTGCTGCCCCCGGTGGCCGTCGGATCGACCTGTCTGTCGCTGCGGGTCGTGCGCCCCCGGGCCTTCTCGCCGGCGGAACTGACCGCCGCCGGGACGGTGCCGCCGGGCGGTGAGCGACTGCTGCGGGCGCTGATCGAGGCCCGGGTGTCGTTCCTGATCAGCGGCGGTACGGGATCGGGAAAGACGACCCTGCTGTCGGCCCTGCTCGGCCTGGTGGGGGAGCGCGAGCGGATCGTACTGGCCGAGGACTCGGCCGAGTTGAGGCCCGATCACCCGCACGTGGTGCGCCTGGAGGCGCGGCCCGCCAATCAAGAAGGCGCGGGCGAGGTGACGCTGGAGGACCTGGTACGGCAGGCGTTGCGGATGCGGCCCGACCGGCTGGTGGTCGGCGAGGTGCGCGGAGCGGAGGTGACGACGCTCCTCGCGGCCTTGAACACGGGCCACGAGGGCGGCTGCGGGACGGTCCACGCGAACACCGCCGCCGACGTGCCCGCGCGGCTGGAAGCCCTCGGGACGGCCGCCGGGCTCGACCGGGCCGCCCTGCACAGTCAGTTGGCGGCGGCGCTTTCGGTGGTGATCCATCTCGTACGGGACCGGGCCGGGAGGCGTCGTATCGCCGAGGTGCACGTGCTGGAGCGGGACGCGGCGGGGCTGGTGGTGCCGGTGCCCGCATTGCGCTGGGGCGCGGAGGGGTTCGCGTACGAACGGGGCTGGCCGAGACTGAGGTCGCTGATCGGGGACGCGCTGTGACGGCGATGGAGATGACCCTGATCCCGCTCCCGATGGGCGTCACCGTCTTCTGCGCCGCGGTGTCCGCGGGATTGGCGGTTTGGCACTGGGTGGGCGGTGGGTCGGTGTCACGCCGGGCGGAGCTGCTGTTCAGCGGCAGTGTCGGCGGTCCGGCCTGGGCCGGGGTGAGGCGGAAGACGCCGCCGCGCGTGCGTGCGGCGGCGGTCCGGAAGCGGCTGACGGAGTTGCCGAGGGAGTGGTTCTGTCTGCCCGTCGCCGCGGTGTTCGCTCTGTGGGGCGAGTCGGTGCTGCCGCTGGTCGCCGGTGCGGTGGCGGTGCCGTTCGTGGGGCGGCGGCTGCGGGCCGGGGAGCGGCGGCGGGCGGCGGAGCGGCGCGCCGAGGCCGTGCGTGGTCTCTGTGACGTGTTCGTCGGGGAGTTGAGAGCCGGGGCGCAACCGGCCGAGGGACTCACCACGGCAATCCGGGCCGTCCGTCCCGACCTGAACGGTTCGGAGATCGCTCTGGTTGTCGCGGATGCCCGATTCGGCGGCGACGTCCCCGCGGCTCTGCGCAAGGCGGCCCGACTGCCGGGCGCGGAGGGACTCGTCGGGGTCGCGGCCTGCTGGCGGGTCGCGGTGGACGGCGGAGCCGGACTCGCGGCCGGGCTCGAACGGCTCGGGGCCACTCTGCGGGCGCAGCGGGATCAACGGGACGCCTTGCGGGCCCAATTGGCCGGCGCGTGGTCCACGGTCGTGGTGCTGGCGCTTCTGCCTCTGGTGGGTCTGGCGATGGGCTGGGCCATGGGCGCCGACCCGATGGGCGTGCTGCTGCACACCCCGGCCGGGCTGAGCTGTCTGGTGGTGGGCGCGCTGCTGGAGGCGGCGGGCTTCTGGTGGGCGGGGCGGATCGTCCGGGGCGGGAGCGCGTCATGAACGGGTGGCTCGCGCAGGGGGATTTCGTCCACAGCGTGTGGGTGGCCGCCTCCCTGCTGGCGGCGGTGGTGTCCGTGGTCCTCGCGTGGTCGGGGTGGCGGCGTGAACGGGTCGCGCGCGCACGGACGGTGGCGCTGCTGGCCATGGAGCCGGCGCCCGGTCGGCGGCGTGTACCACCGGAGTTCGGGGTCCGACTCAGGCGGTGGGGGCCGCCGTTGGGGATCGGGTGCCTCGGCTGGGCCCTGGTCGGGGGGATCGTCGGGCCGGTGGTGGGGCTCGCCTGTGCGTACGGCGTCGGGTGGTGGCTGCGTACGCGTAAGCCGGACTCCACGGCGGCCACGGACGAGGCCGCGCGTCAATTGCCGCTCGCGGCCGATCTGTTGGCCGCATGCGTGTCGGCGGGCGCGAGTCCGCGCGAGGCGGCGGAGGCCGTGGGCGAGTCGCTGGGCGGACCGGTGGGCGACCGGCTGGTGAGTACGGCGGCGGCGCTGCGGCTCGGGGGCGAACCGGTCGAGACGTGGGGGCGGTTCGGCGAGATACCGGGCGCCTCGGACCTGGCCCGCTGTCTGGAGCGGGCCGGATCGACGGGAGCGCCGGCGGCGGAGCCCGTAGCCAGGCTGGCCGACCGCCTCAGGGCGGAGCGCGCCCGGCAGGCGGCGGCGCGCGCGGGCCGGGCCCAGGCGCTGATCACCGCTCCGGTGGGGCTGTGCTTCCTGCCCGCCTTTCTGGCGGTGGGGGTGGCCCCGGTGGTGATCGGCCTTGCGACCGGGCTGCTGCGGGGCAACTGAGCCTCTCGACCGAGCTGTTTCAACTGTGCTGATCCAACTGTGCTGATCAAACGGGAGGTTGACATGAAGATGCGGATGGGGCTGTCGGGACGGCAGGCGTGGCGTGTGGTGGAGGGGGCGAGCAGGGTGAGCCGACTGCGCCGGAGCAGGGCCCGGGTCGGCGCGGTCCCACGGATGGGAACCGGCCTGCGGACCCGTGCCGGCCTGCGGGCGGACCCCGGAAATGTGAGCGCCGAGTACGCGATGGTGACGCTCGCCGCGTGCGGTCTCGCCGCCGGGCTCTACAAGGTGGTCACGGGTGCGTCCGTCACCGGCGCCCTGGAGTCGGTCATCGGGAACGCTCTCGATGCGAAGTTCTGAGTCCGCAGCGGCGGCCCGCGGGGCCGGGACCGCCCGGCCGTCCGGAGAGGACGGCGATCGCGGGTCGGTGACGGCGGAGGCGGCCGTGGCGGTACCGGCGCTGGTGGTGTTCGTCGCGGCGCTGCTGTGGGCCCTGATGGCGGCCTCCGCGCAGATCCAGTGCGTGGACGCCGCGAGGGCGGGGGCTAGGGCAGCGGCCCGGGCCGAGCCACAGGCCGTGGCGGTGGAAGCCGCCCGCTCGGCCGCACCCGCGGGCGCCGAGGTCACGCTGGCCCGCTCGGAGGACCTGTGGCGGGTGCGGGTGGAGGCCCCGACCCCGGGGCCCCGGGGTATCGCGCTGACGCTCGCCGCGGAGGCGGTGGCACCGGCCGAGGACAGGGCGGCGGGCGGGGCGGGGCCCGCGAAGGAGGTGCCATGAGCCGGGACCGAGGGTCGGCGACGGTGTGGGCGGCCCTGGCGACGACCGCGCTGTGTGCCGTGTTCGCGGTGGTCCTCGCCATGGGCCAGGCGGTGGTGGCCAGGCACCGCGCGGGCTCGGCGGCGGACCTGGCGGCGCTGGCGGCGGCCGGTCACGCGCTGCGCGGGGCGGAGGCCGCCTGCGCGCGGGCGGCCGAGGTGGCCGGGGCGCAGGGAGCCGAGGTGGTGCGGTGCGCGGTGGTCGGCGAGATCGCGGACGTGACCGCGCGGGCGGACTTCGGCCCGTACGCCCCGACGGTCAGGGCCCGCGCGGGCCCGCCGGACGCGCTGCCCGCGCCCATGCCCACGTTGGGGCCCACACCCCCGTCCGCCACGGCACCGTTGCGGATACCGGGGACGCCACCGGCACCTGTACGGCCGGCCCCGGGGCCCGGACCGCCACCGCCCGACACCCTCAGCCCGTGACCTCGGCTCCGGCTCCGGCCTCGGCCGTCCGTGGCCCGGGCAGGTCCGGCGGGTCCGGCGTCCGGGCCGGCGGGGGCGCCGACCTCAGGAGTTCGCCGAGGAGCCGTACGGCCGCGCGCTTGTGCAGGGGTTCGTTGCCGTTGCCGCACTTCGGGGACTGGATGCACGACGGGCAGCCCGCCTCGCACTCGCACGAGGCGATCGCCTCGCGGGTCGCGGTGAGCCATTCGCGCGCGGTGTGGAAGGCGCGTTCGGCGAAGCCCGCGCCGCCGGGGTGGCCGTCGTACACGAAGACCGTCGGCAGCAGGGTGTCCGGGTGGAGCGGTACGGACACGCCGCCGATGTCCCGGCGGTCGCAGGTCGCGAACAGCGGGAGCATCCCGATGGACGCGTGCTCGGCGGCGTGCAGTGCGCCGCCCAACTGCTCGGGATTGACCCGGGCGGCGTCGAGTTGGTCCTCGGTGACCGTCCACCAGACGGCGCGGGTGCGCAGTGTGCGGGGAGGCAGATCGAGTTTGCTCTCGCCCAGGACCTCGCCGGTGATGAGCCGGCGGCGGAGGAAGGAGACGACCTGGTTGGTGACCTCGACGGAGCCGTAACAGAGGCGTCCACCGCCCCACGGAATCTCCGTGTCGGCTTCGAGGACGGAGATGGCGGTGGTGTCGCGCGCGGTGGTGGAGTACGGCGGGGCGGCCTCCTCGACGAGCGCGACCGAGTCCGCCAGATCCAACTGCTTCACGAGATAGGTGCGGCCCTGGTGCAGATGGACGGCGCCGTCGTGCACGGCGGTGTGGGAGGCCGCTTCGTCGACGGTGCCGAGCAGCCTGCCGGTGCCCGCCTCGACGATCTGGACGGGCCGGCCGCCCTCGCCCCGGATGTCGGCGAGATCGGCGGCCCGCTCGCGGCGGGTCCAGTACCAGCCGGTGGTGCGCCGCCGCAGCAGGCCCGCCGTGACGAGCTGCGGCAGCAGCTCGGGCACCGCGGGGCCGAAGAGATCCAGATCGGCCTCGGTGAGCGGTAGTTCGGCGGCGGCCGCGCACAGATGGGGGGCGAGGACGTACGGGTTGTCCGGGTCGAGGACGGTGGACTCGACGGGCTGCTGGAACAGCGCCTCGGGGTGGTGGACGAGGAAGGTGTCCAGCGGGTCGTCCCTGGCGACCAGGATGGCCAGCGCGCCCTGGCCGGCCCGTCCGGCGCGGCCCGCCTGCTGCCACAGGGAGGCGCGGGTGCCCGGATAGCCGGCGATGACGACGGCGTCGAGGCCGGAGACATCGATGCCCAACTCCAGGGCGGTGGTGGCGGCGAGGCCGAGAAGCTCGCCGGAGTGCAGGGCACGCTCCAGGGCGCGGCGCTCCTCGGGGAGATAGCCGCCCCGGTAGGCGGCGACGCGTCTGACGAGGGAGCGGTCGACCTCGGCGAGGCGTTCCTGGGCGATGACCGAGACAAGCTCGGCGCCGCGCCGGGACCGTACGAAAGCCACCGAACGGATGTTCTGGAGGGTCAGGTCGGTGAGGATGTCGGCCGTCTCCGCCGTGGCGGTGCGGCGGACCGGTGCGCCCTTCTCGCCGTGGAGCTCGGTGAGAGGGGGCTCCCAGAGGGCGAAGACGACCTCGCCGCGCGGCGAGGCGTCGTCGGCGACCTCGTGGACGGGCAGACCGGTGAGCCGCCCCGCGGCCGACGCGGGCTCGGCCGCGGTGGCCGAGGCGAGGAGGAAGACGGGGTCGGAGCCGTACCGGGCGCAGACACGTCGCAGACGGCGCAGGACCTGGGCGACATGGGAGCCGAAGACACCGCGGTAGGTGTGGCACTCGTCGATCACGACGTAGCGCAGGGAGCGCAGGAAGGAGGACCAGCGGGGGTGGCCGGGGAGTATCCCGCGGTGCAGCATGTCGGGATTGGTGAGTACGTAGTTGGCGTACTGGCGTACCCATTCGCGCTCTTCGACGGGGGTGTCGCCGTCGTACACGGCCGGGCGCACGCTGTTGCCGAGCGGTGCGGCGAGCGCCTTCACGGCACGGCGCTGGTCGGCGGCGAGCGCCTTCGTCGGGGAGAGGTACAGGGCGGTCGTCCCGCGACCGTTGGGGGCCTCGGAGCCCTCCAGGAGTGTGGTGAGCACCGGCGCGAGGTAGGCGAGGGACTTGCCGGACGCGGTGCCGGTCGCGATCACGACGGATTCGCCGTCCAGGGCGTGCTCGGCGGCGGCGGCCTGGTGGGCCCACGGGTGGTCGACCCCGGCCAGTTGAATGGCGTTGATCACTTCTGGCCGGATGCGATCGGGCCAGACCGCATGACGACCCGCACGTGGGGGCAAGTGCTCCGTATGGGTGATGCGCGCGGCCCGGCCCGCTCCCGCGGTGAGCCGGTCCAGGACCGTACTGGGGGAGGGGCGGGAGTCCCCGCTCTCGGGCGGCCTGCCAGGACCGTGATTCGTGGCCATCGGCACCGAGTCTGTCACTGGCGTGGCGGACAATGGTCCTAAGGCGTCGTGCATGGCTGCCGGTAAGTGATTGAATGCCATCGCGGCTGGCGATACGCCCCCTGGCTCCGTCGGGAGAGACCCGAGGGGCGACCGCTCGATTGCAAGGTGCTGGAGGATCCGTGGACCTGTCCCTGTCGACTCGCAATGTGTCCGGCCCCGGTGGCGACCGTACGGTCGTCGAGGTCGGTGGCGAGATTGATGTGTATACCGCGCCCAAGCTGCGCGAGCAGTTGGTCGAGTTGGTGAACGACGGCAGTTACCACCTGGTCGTCGACATGGAGGGCGTGGACTTCCTGGACTCGACCGGTCTGGGCGTGCTCGTGGGTGGACTCAAGCGTGTGCGTGCCCACGAGGGCTCGCTGCGTCTCGTCTGCAACCAGGAGCGCATTCTCAAGATCTTCCGGATCACTGGCCTGACCAAGGTGTTCCCCATTCACACCACGGTCGAAGAGGCCGTCGCCGCCACCGACTGAGTCGGGCCGGAGGCTTTCGGAAGGAAGGGCGGGGGGCGCCGGGCGTGATGCCCGGGGCACCCGCGCCCCAGTTTTCGCACGCTCGTACGTCTGAGGGGGATCGCATGGCCACCGTTGAACTCCGCTTCAGCGCCCAGCCCGAGCACGTCAGGACGGCCCGTCTGGTGGCGGCTGCCGTGGCGCGCCGGGCCGGTGTCGACGAAGCAGTGTTGGACGAGGTCAGGCTCGCCGTCGGTGAGGCGTGCAGCCGCGCGGTCGGTCTGCACCGCAGCCACGGCATCACCGCGCCCGTGCGGGTCGTGCTGACCGAGGAGGAGAAGGTCTTCTCCATCGAGGTCGGCGACGAGGTGCCCGCCCCGGGCACCACGGCCGCCGCCGAGAACGTGCCGGTCTCCCGCAGGTCCGTCCTCGCGGGCGATCTCTACGAGACGGACTCCGGCGACGGCGAGGACGAGATGGGTCTCGCGGTCATCAGCGGACTCGTCGACGACGTCGAAGTGACGTCCGACGGGACCGGCGGCGTCATCCGGATGAGCTGGCCGACCGCCTCGGCGGTCGCGCTCCCCTGAATACGCGTATGTGTACGGCCCGAGGCGGGCGGCCGGCCCTTCGTGGGCGGTCCGCCTCCGGGGCGGACTCGAGAGCGTGATCCAATTTCTTTGAGGCCCTGCTGAGCAGGGCCTTTTCTATTTCTCCGGGATAATGGATCACCAGTCAATGCGTTGATCCCATTACGCATTCCGGAGCGCTTTTCGGGGCCCGATCATTTGCGGCTCCGCAAGTCAAGGTCAATTACACGCGGCGCACTCTGTTTTGATCAGCTTCCGCTCCCTACAATCCGTCCATCTTGAGCGCTGAGCGTCAAGGAGGACGAATGGCGGGCCACATCGATCCACAACTGTCCGAGCACTCCACTTCTCTCGCTGCCGCGATACTCACGGACGGCAACAGACTGATCGTGATCATCATCGCGGTCATCGCGCTGGCGGCGCTGCTCGTCGCCCAGCGGCTGGTCCGTCAGGTGCTGGCGGCCGACGAGGGCACCGACTCCATGAAGGAGATCGCGGCTGCTGTACAGGAAGGCGCGAATGCCTATCTGGCACGGCAGTTGCGCACCCTCGCTATTTTCGCTGTCGTGGTGTTCTTCCTGTTGTTGTTGCTTCCGGCCGACGGCTGGTCGGAACGCGCGGGACGTTCACTGTTCTTCCTGGTGGGTGCGCTTTTCTCGGCGGCCACCGGATACTTCGGCATGCGCCTTGCCGTACGCAGCAATGTGCGCGTCGCCGCAGCCGCGCGAGAGGCGACCCCGGCGGAGGGCGAACCGGAAAAGGATCTGACAGCCGTCGCGCACAAGGCAATGAAGATCGCTTTCCGTACCGGTGGCGTGGTCGGCATGTTCACGGTGGGCCTCGGCCTGCTGGGCGCCTCCTGCGTGGTCCTCGTCTACGCCGAGGACGCCCCCAAGGTCCTGGAGGGCTTCGGACTCGGTGCCGCGCTGATCGCCATGTTCATGCGTGTCGGCGGCGGCATCTTCACCAAGGCCGCGGACGTCGGCGCCGACCTCGTCGGCAAGGTCGAACAGGGCATCCCCGAGGACGACCCGCGCAACGCGGCGACCATCGCCGACAACGTGGGGGACAACGTCGGCGACTGCGCCGGCATGGCGGCCGACCTCTTCGAGTCGTACGCCGTGACGCTCGTCGCCGCGCTCATCCTCGGCACGGCCGCGTTCGGCAACTTCGGGCTCGGCTTCCCGCTGATCGTCCCCGCGATCGGTGTCATCACGGCGATGATCGGCATCTTCGCCGTCGCGCCGCGGGCCTCCGACCGCAGCGGGATGACCGCGATCAACCGCGGCTTCTTCATCTCCGCGGTGATCTCGCTGGTCCTGGTGGCGGTGGCGGCGTACACGTATCTGCCTTCCACGTACGCGGAGTTGGACGGCGTGACCGCCGACGAGATCACCTCGCACTCCGGTGACCCGAGGACGTTCGCGCTGGTCGCCGTCGCCATCGGCATCGTGCTCGCCGCGCTCATCCAGCAGCTCACGGGTTACTTCACCGAGACCAACCGGCGCCCGGTCCGCGACATCGGCAAATCGGCGCTCACCGGGCCGGCCACCGTCGTCCTGGCCGGTATGGCCATCGGTCTGGAGTCCGCCGTCTACACGGCGCTGCTGATCGGCCTCGGCGTCTACGGGGCGTTCCTCCTCGGCGGCACTTCGATAATGCTCGCGCTCTTCGCGGTGGCGCTGGCCGGCACCGGCCTCCTCACCACCGTCGGCGTCATCGTCGCCATGGACACCTTCGGTCCCGTCTCCGACAACGCCCAGGGCATCGCCGAGATGTCCGGTGACGTCGAGGGCGCGGGCGCGCAGGTGCTCACCGACCTCGACGCCGTGGGCAACACCACGAAGGCCATCACCAAGGGCATCGCCATCGCCACCGCCGTACTGGCGGCGGCGGCGCTCTTCGGCTCGTACCGGGACGCCATCGCCACGGCCGTCTCGGACGTGGGGGCGAGGGCCGACGAGATGGGTCTGAGTCTCGACATCTCCCAGCCCAACAACCTGGTCGGGCTGATCCTCGGCGCCGCGGTCGTGTTCCTCTTCTCGGGGCTCGCGATCAACGCCGTGTCGCGGTCGGCCGGTTCGGTGGTCTACGAGGTGCGGCGGCAGTTCCGCGAGCACCCCGGGATCATGGACTACACGGAGAAGCCCGAGTACGGACGAGTCGTCGACATCTGTACGAAGGACGCGTTGCGCGAGCTGGCCACGCCGGGTCTGCTCGCCGTACTCACCCCGATCGCGGTCGGTTTCTCCCTCGGTGTCGGCGCGCTCGGCTCGTTCCTGGCCGGCGCGATCGGCACCGGCACGCTGATGGCCGTCTTCCTCGCCAACTCCGGCGGGGCGTGGGACAACGCCAAGAAGCTCGTCGAGGACGGCCATCACGGCGGCAAGGGCAGCGACGCCCATGCCGCGACCGTCATCGGCGACACCGTCGGCGACCCCTTCAAGGACACGGCCGGACCGGCGATCAACCCGCTGCTGAAGGTCATGAACCTGGTGGCGCTGCTCATCGCTCCGGCGGTGGTGCAGTTCAGTTACGGCGGCGACGCCAACGCCGGGGTGCGCGCGGTGGTGGCCGTGCTGGCGATCGGCGTGATCGTCGGGGCGGTGTACGTCTCCAAGCGGCGCTCGGTGACCGTCGACGACGGCGGCGAAGGGGGCGACGACGGAGGCGGCTCCGGGGGCGGGACGACCAAGTCACCGGATCCGGCGGTGGCTTCGTAGCCGTCCTGTAGTCGCGTCGTGGCGGAACGTGTCCGCCGCGGTGGCGGCTACGGCAAGTGGCGGGCGGGCGGCGCGCGTTGGCGCGTCGCCCGCCTGCTTTCCGACCTGCGGGCAGTGGCGGAGTGAGGGTTCTCTCCTTAGGTGTAAATGGTTGCATAGGCCTATAGGTCGGACACTCGGCGTGCGGTAGTCGCCCACTTGGCGTGTATGTTCCGGGGCCGAGAGCCTTGGAAGGGACCCAATCCGGTGAACAAGAAGCTCGCTGCCGCACTGTCCGGCGGCTCGGTACTGCTCATGGCGCTGTCGGGGTGCAGCGACGACAGCGACAGCAAGGTGAACGACTGGGCCAAGAAGGTCTGCGACCAGGTCCAGCCGCAGCTGACGAAGATCGCGAACGCCAACACCTCGATCCAGCAGGCGACCTCGGACAGCAGCAAGCCCGCCGACGTCCAGAAGACCGACGCGGCCGCCTTCCAGTCGATCTCGGACGCCTACAAGGCGCTGGGCGCCGCGGTGGACGGAGCGGGTGCCCCGCCCGTCGACGACGGCGAGAAGACCCAGAAGGAGGCCGTCAGCGAGCTCAACGCCACCTCCAAGGCGTACGCCGGACTCAAGGGCGACGTGGACGACCTCGACACCAAGGACCAGGCGAAGTTCGCGGACGGTCTCAAGGGCGTCGCCGACGACCTCGACAAGCTCAGCGCGAGCGGTGACGAGGCGCTGCAGAAGCTCCAGTCCGGTGACGTCGGCGCGGCGATGGCGAAGCAGCCCGGCTGCCAGCGGCCGAAGACCTCGGCGCCCGCCGAGTCCGGATCGGGCGGTTCCTCGGCTGAGTCGTCCGCCGATACCTCCTCCTGAACAGGTCTCTCGAACCGGGCCTCTTGAGGTGGGCTTCTTGAAGTGGGCCTTCTGACCTGACGCGGCCTCTGTTCTGCCGATTCGTCAGAAGAACGCCCCGTCGTACGTAAGCCCAGTCGTACGCATCGCTGCACCGCTCTCGGACGCGTGACCCGCGGCCCGGCACCCCGCCCGGGGAGCCGGGCCGCGGGCGTTTGTCGGTGGCAGCCGCCACAATGGACGGGTGAGTACGACCAGCCTTCCCGCGCCCGACCACTCGCCCCGACTCCGCGACGCCCTGCTCGCCGGCGACTTCACCGTCGACGGCCTGCTGGACCTGCTCGGCGCGCCCGCCTACGCAGCGCTGGCCCGCAGCGAGAGCGTGCCCGCCCTGCGGGCCACCCGCGGCGACACCCGGCTCGAAACGCTCGTCAGACTCTTCCTGCTCCAGCGGCCGGTCCCCGCCGAGCGGGCCCGTGCCGTACTCCCCCTGGGGGAGTGCCTGGCCGACGGCTGGGTCGTGGAGGACGGTCCGGACGGGGCGTACGTCAGCGCCACCGTCGACGTCCGGCCGTACGGCGGCCCGGACGGAGAGGACTGGTTCATCGTCTCCGACCTCGGCTGCGCCGTCGGCGGCGCCTCCGGGGCGAGCGGCCACGGCGAGGGGGTGGTGCTCGGCGTCGGCGGGGCGTCCACGACGCTCGCCGGACTCACGGTCCGTACGCCGGTCGCCAAGGCCCTCGACGTCGGCACCGGATCCGGTATCCAGGCGCTGCACGCGGCGCGGCACGCCACCAGGGTCACGGCCACCGACCTCAACCCGCGTGCGCTGGAGTGCGCCCGGCTGACGCTCGCCCTGTCCGGGGAACCGGCCGCCGAGCTGCGCGAGGGGTCGCTCTTCGAGCCGGTCGACGGCGAGACGTACGACCTGATCGTGTCGAACCCGCCGTTCGTGATCTCTCCCGGCGCCCGGCTCACCTACCGCGACGGCGGTATGGGCGGCGACGACCTCTGCCGCACGCTCGTCCAGGAGACGGGCGACCGTCTCGCCGACGGGGGGTACGCGCACTTCCTCGCCAACTGGCAGCACGTGGACGGCGAGGAGTGGCAGGACCGGCTGCGGTCCTGGGTGCCGCGGGGCTGCGACGCCTGGATCGTGCAGCGCGAGGTGCAGGACGTGACGCGGTACGCGGAGCTGTGGCTTCGCGACAGCGGCGACCACGAGGCGGACCCGGAGACGTACGCCGCGCGGTACGACGCGTGGCTGGACGAGTTCGAGGCACGGAAGACCAGCGCCGTGGGCTTCGGCTGGATCACCCTCAGGAAGTCGGGCTCCGAGCGGCCGTCGGTGCTCGTGGAGGAGTGGCCGCACCCCGTCGAGCAGCCGCTCGGCGAGACCGTACGGGCCCATTTCGAGCGCCAGGACTATCTGCGGGCGCACGACGACGCCGCCCTGCTCACCGCTCATTTCGAGCTGGCCCCCGAGGTCGTCCAGGAACAGGTCGGGCTGCCCGGCGCGGAGGACCCCGAGCATGTGGTGCTCCGTCAGAACCGTGGCATGCGGCGGGCGACGAAGGTGGACACGGTCGCCGCGGGCTTCGCCGGGGTCTGCGACGGCTCGCTGAGCGCCGGACGGATCCTGGACGCGATCGCCCAGCTCATGGGGGAGGATCCGGTGCTGCTGCGCGACCGGACGCCGCAGGCGATCCGGCTGCTGGTGGAGGAGGGCTTCCTGGTGCCGGTGGCAGGTCCTTGACGGGAGCGCCGGCCGGCCCGTGACCGGTCCGTCGGCCGGCCCCTGACCGGATCGGCTGACTGACCGTCCGGCCTGCCGCCGATCCCCGGGCCGATCTTGCCGTGTATGCCCCTGGCGTATTTCGACTCGCCCAGCCGACGGAGACCGTACGGGCGCAGTTGTCGGGCGCCGGGGCGGGAGTCGCACGGCGCGCGCGGGGAGGCGCCTCCCCGCCGATACCCGGCGGACGCCCCACGACCGGCCTCCGGCCTCCGATGGACGCCGCGAGAGTGAACCCCCCGCGCCGTTCACGCGGAATTCGCGCCAATGACGCACCGAGGTGCCAGCCTCTGCCTCCGAAGCCTCTCGGCATCGGGAATCGAACGGGGTACAGGCATGGAGAGCGGGCCGGCGATCTTCGCGGGAGCGGCGTTCGCGCTGTTCGGAGCGGCACTGCTGGTGTGGACAGGAGCGCGCGTTCTGCACCGCGCCCCCGTGGCGCACGGTGTGAGTCCCGCGACATCCATCACGCTGGCGGCCACGGCGGGTGTGTCGTTCCTGGCCCTCGGCGTCTGGTGCTTCGGCCGGATCTGACCCCCGGCCCCTCCGGCACGGCCGGCGCCCCCGTCCGCCCGGCGCGCCCGACGAGTCCCACGCCGCCCGAAGGCCGCCCGATCCCGTCGGGATCCCGCCCGGGGTATGCCCTCCGCCGACCCCCGGGACCTGCGGTGAAGCCGCTCCCACGGGCCTGTGGCCGACCCCGTTCGTACGGCGCCCGGGCACCGTCCCACGCGGCGGGCGACCGGGTCCGGGCGGCAGAAACGTCCTGACTCGGGTTACCGTTCGAGTGGCCGTTGCGGTCTTTCGCCGTTTGACACGGGGGCGGGTTGTACCGTCACACTCCGCAGCGAAGCAGCGTCATAGCGGGGCATGTCCTGCCCCGCGGTGTCGTACTGCCGTACCGCGGTAAGGCGGTACGGGCCATCGAGAGCCGACCGGAGAGAAGAGCGAAGTTGTCCCCGACCAGCGAGACCGGACACGCCGGCCGCCGACTCGTCATCGTCGAGTCGCCTGCCAAGGCGAAGACAATCAAGGGCTATCTCGGCCCGGGATATGTCGTCGAGGCGAGCGTCGGGCACATCCGCGACCTCCCGAGCGGCGCCGCCGAGGTGCCCGAGAAGTACACCGGCGAGGTGCGCCGTCTCGGTGTGGACGTCGAACACGACTTCCAGCCGATCTACGTCGTCAACGCCGACAAGAAGGCCCAGGTCAGAAAGCTCAAGGAGCTGCTGGCCGAGTCCGACGAACTCTTCCTCGCCACCGATGAGGACCGCGAGGGCGAAGCCATCGCGTGGCACCTCCAGGAAGTCCTCAAGCCCAAGGTCCCGGTCCACCGGATGGTCTTCCACGAGATCACCAAGGAAGCGATCAGGGCCGCCGTCGCCAATCCCCGCCAGCTCAACAAGCTGATGGTGGACGCGCAGGAGACCCGCCGGATCCTGGACCGGCTGTACGGCTACGAGGTCTCGCCGGTCCTCTGGAAGAAGGTCATGCGCGGCCTGTCCGCCGGCCGCGTCCAGTCCGTCGCCACCCGGCTCGTCGTCGAGCGCGAACGCGAGCGCATCGCCTTCCGCTCCGCCGAGTACTGGGACCTGACGGGCACCTTCGGCACCGGCCGTACCGGCGACGCCTCCGACCCCTCCGCGCTGAACGCCCGCCTGTCGGCCGTCGACGGCCGCAGAATCGCCCAGGGCCGCGACTTCGGCCCGGACGGTCGGCTCAAGTCCGACCAGGTGCTGCATCTGGACGAGGCCAACGCCCACGCGCTGGCCGCCGCCCTCCAGAACGCGTCGTTCGCCGTCCGCTCGGTCGAGTCGAAGCCGTACCGCCGCTCCCCGTACGCCCCCTTCCGTACGACGACGCTCCAGCAGGAGGCCTCGCGCAAGCTGGGCTTCGGGGCCAAGTCGACGATGCAGGTCGCCCAGAAGCTGTACGAGAACGGCTTCATCACCTACATGCGTACGGACTCCACGACCCTGTCCGCCACCGCCGTCTCGGCGGCGCGGGCGCAGGTCACACAGCTGTACGGGGCGAGCTACCTGCCCGACAAGCCGCGTACGTACGCCGGCAAGGTCAAGAACGCGCAGGAGGCGCACGAGGCGATCCGTCCCTCGGGCGACCGCTTCCGTACGCCCGCCGAGACCGGCCTGACCGGCGACCAGTTCCGGCTCTACGAGCTGATCTGGAAGCGGACCGTCGCTTCCCAGATGAAGGACGCGGTCGGCAACAGCGTCACCGTCAAGATCGCGGGCACGTCCAGCGACGGCCGGGACGCCGAGTTCTCCGCGTCCGGCAAGACGATCACCTTCCACGGCTTCATGAAGGCCTATGTAGAAGGCGCCGACGACCCGAACGCGGAACTCGACGACCGCGAGCGCCGGCTGCCGCAGGTCGCCGAGGGTGACGCGCTCACCGCCGAAGAGATCACCGTCGACGGCCACGCCACCAAGCCGCCGGCCCGCTACACCGAGGCGTCGCTGGTCAAGGAGCTGGAAGAGCGCGAGATCGGCCGTCCTTCGACGTACGCGTCGATCATCGGCACGATCCTCGACCGCGGCTACGTCTTCAAGAAGGGCACGGCGCTCGTCCCGTCGTTCCTGTCCTTCGCCGTGGTGAACCTGCTGGAGACGCACTTCGGCCGGCTCGTGGACTACGACTTCACCGCGCGGATGGAGGACGACCTCGACCGCATCGCGCGGGGCGAGGCCCAGTCCGTGCCGTGGCTCAAGCGGTTCTACTTCGGCACCGGTGACGGCCCCGAGGGCGCGACGGACACCGCGACCGCCGCTGCCGCGGCCGGTAACGGCGACGGCGACCACCTCGGCGGGCTCAAGGAGCTCGTCACGGACCTCGGCGCCATCGACGCCCGCGAGATCTCGTCCTTCCCGATCGGCGACGGCATCATGCTGCGCGTCGGCCGCTACGGCCCCTACGTCGAGCGCGGCGAGAAGGACGCGGAGGGCCACCAGCGCGCCGACGTCCCCGAGGACATGGCGCCCGACGAGCTGACGGTCGAGTACGCGGAGGAGCTGCTTGCCAAGCCCAGCGGCGACTTCGAACTCGGCGTGGACCCGCAGAGCGGGCACCAGATCGTGGCGAGGGACGGCCGCTACGGCCCGTACGTGACCGAGGTCCTGCCCGACGGCACCCCGAAGACCGGGAAGAACGCCGTCAAGCCGCGGACCGCCTCGCTGTTCAAGTCGATGTCGCTCGACACGGTGACGCTGGCTGACGCGCTCAACCTGATGTCGCTGCCGCGCGTCGTCGGTACGGACGCCGAAGGCGTCGAGATCACCGCGCAGAACGGCCGCTACGGCCCGTATCTGAAGAAGGGCACCGACTCGCGGTCGCTGACCGCCGAGGAGCAGCTCTTCGACATCACGCTCGACGAGGCGCTGGCGATCTACGCCCAGCCCAAGCAGCGCGGCCGGGCGGCGGCGAAGCCTCCTTTGAAGGAGCTCGGGACGGACCCGGTGAGCGGGAGCCCGGTGGTCGTGAAGGACGGCCGCTTCGGGGCGTACGTCACGGACGGCGAGACGAACGCGACCCTGCGGACCGACGACAGCGTCGAGGAGATCACGCCGGAGCGCGGCTACGAGCTGCTCGCCGAGAAGCGCGCCAAGGGACCCGCCAAGAAGAAGACGGCGAAGAAGGCCCCGGCGAAGAAGACCACAGCCAAGAAGGCTCCCGCCAAGAAGACGACGGCGGCGAAGAAGACCGCGGCCAAGAAGACGACGACGGCCGCCAAGAAGACCGCCACGAAGAAGTCGAGCGCGTCGTCCGGTACGAAGACGGACGAGTAGGACAGGAGCGGTCCGTACGGCCGCCTTACGGGCCTCCGTACGGAAGCGCGCGCACCGCATGACCGCCGCACAGGAACTCCCCGGAGACCTGTGCGGCGGTCGTATGTTCGGGCGGGCCTCCGAGGACGCGCGGGCTCCGGATAGGCTGGGCGGATGACGCGAGCCGAGCAGCCAACGGTCGTGAGCCCCACCTCCGACTCCGACGCACTTGCCGCAGACTCACGAGAGCGTGCCGTACGAGCCTTGTTGCGCTTCCCCCCGCTTCGGCGGTTGTGGGGCGCACAGCTCGTGGGCAGCATCGGCGATGCACTCGCCCTGCTCGTGCTTCTGCTGCTGTCGTTGCAGGCGGCGGTCGCCGAGGGCTCGTTCGGGACGGGATACCGAGGGGTGGCCTTCGCGGTCGCCGCGGTCTTCGGTGCCCGGATCCTTGCCACAGTGCTCTTCGGAGCCGTACTCCTCGGACCGCTCTCCGCCCTCACCGCACCCGGGACCGGGACGCGGTCGAAGAGCGCGGGGAGTGCCAAGAGCGGCGCTGGGCAGACCACCGAGACGAAGGCCGGTGCGACGGCCGACACCACGACCGGCGCCAAGGGCGGTCCGCTGGACCGCCGCTGGACGATGATCGGGGCCGACGGCGTACGCCTCGTGCTGCTCATCATCGCGCCCCTGTGGCTCGACTGGAGCCCCGACAACGCACTGCCCATCCTTCTCAGTACGGTCTTCGTCGTCGGCGTCGCCGAACGCTTCTGGACAGTGGCCAAGGAGAGCGCGGCGCCCGCCCTGCTCCCCGCCCCGCCGCCGGAAGGCGCCGCCGTACGCCCGCTGCCCGACCACCTCGACGCGCTGCGCCGGCTCTCGCTGCGCACCGGCTTCGTCGCGATCCCGCTGGCCGCCGCCGCCCTGCTCGTCGTCACGCTGATCGGCAACCTGCTGGGCACGGGCATCGAGTGGTTCTCGCTGCACCAGGCGGCCCTCGGCTCGTACGTCGCGGCCGGCCTGTTCGCCGCCTCCGTGTCGACCCTGTTCATGCTGGAGCTGCCCGGCGGCCCCACCCCGCGCCCGCGCTCGCCGCTCGAAGGCCTGCGCCGACCGGAGACCGGCACCGGACCCGACAAGGGCCGTACGGGCGCGGTGCCGCTGCTCGTCGCCGCCTGCGCGGCCGTCGCCGCGGCCATCGCGTCCGCCACCGCCGTCTCCGTACTGCACGCCAAGGACCTGGGCGGCGGGCCGGTCGCCTTCGCCCTCCTGGTGCTCGCTCTGACGGGCGGCACGGGAATCGGCATCCGAGGCGCCGCGAAGGTGCTGCCTGGACTGTCCCGGCGCAGGCTGCTCGCACTGGCGATCGCCGTCACCGGTGTCGCGCTGCTGGCCATGGGACTCGTCCCGGACACGGCGACCGTGCTGTTCGTCGCGGTGCTCGCCGGTGTGTCCGCCGGTGTCGCGGCCAACACCGGCCACGGGCTGATCGACCAGGAGACCGAGGAGTACCGGCGCGGCCGGCAGACCGACCATCTCCAGGCCGTCGTACGTGTCTTCGTGGCGCTCGGCGCCGTGGCGGCGCCCGTCCTGGCCGCCGCGATCGGACCGCACCGGCTGGCCTCCGGAGACTTCGTCTTCGCGCACGGCGGCGCCGCCTTCACACTGATGCTGGTCGGCGCGCTGCTGCTGCCCGTGGCGGCCGTCGTACTCGCCAAGACCGACGACCGGTCGGGCGTACCGCTGCGGCGTGATCTGCGTGACGCGCTGCGCGGCGGCGCCGACCCGGTGCAGACACAGGCGGCGAACGGTTTCTTCCTCGCTGTCGAGGGCGGCGACGGGGCCGGGAAGTCGACCCAGGTCGAGGTGCTGGCGGAGTGGATCCGCGCCAAGGGCCACGAGGTCGTCGTGACCCGCGAGCCCGGCGCGACGCCCGTGGGCAAGCGGCTCCGGTCGATCCTCCTGGACGTGTCGAGCGCCGGTCTGTCCAACCGCGCGGAGGCGCTGCTGTACGCGGCCGACCGTGCGGAGCACGTCGACACGGTCGTGCGCCCCGCCCTGGAGCGCGGCGCGATCGTCATCTCCGACCGCTACATCGACTCCTCCGTGGCCTACCAGGGCGCCGGGCGTGATCTGGCGCCGACCGAGATCGCCCGTATCTCGCGCTGGGCCACGGACGGTCTCGTACCTCATCTGACGGTGCTGCTCGACGTCTCGCCCGAGGCGGCGCGCGAGCGGTTCACGGAGGCACCGGACCGGCTGGAGTCCGAGCCCGTCGAATTCCATCAGCGGGTACGGGACGGCTTCCTCACGCTCGCCGCCTCCGACCCCGGCCGCTACCTGGTCGTGGACGCTGCGCAGGAGCCCGAGGCCGTCACCACCGTCGTACGGCACCGGCTCGACCAGATGCTGCCGCTCTCCGCCGCCGAGGTGAAGGCGCAGGAGGAGGCGCGGAAGGCCGCCGCCGAGGAGGCGCGGCGCCGGGCCGAGGAAGAGGCGGCGCGGAAGGCCGAGGAGGAGCGCCAGGAGCGCGAGCGGCAGGCGCAGCTCGCCAAGCTCCGGGCCGAGGAGGAGGAGCGCAAGCGCCGCGAGCTGGAGGAGGCGCGGCAGCGCGAGGCCGACCGGCAGGCGATGGAGGCGAGGGAGCGGGCCGAGGAGGCGCGCAGGCTCGCCGAGGAGGAGCGCGTACGGCGCGAGGCCGAGGACGCGACGCGGCGCGCGGAGCAGGAGCGGCTGCGGCGGCTCGCCGAGGAGGAGAGCCGGCTCAGGGCCGAGGCGGAGGAGCGTCGGCGCGAGAAGCAGCGCCGGGCCGAGGAGTCGCTGCTGCGGGCCGAGGAGGCGCGCCGGCTGGCGGAGGCCGCCGAGGCGGCCGCGAAGGCCGAACGTGCCGAGTCGGCGAGTGAGTTGACCGTTCCGACACCGGTCGTGAAGCCGTTCGAGGGTACGGCCGGGGAGAAGCGGGTGGTCGCCCCGGACGACGCGACGCAGGAGGTGCCGACGCCGAAGGGTGGCGAACCGGCCGGCGTCGACAACGACGAGACGCGGGTGATCCCGAAGGTTCCGGACCCGGCGGACGGGTCGGGAGCTTCCGAGTCGGGTTCGCAGTCGTCGGGATCGGGATCGGGTTCGGGTTCCGGGTCGGACCGGGCGGTCGACGAGACGGCCGTACTGCCTCCGGTACGGGACGTGCCCGACGTTCGCGAGGGGTCCGAGGCGCGGCCCGAGGCACGTGCGGCGGACGAGACCGCCGTACTGCCGCCCGTACGGGACGCGGATCCGGCCGACCGCGTGCCGCCCGGCTACTTCCGGGAGGGCGCGCAGGAATCGCCGCCCGCGCCGGCCACCTCCGCGGGGGACGACCGGACGCGTGAGATGCCGCAGGTCGACCCGGAGCGGCCGGCACGGCGGCGTTCGGACTGGGCGGAGGAGACCCCGCTGGACGACCTTCCGTCGCTCGCGGACGAACTGCTCGGCCCGCACGACGATGACGACGACAAGGGTGGGGCGCGCGGCGGTCGCGGCCGCTGAGGTGATTCGGGCCCCGGCTGACGGCCGGCGCCCGAATGTCGGTCTCCGCCCAGGTGGGACGGGATTGTCAGACCCTGGCCCCACAATGGATCCCGGAAGTCGGCAGCCGGTCCCGATCCCGGTCCGGATGCCGAAGCACGTAACTCGGAGGCGGTGACGGCGCATGACCGTATGGGACGACCTGGTCGGGCAGGACCGCATCGCCGACACGCTCACCGCGGCCGCCCGTGACGCGGACGCCCGTGTCACGGCCGAGTCCTCGGGCACCGCGCCGCCCGAGGCGACGAAGATGACGCACGCGTGGCTGTTCACCGGCCCGCCGGGCTCCGGCCGCTCCACCGCCGCCAGGGCCTTCGCCGCCGCCCTCCAGTGCACCAGCCCGGACCGCGCGATGGGCGGCACACCGGGCTGCGGGTTCTGCGACGGCTGCCACACGAGCCTGATCGGTACGCACGCGGACGTCGAGGTGGTCCGCACAGACCTGCTCTCCATCGGCGTCAAGGACACGAGGGAGCTGGTCCGCCGGGCCCAGCTCTCCCCGGCGGTCGGACGGTGGCAGGTCATCGTCCTCGAAGACGCCGACCGCCTCACCGAGGGCGCGGGCAACGTCCTGCTCAAGGCCGTCGAGGAGCCCGCGCCCCGCACGGTCTGGCTGCTCTGCGCGCCCTCCCTGGAAGACGTCCTGCCCACGATCCGCTCCCGCTGCCGCCATCTCACGCTCCGTACGCCACCGGTGGACGCCGTCGCGGACGTCCTGATGAGGCGCGACGGCGTCGAGCCGGAGGCCGCCGCCGCGGCGGCGCGCGCCACCCAGGGGCACATCGGCCGCGCCCGCCGTCTCGCCACGGACGAGCGGGCCCGTGCCCGCCGGGCCACCGTCCTCAAGGTCCCGCTGCGCGTCGAGGACATCGGCGGCTGTCTCCGGGCCGCGCAGGAGCTGATCGACGCGGCGGGGGAGGACTCCAAGGAGGTCGCCGAGGGTGTCGACGTCAAGGAGACCGAGGACATGAAGGCCGCCCTCGGTGCCGCGCCGGGCGGCCGGATGCCGCGCGGTACGGCGGGCGTGATGAAGGAGCTGGCGGACCGGCAGAAACGCCGCTCCACACGTACGCAGCGGGACAGCCTCGATCTGGCGCTCACCGATCTGACGGGCTTCTACCGGGACGTGCTGGCGATCCAGTTCCGCTCGCGCACCGGGATCGCCAACGAGGACGTGCGGGACGCGCTCGACCGGATCGCGGGAGCGTCGACGCCGGAGGCCACCCTGCGCCGGATAGAGGCGATCGTGGCCTGCCGCCAGGCGCTCGACCGCAATGTGGCGCCGCTGCTGGCGGTCGAGGCGATGACGGTGTCGCTGCGGGCCGGCTGAGCGCCGTCACCCGTACGAGCGCGGAAAAGAGACACCCGCCGTGCGACGGTTAGGCTCCTCGAATGGACCTCAGGCGCCTCCTTCGTCTCTCCGCCACCGGGCTGGCCGCGGCCGGCCTGCTCGTCTCCGGCTGTACTTCCGGCGATTCGTCGTCGGGCGAGACGTCCCCGGAGTCCGGGGCACCGGCCGCGCTGAAGAAGTACTACGAGCAGAAGCTCGACTGGCGCGGATGCGGCGTGCCCGACTTCCAGTGCGCCACGATGAAGGCGCCGCTCGACTACGACAAGCCGGACGGCACCGAGATCAACCTGGCCGTCGCCCGCAAGAAGGCCACCGGCCCCGGCAAGCGCCTGGGCTCCCTCCAGGTCAATCCGGGCGGCCCCGGAGGCTCGGCCGTCGACTACCTCCAGGGGTACGCGGGCATCGGCTATCCGGCCCCGGTCCGTGCCCGGTACGACATGGTCGCGGTCGACCCGCGCGGAGTCTCCCGCAGCGCACCCGTCGAATGCCTCACCGGCAAGGAGATGGACGCCTTCACCCAGGTCGACCAGACACCCGACGACCAGACCGAGCGGAGCCTCCTGGCGGCCTCCTACAAGAAGCTCGCCCAGGGCTGTGCGAAGCGGTCCGCCGAGATTCTCCCGCACGTCTCCACCGTCGAGGCCGCCCGCGACATGGACATCCTCCGGGCGGTCCTCGGCGACAAGAAGCTGTCGTACGTCGGGGCGTCGTACGGCACCTTCCTCGGCGCCACGTACGCCGAACTCTTCCCCGAACGGGTCGGCCGCCTCGTCCTCGACGGAGCGATGGACCCCTCCCTGCCGGCGGAAGAGATGAACCGCGACCAGACGGCGGGCTTCGAGACCGCCTTCTCGGCGTTCGCGGCGGACTGCGTCAAGCAGGATGACTGCCCGCTGGGCACCGAGTCGGCGGCCGACGCCGCCCAGCGTATGAAGACCTTCTTCAACACCCTCGACACCGAGCCGATCCCGACCGGCGAACCGCGCAAGCTCGGCGAGTCCCTGGCCACCACCGGTGTGATCAACGCCATGTACGACGAGTCCGGCTGGCCCGGTCTCCGCGATTCCCTCACCAGCGCGATGGACGGCGACGGCTCCGGGCTCCTCGCCCTGGCCGACAGCTACTACGAACGCGAGGGCGACGGCTCGTTCACCAACCTCATGTACGCGAACGCGGCCGTGAACTGCCTGGACCTCCCGGCCGCTTTCAAGAGCCCCGCCGACGTCGACGCGGCGGTCCCCTCCTTCCAGCAGGCATCCCCGGTCTTCGGCACGGGCCTCGCCTGGGCCGGCCTGAACTGCGCCTACTGGCCGACCAAGGCGACCGGTACCCCCCACCGCATCGAGGCGAAGGGAGCGCCCCCGATTCTCGTGGTCGGCACCACCCGCGACCCGGCGACCCCGTACAAGTGGGCCCGGTCCCTCGCCGGCCAGCTTTCCTCCGGCGTCCTGCTGACGTACGACGGCGACGGCCACACGGCGTACGGCCGCGGCAGCGACTGCGTCGACACGGCGATCAACACCTACCTCCTCGAAGGCACCCCACCCAAGAACGGCAAGAAGTGCTGACCACCCCCCTCTCCCCACCCACGGGCTGGTGCGGGGCACCCATAAGAACCCTGTAGACTTGGCGCCGCTGCTGATGCGAACCTGACCGTGCGCGGACAGACAACTCTGCAGCTTGCCGCCTTAGCTCAGTTGGCCAGAGCAACGCACTCGTAATGCGTAGGTCTCGGGTTCGAATCCCGAAGGCGGCTCTGTGAAGGCCCCAGAACTCACTCGCCGTGATCTGGGGCTTTTGCTTTTCCGGATACGACGCCGTGCGCGTGCCCTCTGGAACGCGTCTTCCATACGCTGCATCGCGTCCTTCGATGACGCACCTCGAGGCGACGGAATGTCAGGAATCTGCTTTCACCGCGAGGACCGGACACGGCGAATCCAGGAGGATCCGCTGCGCCGAGGACCCCAGGAGGAGCTTGCCGACCGCGCTGCGGTGCCTCAGCCCGATCACCACCAGGGAGATCTCGGACGACCCCGCCAGCTCGACGATCTCCTCGGCGGCATCGCGCCCGCCGACCACCTGGCGTATGTCGAAGTCGACACCCAGCTCGGTCAGATCCCGTCGGACATGGTCGAGGTCTCTCTGCTGTGCGAAACCGCGGTCGACGTACGCGTCGCCTCGCGAGGTATTCATCACCAGCAGGGTCTCGCCCCGGGTGCGCGCCTCGTCGACTCCCGCGCGCAGGGCCGCTTCTCCTTCCGGCGTCGGCACGTATCCCACCAGTACCGTCATGGCTACCCCTTTCAGTTCTGTCGCTCGACGAGCGGACGCACGATGTACCGGCGGACCAGCGGCCAGACCAGTACGAGCACGATCACCGTGTAGATCACATAGGACACCGGTCCGCCCAGCAGACCGGACAGTTCGCCGCCCGACAGCTGAAGAGACCTCCGGCCTTGCAGTTCCGCGCGGGGGCCGAGGATGACGCCGACGATCAGCGGCAGCACCGGCAGTCCGAATCTCCGCATGCCGAAACCGATCAGACCCAGCGTCAGGAGGAGGAACAGGTCCAAGGGCTGGGCATTGACCGCGTAGGCACCCATCGACGCGAAGAACACGATCCCCGCGTACAGATAGGAGCGCGGTATTCGCAGCAGCCTGGCCCAGACCGGCGCGAGCGGCAGATTCAGCAGGAGCAGCAGCAGATTGCCGATGAACAGGCTGGCGATCAGCGCCCAGACGAGCTCCGACTCGCGCTCGAACAGCAGCGGGCCGGGCTGGATGCCGTACGACTGGAATGCCGCGAGCATCACCGCGGCGGTCGCGTTCGTCGGCAGCCCGATGGCGAGCATCGGCACCAGGGTGCCCGCCGCGGACGCGTTGTTCGCCGCCTCCGGGCCGGCAACTCCCTCGATCGCCCCCTTGCCGAACTGCTCGGGGTACTTGGTCAGCTTTCTCTCCGTGGCGTACGACAAGAACGTCGGTATCTCCGCGCCGCCGGCCGGCATGGCCCCGAAGGGAAAGCCGAAGGCGGTGCCGCGCAGCCATGGCTTCCAGGACCGTTTCCAGTCCTCGCGGCCCATCCACGGCACGCCCACGGGGACCACTCCCGCGGATTGACGCCGCAGATGCGCCGCCACCCAGAGGGCCTCGCCGACGGCGAAGATGCCGACGGCGACCACCACCACATCAATGCCGTCGGCGAGCTGGGGAACACCGAAGGTGAGCCGCTGCTGCCCGGAGACCGAGTCGATTCCGACAATGCCGATCACCAGTCCGACGGCCAGCGAGGCGAACCCACGGATGCGCGACGAGCCGAGTACCGCGGTGACCGCGATGAAGGAGAGCAGCATGATCGCGAAGTAGTCCGGTGCGCCGAGGCCGACCGCGAAATCCACCACGAGCGGGGCGACGAGCACCAGCAGCAGAGTGCCGATCGTTCCGGCGACGAAGGATCCGATCGCCGCGGTGGCGAGCGCCTGCGCCGCCCGGCCGGCCTTCGCCATCTTGTTGCCCTCGATGGCTGTGACGACCGAGGACGATTCGCCGGGCGTATTCAGCAGGATCGAGGTGGTCGAACCGCCGTACATGCCTCCGTAGAAGATGCCGGCGAACATGATGAATGCCTGGGTCGGCTCCATTCCGTACGTCACGGGCAGCAGCAGAGCCACCGTCATGGCCGGGCCGATGCCGGGCAGGACCCCGACCGCCGTACCGATGGTGACGCCGATCAGCGCCAGCAGAAGGTTCATCGGGGTGACGACGTGCGCGAACCCCTCGAGCAGATGGTTCAGGTTGTCCATCACAGGATTCCTTGCAGCACGCCGGCCGGGAGATTGACGCCGAGGCCGATCGCGAAGGTGTAGAAGGTGGTCAGCGACAGCGCCACCGCGATCGCCAGATTGCGAACGTAGTGCCGGTTGCCCAGAGCGAAGGCTGTTCCCCAGAACAGGAGGGCCCCGCTGATCACCCAGCCGAGGGGTTCGATCAACACCGCGTTGACGACGAACGCGCCGATCAACAGCAGAACTGTCCGCCAGTCGACCGGATTCGTCAGGTCGACGTCCTCACCGGCCTCCGGTTCGGCGCGACCGCCCCGCGCGACATCGACGGTGTACACCAGGGCGATCACCAGGAGCAGCACGCCGAGGAGCACGGGTACCGTGCGCGGCCCGACCGGGTCGGTGCTGCTCGTCGAGTGCGCGATACCGGTGGCGTCGACGATCACCAACACGCCCAACAGGGCGAGGAACGCGCACACACCGTACTGTGCGCGGTCCCCGCCGGGGGACCGGCGGGAACCCGAGTCGGTGTCCGTGTTGACGTCCAGGCTCATGCCAGACCGAGCTCTGCGAGGATGTCGGCGACAGCCTTGTCCTGGTTCGTCAGGAAGTCGGCGAACGCGTCGCCTGTCATGAAGGCGTCGGTCCAGCCGTGCTTGGTCAGCTCGGCCTCCCACTCCTTGGAGTCGTGCATCGCCGTCAGCGAGTCGACCCAGACCTTCGTGTCGGCGTCGCTGATGCCGGGCGGGGCGACGATTCCGCGCCAGTTGGTGAAGACCATGTCGATACCCGCGGACTTCAGCGTCGGAGCATCCTTGAGGGCTTCGATCGGCTTCTCGCTGGTCACCGCCAGCACCCGCACCTGACCCGCCTCGATCTGGTCGAGGAACTCACCGAAACCGCTGACACCGAAGGCGATCTTGTCGCCGAGGATCGCCGGGAGCAGCTCACCACCGCCGTCGTAACCTATGTAGTTGACCTTCTTCGGTTCGATGCCGACGGCCTTGGCGAGCTGCATCGGAAGCAGGTGGTCCGGTCCGCCGAGCGACGAGCCGCCGCCGACAGCGACGTTCTTGGGGTCGCTCTTCCAGGCCGTGACGAGATCGCCGATCGTCTTGTACGGAGAGTTCTTGGGCACGACGACGGCGCCCGCCTCCTCCACCATCTTGGCGAGCGGCGTGGTCTGCGAGAGCGTCGCCTTCGACTTCGAGGTGTACGCGGCGCCGACGACTCCCAGTCCCATCTGCATGGCGAGCTTGCCGTTGCCCTTTTCGTTCACCGTGCGCTGGAGACCGACCGTGCCGCCGGCGCCCGGAAGGTTGAACACCTGAATTCCGGACGCGATCTTGGCGTCCTCCATCACCTTGGCCGCCGTCCGCGCCGTGGTGTCGTACCCCCCGCCCGGGGTGTTGGGGACCATGATCCGCAGGCTGGTGACGGGCCCGTCGCTCTTGCTCGTCCCCTTCTTCTCCGCGGTGGCACCGCAGGCGCCCACCGCGAGCATGGACATGGCGGCCAGGGCACTGACGACGGTGGCTCTTCGAGTTCTCATGGCTTGTCTCTTTCTCTTCCGGCAGTCGGAGGCCATGATTGTGCGACTCGCCGGATACCACGTCTGTGTTGTGTCGGCATTGAAGATTGAGTTAATTGTGGTCGTCACATTTCGCCGCCATACCCTCGCGGGCGAGCTGTTGGTACTCCAGCTCGCCATCGTCGTCGTGGTGCTGCTGGCGGTCGCCGCCGTCTCGCTGGCCCAGTCGGAAGCGACCTTCGACCGGGTCGAAGGACGCCGTGTCACCGCGCTGGCCGAGCAGCTGGCCGGCAACCCCTTGGTGTCCAGCCAGCTCGGCCGACCGGCGCCGGGCGAGACGCTCGCCCCGCTCGTCCAGGCCACGCGGACCCAGTCCGTCGTCACCTCCGTGACGGTCGCCGACAGCCGCGGCAGGATCGTCAGCTCCACGAATCCCACGCTGATCGGTACACAGCTGTCGCTCGGCCCCGGCGTCGCCGAGGCCCGCGGCTGGTCGGGCGACCTGGTCCTGGACGGTGCCCACCAGATGGTGGCCCAGGTGCCGGTGCTCAAACCGGCTCAACCCGATCTCGGCCGGCATCTCGGCATGGTGATGATCGGTGAGGCGTCACCGACGATCTGGCAGCGGCTGAGTGGCGCGTCGTCGTATCTGCTCGCCTACCTCGGCATCGCGAGCGGGCTCGGCCTGATCGGATCGTGGCTGCTGGCCCGGCGTACCAAACGCCAGACCCTCGGCTTGGAGCCACGCGAGATCGCGGGGCTCGCCGAGCATCGCGAGGCGATGCTGTACGGGATCGCGGAGGGCGTGATCGCCCTCGACCCGCAGTTGCGGCTCACACTGGTGAACGATGTCGGCAGGCGGTTGCTCGACCTGCCCGAGCACTGTGTGGGGATGAGTCTGGCCGACCTCCGGATCGAGGGCCGACTGCACGACGTGCTCGCCGGATCTCCCGGTGACACCGCCGAGCGGCGCGACGAAGTCGTCATACGCCGGGGCCGGGTGCTGGTGATGAACCGGATGACCGTCACCAAGGACGGCCGCAGGCTCGGCTCGGTCACGACCTTGCGGGACCGCACCGAACTGGCGCAGCTGGAACGCGAGATCGGATCATTCCGCAGCTCCGCCGAGCTGCTGCGCGCGCAGGCCCACGAGTTCGCCAATCAGCTGCACACGATCTCCGGGCTGATCCAGATCGGTAAGCACGACGAGGTGGTGCGGTATGTCCGCGCGCTGAGCCGGCACCGCCAGTCGCTGGACCTGACCCTGACCAGACGCGTCCGGGACATGGCTGTCGGCGCTCTGCTGACGGCGAAGTCCTCGCTCGCGGCTGAACGGAAGGTCGTACTGCGCATATCGGAGCACACGGCGCTCGACCGGCTGGCGCCGGAGGACTCGGTGGACGTGGCGACGGTGATCGGCAACCTCGTCGACAACGCCGTCGACGCCGCGGCCGCGGGCGACGACGTTCACGATGCCTGGGTTGAGGTCGAATTGCGGCAGGACGCGTCCAGCGTGGAGATCGTGGTGCGCGACTCGGGCCCCGGCGTGGCGCCCGAGCTCGCCCAGGAAGTCTTCTCACACGGCTTCACGACGAAGGCTGCCCAAGAGGGGGAGCGTGGCATCGGGCTGGCGCTCACCCGGCTCGTCTGCGAGCGCCGCGGCGGCGAGATCGCGGTGACCAACACGCCCGACGGCGCCATGTTCACCGCGAGGATGTCCGTCGGCAACCTGGCCGGCGCGATACCGGAAGGAGCCTCCCGATGATCGACGTACTGGTCGTCGACGACGACTTCATGGTGGCAAGCGTTCACCAGACCTTCGTCGAACGCGTCGATCCCTTCCGGGTCGTCGGCACGGCGAACACCGGCGAGCAGGCGATCACGGCTGTCGGCGAACTGCTCCCCGACCTGGTCCTGCTCGACCTTTATCTTCCGGACATGTTCGGCCTGGACGTCATTCCGCGCCTGCGAAACGCCGGGCACGACTGTGACGTCATGGTGATCAGCGCCTCGCGCGAGGTCGACGCGGTCCGCCGCTCCGTCCGCCAGGGGGTGGTCAACTACCTGCTGAAGCCGTTCGAATTCGACGACCTGCGTCCCCGCCTGGAGCGGTACGCCGCCCAGCGCAACAGCCTGCTCACCACAGTCGTCAGAGGCCAGGCCGACGTGGACCGGGTACTGACCGGGGCCGGCTGGCCGACATCGAGTGTCGCGCTGCCGAAGGGCATGAGCGTGGAGACCGCGGAGCTGATCGAACGCACACTGGGCGGTACCGACGGAACGCTGTCCGCCGCCGAGTGCGCGGCCCGCGCCGGTATCTCCCGGGTCAGCGCCCGCCGTTACCTCGAACACTTCTGCGACACCGGCCGCGCCGAGGTGTCCTTGCGGTATGGAGTCGCCGGCAGGCCCGAGCGCCGCTACGGTTGGCGCACCTGAGTTCGCTCTTGCCGGTCCCGTCGCCATGGAGCCAGTCCCTCCCATTCGTACAGCAGCGAAGGCATGGGGAGCAGTGACAGCAACGCGACGTGAGCCCGGCGCGTCTGTCGCCCCGGTCGCGCCGGTCGCGCCGGTCGCCCCGGTCGCGCCGGTCGCCCCGGTCGCGCCGGTCGCGCCGGAGCGTGGGCGATCAACCGGTCCTCGGCGCGGCACAACGATCAGTTGTGCGTGCCTAAGGTGAACCGGTGGACACCGAGGCACTGCGATCGTTCGTCCGGGCGGCCGGGCTCGGGCAGTTGAGGCGTGCCGCCGATGAGCTGGGCGTGACGCAGCAAGCGGTCTCCAAGCGGATCGCCGCCCTGGAGCGGGAGTTGGAAGTCCGTCTGTTCACCCGTACCGCCCGAGGGGTTGAGCTGACGCTCGACGGTCAGGCGTTTCTCCCCCACGCGCGGAGCATCGTCGCCGGTGTTGAGCGCGCCGTCGACGCGGTCAGGCCGGGCTCCCGCGCCCTTCGGATCGATGTACTCGGTCTGCGAAGCGCGCAGGCCGTCGCTCTGCACGACTACTGGCGGTCGCATCCCGAGACCGACCTCGACGTGGTGACCCTCCGGGTCGACGACCCGCGCGCGGCGGTCGCCGCCGTCGAAGCGGGCGATGTCGACGCCTCGTTCCGTACGGTCACGGCCCCGGAGACGCTGCCGCCCGGCGTGCGGATGATCCGCGCGTTCGACTCCCCGCTGGAACTTCTCGTCGGTCCGAGACATCCGCTCGCCTCCGCACCAAGCCTGACGCCCCTCCAGTTGCGCAAGCACCGGATATGGGTGCCGGGTATCGCGCCCCGGAGCGAATGGGCGGAGTTCTACGATCAGCTCGTCACCGAATTCGACCTGCGCGTCGACGCGGCGGGCCCGCACTTCGGAGACGAAGTACTCCTGGACACCCTCGCGGACTCAGCGGACGTGGCCACCCTTGTCGGGGCACGCGACCGGTACATCTGGCCGGCCAACCACGACCTGCGCCGTATCCCCGTCGTGAATCCGACCCTCGCGTACCCGCTCTCGCTCATCCTCCCCGGAACGAATCCACATCCAGGACTCCGTCGAATCATCACCCACCTGCGGAGCCTGCCAAGGCTCCCTGAGCCTGTCTGGCTGCCGTCCTGGGCGACGGCGCCAGGGCGCGGCGACGGCGAGTCCTGTGCCAGTCACCGGTAAACCAGACAAGGATCGTGGCAATGTCCAGCGACCGTCTCATGCGCATTCACAGCGCCGAGTTCCGAGCCATGGCCGACAGGGTCCTGCGCGCCACCGAGCTGACCTCCCGCCTGAACGTCCTGCCCTTCGACGACGAGGCGGGCAAGGCGGAACTGTTCGAACAGATCCTCGGCAAGCCGCTGCCGCCGAAAGTCACGATCTATCCGCCCTTCTACACGGACCACGGCCACCACCTGGAGCTCGCCGAGCGGGTGTTCATCAACCAGAACTGCACGTTCCTGGACTACGCCGGCATCCGGCTCGGCGAGCGCGTGATGGTGGGACCGAAGGCCACGTTCATCACCGTCGGTCACCCGGTCGATCCCGAGGAGCGGAGAGGGTGGTTGAGCGGCGCGCCCATCGATGTGGCGGAGAACGTGTGGATCGGCGCCGGTGCCACGATCCTTCCCGGCGTCAGCATCGGCCGTGACGCCGTGGTCGCCGCCGGGGCGGTCGTGACCGACGACGTACCGGCGGCGAGCCTGGTGACCGGCAGCAAGGCGACCGTGCACCGGCGGTGGTGACGGGGCCCTGCGGCACGGTTCCAGGGCGCTGAAACCGCTCTGAAACAGCGCTGAATGCGCCCTGCCGCACTCTCTGCGGCATGACAACAACGACTCCGGAATCACTCGCCATAGCGGCCGAAGGGCTGCACAAGTCCTACGGGGACAAGCTCGTCCTCGACGGCATCGACCTGGTGGTGCCGACCGGTACGGTCTTCGCGTTGCTGGGGCCGAACGGTGCCGGGAAGACCACTGCCGTGAAGATCCTGTCGACGCTGATCACCGCGGATGGGGGGCAGGCGCGTGTCGGTGGTCACGATCTCGCCGCGGACCCGCAGTCGGTGCGTGCCGCGATCGGTGTCACGGGGCAGTTCTCCGCGGTCGACGGTCTGATCACCGGTGAGGAGAACATGCTCCTCATGGCGGACCTGCACCATCTCTCCCGTGACGAGGGGCGGCGGGTGACCGCCGAGCTCCTGGAGCGGTTCGACCTGGCCGAGGCCGCGAAGAAGCCCGCCTCCACCTACTCCGGGGGTATGAAGCGGCGTCTGGACATCGCCATGACGCTGGTCGGCAGCCCGCGGATCATCTTCCTCGACGAGCCGACCACCGGCCTCGACCCGCGCAGCCGTCACAACATGTGGGGCATCATCCGCGGCCTGGTCGCCGGCGGCGTCACGGTCCTGCTCACCACCCAGTACCTGGACGAGGCCGACGAACTCGCCGACCGCATCGCGGTGTTGAACGACGGGAAGATCGCCGCCGAAGGCAGTGCGGAGGAGCTGAAGCGGCTCATCCCCGGCGGACACGTACGGCTCCGCTTCACCGACCCGGCCTCCTACCAAGGCGCCGCCGTGTCCCTGCGCGAGGCCACGAGGGACGACGAGGCACTGTCGCTACAGATCCCCAGCGACGGCAGCCAGCGCGAACTGCGCTCCATCCTCGACTGGCTCGACACCGCCGGCATCGAGGCAGACGAACTGACCGTGCACACCCCCGACCTCGACGACGTGTTCTTCGCCCTGACCAGCGCCACCAACTCCACGAGTTCCACCAGCGCCGCCGCCACCGCCGCCACCCTCGGCGTCCCCGGCCAGTCCTCCAAGGAGAACACCCGATGAGCTCTCTCGCCCTCGCCGTACGCGACTCGAACACGATGCTGCGGCGCAATCTCCTGCACGCGCGCCGCTATCCGTCCATGACCCTGAACCTGCTGCTCACGCCGATCATGATGCTGCTGCTCTTCGTCTACATCTTCGGCGACGTGATGAGCGCCGGCATCGGCGGCGGTGGCGCGGACCGCGCCGACTACATCGCCTACATCGTCCCCGGCATCCTGATGATGACCATCGGCAGCACCGTGATCGGGGCCGCGGTCTCCGTCTCCACCGATATGACCGAGGGCATCATCGCCCGCTTCCGCACGATGGCCATCCACCGAGGCTCCGTGATCATCGGTCACGTCGTCGGCAGCGTGCTCCAGTGCGTGATGAGCGTGGTCCTCGTCGGAGCCGTGGCCGTCGCCATCGGCTTCCGCTCCACCGACGCGACGGTCCTGGAGTGGCTCGCGGCGTTCGGTCTGCTCGCGCTCTTCGCCCTGGCGCTCACCTGGATCGCGGTCGGCATGGGCCTGGCCAGCCCGAACGCAGAGGCCGCCGGCAACATGGCCATGCCGCTGATCCTGCTGCCGCTCATCTCCAGCGCCTTCATCCCGGCCGAGACCATGCCGGGCTGGTTCCAGCCGATCGCCGAGTACCAGCCCTTCACCCCCGCCATCGAGACACTGCGCGGCCTGCTCCTCGGCACCGAGATCGGCAACAACGGGTGGCTGGCGATCGTCTGGTGCCTGGCTCTCTCCGCCCTCGGCTACTACTGGTCCAACGAGCAGTTCAACCGCGACCCGAAGTAACGGCCATGACGGCACGGGCCGCCTCCCGCAACTCGTCCCGCCCCAGGGCGGCGTACTCCGACACCGCGTCGGAGTACGCCGCCCCGGCAGCGTTACCGGTGGCCGCGACCGCCTTCCGGGCGCGGTCCGCCGACATCGTCGGCTGGAACTCGCGTGGCGCCCGCAGCCGTTCGGCCAGCGCGATCATCCGTACGGCACCGGCACCGGCACCTTCACCTGCTCCGTCGTCGCCGTCTCCGTCGCCCGACGCGAGCCCCACCATGCCGAGGGCGTGCAACAGCGAGCCGAGCACCGGTAGTTCCATGGGCGAGCCGGACGGACCGGCGAGCAGGGTCCGCAGTCCCCGCCGGAGCCGGTCGACCGGCCGCGCGACCAGTTCGACACGGCCCGCGTGCGCGTGCGCCGTCACCGCCGCCGACTGGATGTGCAGCGCCCACGGGTCGAGCCAGAGGTCGTTGTCGTCGTCCGCCGAGCCGGCCCCGGGCATCCGCTCCAGCGCGCCGCGCCACAGGCCGAGCCCCACCTCCGTCAGCCCGCGGGCGAGGGCGATCTCCGCGCGCCCGCCGAGGCCGGACCGGTAGATGGCGTCCTCCTCCGGTACGTTGTCGCTCTCCGCCTGGCGCAGCCAGTACTCGGCCTCGTCGGGGTCGTCTCGCTGCAGGCACGCCAGGACGAGGCTGGTGCGGATGAAGAGGTAGTCGTGTCCGTCGCCGAGGCGCGGCACCACGTCGAGCGCCGCCCTGAGATGCTCGTACGCCTCCTCGCCGCGCCCCGTCCGCAAGCACAGCTCGCTCAGCCGGGAGTGGCCCATGAGCCGCATGGACGGATTGTCGACCGGGGCCAGTTCGGCGAGTATCCGGCGGGCCGAGACGAGCGCGCGGTCGATGTCGTGCTCGAACTCCCAGACGTAGGTGGCTATGCACTCGGCGACGCCCGCGACCAGCGGCTGCTCGCTCTCGCAGAGCCCTCGCAGCACGGCGTAATCGGGAGGCAGCATCTCGGGGATCGCGCCGAGCACCGCGGCGGTGGCGCGCATCAGCGTGTCCGGCGGGGCCGCGGGCAGTCGCCGGAGGACGACGAGCTGGCGTACGGCGACCGGGCCGTGGCCCATGAACAGGCCCGCCGTGCACAACGTCGCGGCGGAGCGGGTGACTTCGACGTACTGGGGCTCGGGGTAGTAGTGCGACAGCGGCGGGCCGGTCTCCGCGGCGAGCCCGGCGAGGCGGTGGAAGCTGGAGTCGGTGGACCACAGAGCGGCGAGGACGGCGGTGAGCGCGGCGACGGTGGGGCCGTCCGTACGGGCCAGGGCGTGCCGCAGGGCCAGTACGAGGTTGTCCTGCTCGGCCCTGATCCGCTCGCCGGCGGCGAGCGGATCCGCGTCGAAGAACCAGTCGTGGTGCGTGACCCCGAAGTCCCGCGCCCAGGCCAGGAACCGGTCGACGGCCTCCTCGTCCTCGCCCGCCTCCGTACGCCGGGCGGCGCTGAACTCCCTTACGGTCTCCAGCATTCGGAACCGCACACCGGACGGGGTGTCGGCGACGGTGAGCAGCGACTGGTCGGCCAGTTGCTCCAGGAGAAGCAGCGCGTCCTCGCCGAGGACCCGCTCCGCCGCCTCGCCGGAGAAGCCGCCGGGAAAGACGGACAGCAGGCGCAGCGCGGCCCTGGCCTCCTCCGCGAGGAGGTTCCAGCTCCACTCCACGACCGCGTACAGCGTGCGGTGGCGCTCCGGCACGTCCCGCGCCCCGCCGCGCAGCAGCGCGAACCGGTCGCCGAGGCGGCGGGCGATCTCCCGCACCGAGAGCACCCGCACCCGCGCCGCGGCCAACTCCACCGCGAGCGGCAGCCCGTCGAGGTGGCGGCAGAGACCTGCCACCGCGTCAGGCGGCAGCTCCACACCGGGCCGGGCGGCCCGCGCCCGCTGCGTGAACAGCTCGATGGAGGTGTCGAGGCCCAGCTCCGGCAGCGCGTACACCGCTTCCGACGTGAGACCGAGGGGCGCCCTGCTGGTGGCGAGCACCCGCAGGTCCTTCGAGGACGAGACCAGGGCCCGTACGAGATCGGAGGCGCCCCCTACGACCTGCTCGCAGTTGTCCAGGACCAGCAGCGCCGGCCCGGTGCCGAGGACGCCGAGGATGCCGGACACCAGGGCGGCCGGGCCGTGGCCGCTACCGGCGCCGGGCCGCCCCTCGCCCGTACCGAGCGCGGAGGCCACCTCCGCGGCGACGTCGGCGTCCGCGGTGACTCCGGCGAGCGGCACGAAGTACACGACCCGCTGCTCGGCCCGGCGGCTGACGGCGTGTGCGATCCGGGTCTTGCCCAGGCCGCCGGGGCCGACGACGGTGACGGCGCGGGAGGTACGCAACAGCCCCTGGAGGGCCGAGATGTGCTCGTCCCGGCCGAGGAGCGGGTTCGGCTCGTGCGGCACGCCGTGCCTGACCACCGGCGCCTCGCCGAGCAGCAACTCCTGCTGTACGGCCTTGAGTCCGGCGCCCGGATCGGTGCCGAGATCGTCGCGAAGCTCCCGGCGGTACGCCTCGTACCGTGCCAGTGCGGCGGACGGGCCCGTCGTCGCCGCCACGCCGCGCAGCAACTCGGCGAGCACTTCCTCGTCGCGCGGATGCTCCGAGGCGGTCGCGTCCAGCGGACCGGCCGCCTCCGCGTGCCGTCCCAGACGCGCGAGCGCGAGCGCCCGCGCGCGGACGAGGGCCCCGCGCACCGGCTCACGCTCGGTGCGCAGCGCGAACACGGGATCGTCGGTGTCGCCGGCTCCGTCGGGCGTGCCCTCCCACAGCGCGAGCCCGGCCTCGGCCGCGGCGAGGGATCCCGCGTAGTCCCCGGCCCTGGCCCGGTCCGCGCCCGCGGCGGCGTGCAGCAGCAGGGCGGAGGTGTCGACCTGGTCCTCGGCGAGGGTGAGCCGGTATCCGGTCGGCGTGCTCGCGATGAGATCGGCGCCCAGCTGCGCCCGCGCGCGGGACACGAGGACCTGGAGCGCCCGTCCGGGCCGCTCGGGCAACTCGTCCGGCTGCCACAGCCCTTCCACCAGCCGCTCGGTGCTGCAACCCGTACGCAGGTCGCCCGCGAGCAGCGCGAGGAGCCCGCGGAGCCGGGGCGCGGTGACCTCGTGCCCGCGATGGGCGACACGTGGCAGCAGGGTCAGGTCGGTAGTCACCCGTGCAGATTAGCCAAGGCACCATCGGGTGGAACTGCCGCTGCCGCCGCCGGCCCGCTGCGCCTGCCTCTCGTAGAACGCATAGAACCCGTCTCCGAACCTTCGGAATCGAGGTTCGAAGACGGGTTCCGACAAGCGGGCCGTCAGGCGGCGTCGAGGGCCCCGGTGATCTTGCGGGCCATCTCGGCCATGGCGGGGCCGGGTTTGCCGCGGTGGGTCCGGGCGGATGCCTCGACGGCGACGGTGACGGTGCCGCGGAAGTTGTCGGCCTCCGCCGGATCCTGCTCCTTGAGCAGGCTCATGGTCGCGGTCAGGGCCGGCAGCACGCGGTCGGCGAGTTCGGCCGTGGACTTGTGGTTCAGGTCCTTGATCTTCGTCTTCTCGGCGAGCACGTGCCCGACCGGGCCGGTCGCGTTGGCCAGGGCGATGCTGCCTTCGGTCGCGGCCCGGTGGGGCGACCCGGCGGCCCCTGCGGCGCTCATCAGCGTGACGGCGCCGTAAGCGGCGGTCCGAAGGGTGACCTTGTCCTGGGCGGTGAGGGTGATGCTCATGGTGGTGTGCTCCTCAACTCTGTCGCGGCCCCGGATGGGCTCGCGCCGTCCTGCTTCTGACGCAGAGCTTGCGCCCGCCCGCTTTCACGGCGGTCACACCACGGTTTCAGCGGACGGGGGGAGGTTGAGACGCGGCTGATCGCGGATTGAAATCCGGTCTCCGGCCCGCGTGTCACACCGTGGGTGTTCGCGGCGGCCAGTGTCCGGGCCAGGGTGGCGCCCAGACCGCGTACGACCTGCTCGGGACGTGCGGCCCGTGCCCCGACGGCCCAGCGGATCGGGTCGGCGTCGGGGAGCGGGAGGCGGACGAGGAACGTGCGGTCGCCGCCCGCGTTGAAGCGGCGTGCGGGGACGGCCTGTTCGTACTCGGCGTCCAGCTGGGCCAGGGTGACATGCGGCCTGGTTCGGGGAGGGTCGTCATGGCCTAGCCGTTCCACGCGCGAACTCCCCCGGATATCTGTCGAGCCTCGACAGGCTTACTCAGGCGCGCCTCCGGGCCCGGAGGGTGGTGTCCCGACGGTCACACGCCTCGTGGGCTGTGGGCCGCCCGCGGCCGGCGGCGGGGTGTCGCCGGGAAGGTCGGGGTGGCCGCCAGGGCCGTGAAGGCCTGGTGGGTGTGGGTCGACAGGGGCGCCGCGTCGGGGGCGGACGCCCAGGTCGTCAGGGCGCAGTGGAACGCGGCGACGACCATGTCCAGGGCCAGCCGGGGGCGGAGGTCCAGCGGGTCGGGGATGTCGAGGCGGTGGTGCAGGGTGGCCAGCGCCGTGCGGGTGGTGCGGTCGCAGAAGTGAAGGCCGTGCGCGTCCATCGAGGGGGTCCGCTCGGTCAGATTGCGGCTGAGCAGGACGCGGTGGTTCCAGTCGTCGGTGGCCGTCCGTTCCAGGGCCGTGAGCAGGGTGTCCTGGACCAGTTCCAGGACCGGCCGGCCGGTGGATGCCCGGTCGGCGGGGGCGAGGTCGGTCGTTTCGAGTACGTCGAGGAACGTCAGCCACAGGTCCTGCGTCGGGGCCATCGCCACGTCTTCCTTGCTGGTGAAGTAGCGGAAGAACGTGCGCTTGGAGACCTCGACCGAGTCGCAGAGCTCGTCCAGCGTCACCTTGCCGAAGCCGCGCTCGGTGAACAGTTCGAGGGAGGTGTCCACCAGGAGCTGCCGGGTGCGCCGCTTCTTGCGCTCGCGCAGCGAGGGCGCGGGAGGCGACGGTGGCGGAGGTGGAGGTGGTGAGGGTGGTGGCGCGGTGCTCATGACACCACCGTACTGGAGAAGCGAATGCCGCTTGTGCGCTAATGCCACTCAGTGGCACATTGGAGATTCCCGAGGATCCGAGGAAGGGCATCCCTCCATGCGCGCTCTGCTTGTCGACCACTCCACGCCCACCGGCCTGCGGCTCGGCGAGGCCCCCGACCCCGAACCCGCGCCGAACCAGGCCCTCGTCCGGGTGGCCGCGACCTCCCTGAACCACGGCGAGGTCCGCTTCGTCCTGCGGGAGGCGGCCGACGGGGCCGTACTGGGCTGGGACGCCGCCGGAGTCGTCGAACGCGCCGCCGCCGACGGCTCGGGCCCGCCCGCCGGTACGCCGGTGGTGACCCTCGGCCCCGACGGCGCCTGGGCCGAACTCCGCGCGGTCGGCACCGACTTGATCGGTACGGTCCCGGTCGGCGCCGATCTCGGGGCCATCAGCACCGTCCCCGTGGCGGGCGCCAGCGCCCTGCGCGCGCTGCGGCGGATCGGTCCGATCCTCGGCAGGCGGATCCTGGTCACCGCCGCGACGGGCGGCACCGGGCGGTACGCCGTACAGCTCGCGCGGCTCGGCGGTGCGCACGTCATCGCCTCCACCGGCGACCCGGACGCCCACGGGGAGAGTCTGCGGGCGCTCGGCGCGCACGAGGTGGTCGCCGGACCCGCGGGGCTCGACGCGCCCGTCGACGGGGTCGTCGATCTGGTCGGCGGGGATCAACTCGTCGCCGCCTTCGGGATGTTGACGGAGGGCGGGACGCTGGTCTCGGTCGGGCACGTCGCGATCGACGAGGGCGAGCACTTCCCGTACGGCGCGCTGTTCGGCAACGACGGACGGCACGACCGCTCGCTCGTCACCTTCTATCTGCTCGGCTGCACCGGTCTCGCCCCCGACCTCGGCATGCTCGCGGCCAAGGTCGCCGCCGGCGAACTCGACGCGCAGATCTCCTGGCGCGGCGGCTGGGACAAGGTGCCGGAGGCGGTCGAGGCACTTCTCGAACGCCGCCTCCACGGCAAGGCCGTCATCGACCTGCGGTGACGGAAGGCGCCGGAGGGGGCGAGGTGGGGCGAGAGGGGCGCCGGACGGCATCGGCCCCCGGGGCGGAGGATCCCGGGGGCCGATCGAGAGTGACTACCGTACGAACGAGGTCAGTTGGAGTTGACCAGGTCGTGCGCCGGCACCTTCACCGTACGCGCGCCCGGCTTGCCGCCGAGGACGACCTTGCGCAGGGCGCTGTTGTTGTCGAGGCTCGTCTCCTTGAGACGGTTCTCGGGGTTGGCGAGCACCTGGATGTAGTAGGTGCCGTTCGCCAGGTTGGTGATGTCGAAGGACTGGCCCGGCAGGTCCTGCGTGTACGTGTCGCCGGAACCGACGTCCAGCACCTCACGGACGGAGATCGAGTTCTCCTGGCCGCACGCGGTGGACAGGTCGGTGTTGCCCGGGTGCCAGTTGGCGTTCTTCACCGTGTAGTCGACGGCGTCGGTGTTCGCCAGGCAGAACGCCTCCTTGCCGCTGCGCACCGTCTCCTTCTGGTCCGCCTTCAGCAGCCGGTAGCTGGCGAAGTCGGTGAAGTGCCAGTGCTCGTGGCCCGGCCGCGGGTCCCACTCCATGGTGCCGGTCGGGGTGTAGCCGACCTGCTTGCCGTCCGCGTCGTAGAAGTACTGGTAGGCGTCCATCAGCTCCTTGCCGGGGCTGCGGAAGCCGTCCACGACGAGCTGCGCGGGACCGGCGTTCCAGACGTTGGCGCTGAAGGCGAGGTAGTCCTTGCCCTTGACGTCCTCGCCGCCGTCGCTGATCTCGATACCGTAGGCGGGCAGCGAACGCAGGTCGGGCTTCGGCACGTCCGGGACCACCGCCTTGCCGGTCGGGCGCTTCGCGTTGGGCTCCACGGCGGGCGCCTTGCGCGAGCCGTCCGTGCGGCCGGGGCCGTCACCGACGGGAGCCGTCGCGGTCCGCAGCGAGGCCTTCTTCAGCGCCCACGGCAGGGCCGGCGGCGCGGGGATGAGCGGGCCGTGACCCACGTTGTACGAGGGGCCGGCGCCGCTCGTCGGGGCGGCGGGTGCCGCGGAGCGCGTCGCACCGTGGCCGGCGTGCCCGGACATGCCGGCCATGCCCTTCATGTTGGCCATGTCGTGGCCGCTGTGGCCGGACGCCGCGCTCTTGCTGCGCAGCCCGGCACCGCCCTCCTCGTCCTCCCAACTGCGCTCGCGCACAGTCAGGTTGATGATCTGCGGCTTGCTGGAGATGCCGAAGAGGTCGCGGTAGCGCTTGGTCACCGACACCTTGGCCTGGTACTTGCCGGCGGCGAGCTCGACCGGCTCGGAGGAGTAGCCCGCGTACGTGTTGGACGCCCAGCCCTTCTCGACGCCCCACACCGAACCGAGCGTGAACGCGTTCTCCGGGCAGCTCTCCGGGTACTTCGACTTGGCCGACCCGTCGGGGTCGATGCGCCCGGCGGCGTTGTTCGGGCAGTACTTCTCGGTCCTGTTGACCACGACCTTGCGGTTCGTGTCGGTGATGGTGATCTGCGCGAAGCCCGGCAGCCCCGAGAAGTCCTTCACCAGCCCGGCCGGCAGGGCCTTGGTGCTGGTCTTGTCGCCGTCGTGGATGATCTGCTCGGCGACGACCGGGTCCTTGTACGACTTGCGGGTCACCTTGAGTTCGAAGGGAGCGCCCTCGGCCGTGAGGTAGGTACCGAGGTCGAGGTAGACGCCCGGGTCCTCCTTCCACGAGTCGAGTGTCAGCGACTTGGTCGCGGCGATCAGGCTGAGCTTCGGCGTGGTCTGCGCCGCCTCGCCTTCTGGCGCCGCGGCCACGACACCCGCGGTCACGGCGAGCGCCGCGGTGGCGGCCATCACCGAACGCCGGAGCCGGACGTTGTGCGTTCTGGTCATCGTTCCTCGTTTTCCGAGTGTTCCGAATTCTCCGAATGCCTGCGTGGACGGTGGACGAACAGCCGGCGCGAAGTACGGTCTCCGGTCGCGGAACTGTCTCCCCTGTAGTGAGAGGCGGGAGAGGGGGCTGTGGGTTGTCTGTGAACCGGTGCGAACTCAATCGTTGGCCGAAAGTCGCCTTCGGGCGCCGGATCCGGCCGCAATCCCGGCTCCGTCCTACCGCAGCCGTGCCGTCAGGCTGCGCCCGTGAGTCTGGTGGGTGTCGACGTCGATCCGCGTGCCGCCGAGTACCTTGCGGACGCGGACCCCGTCGTCGGACGACACGGCGCGGAGCCAACGGCCGCGCAGGGTGACCGAGACCGTGTTCCGCCGCATCGTCGGGTCGCAGACCGCGACCGAGACCGTGCCGTCGTGCGACGTCCGCAGGATCACCGACGCGGCGCCGTCGATCGACAGACGGTCGGCGCGGTGCGTGCCGGGTGTGAAGGTGTTGACCGCGAGGAGGGACAGTCCGCGGTGTTCGACGGCCTGGACGCGTGTGGTGTTGGCGACGACCGACAACGGTCCGCGCCCTCCGCCGTGCTGCCCTCCGTCCTGCCCGTGCCCGTGTCCGTGGCCCGTGCCGTACGCCTTCAACTGCCGCTCCGTGGCGTTCGGTACGAGGGCGTGCGCCATCGACAGCCGCCGTGCGCCCGCCGGTTGGTCGACGGACAGGGAGAACACCCGCTTGGTGACAGGGGTGTCGGGGTTGGACGTACGTACGACGCGGCGGCTCCTGGTGACGGTGTCGAGCGCGACCGTCGGACGGCTGTCCCCACTCCCGTCCAGGAACACGTACCCGACCGAGACCCCCTGCCCGGAGTCCGCGTAACGCAGCCAGGCCACCGGGCCCGGCGCCGTACCGCCGCCCCCGCCCCCGTCACCGCCGCCCGGCCACGCGGCGCCGTCGCGCAGACGCCCCGTCACCGTGACGGCGTCCGACACCGCGGCGATCCTGCTGTCGAGCGTGGTCGTCACCGCACGGCCCGCCGCGTCACCGACCCCGGCGGCGAGGACGACGATCTCGTCGTCGAGCATGAACCACGACTTGGTGGCGGTGGCGTTGCGGTGGGCGACGAAGTCGTCGGGCAGTTCTCCGGCCTGCTTCGCGGCGTACGCGACGTCGTCGCCCAGCACGAGGCCGACGGCGCCGTACGCGCCGAGGCGGGCGCCCCCGGACAGGGTGTTGGTGCCGCGCGGGAAGTAGACGTACGTGTTCTGCGACTCGGAGGACGAGGTGAAGCCGCGCTCCGGGTTGTCGTACCAAGCGGTGCCGTACAGCTCGGGGATCGTCCGGCGGGTCTCGACGGGCGCGGTGACGCCGGCCAGCCGGTACGGCGACACGGTCGTGTAGTAGTCGACGCCGAAGGACCGGGTCTGGTCCTGGCCCGCGAGGTACAGATAGTGCGCGCCGTCGCCCTGGAACCACGGCATCAGGTTCTCGCCGCTCATGTACTCGTACTTGCTGATCCGGTCGGAGCTGCGGGCCAGCGCGAACGCGTAACCGGGGCGCCGGTGCACGGTCTTGTCCATCGCGTTGAACGCGGTGTGGCTCTCCGCGTCCCCGAGGTCCGCGGCCGGCACGGACGTGTCGGCGAGGATGTCGGCGTAGCGCGCGACGCTGACCGGTGAGACGAAGACGGCAGGGTCGAGCGCCGCCTTCGACGTCTGGCGGACGAACTTCACATAACCCTGGAGGGCCGTGGCGTCGGCGCCGGTGGAGTGTCCCGAGAGGTCGACGACGGCCTCGACGACGACGGCGACGTCCGTGTAGCCGGTCGCCGTCCGTGACACCCCGCGGCCCTTGACGATCTCCATCATCCAGCCCTCGAAGATGAGCGGGGCGAAGCCCTGGGCCACCCAGCCCCGCACCACGGCCACCAGATCGCCGGTGCCGGTGCCGGTGCCTGCGTCTGTGCCGGTGTCGAGGTAATCGGTGCCTTCGAGGATCTTGACGGTCTGCACGGCGCGGGTGAGCAGGACCTTGCCGTACGAGCCGGTGTAGGCGACGGAGTCGTGCTGGATGAAGGAGCCGTCGGCGTAGAAGCCGTCGGTGACGCCGTGTCGCGGGTGGTACGGATCGACCGTCGCGTACACCGTCAGCTGGTCGGCGACCGCCTTGACGACTCGCGCGTCGTCGCCGGTGACCGCGCCCTGGAGGATGCGGTTGGTGGTGATGTCGGCGAGGTTGGCGCCGGTGTGGAAGCGCGAGTCGAGGTCGACGTCGCCGTCCTTGCCGTTACGCAGATAGGCGTCCATCGAGGAGACGTAGGTGGCGGTCAGATCCGGCTTGTACGCGGCGAGTTGGTCCTTCAGCAGGACGAGTGTCCTGCTCACGCTCGCGGAGATGCCGATCTCCCAGTTGAACCAGTTGCCGTAGTAACCCCTCGACTGGTCGCCGTAGTACGTGTCGTGGAGCGCCACCAGGCCGTCGATGACGCGTCGTTGGACGCTCGCGTTGTCCCGGAGGTCCGAGGCGACGGGGCCGGGGGTACGGGTGGCGAGGGCGATCTCGTACAGGTACTGGTACGAGGTGTTGAGGTTCGCGTCGCTCGTGCCGAGGGCGACGCCCTTGAAGAGTTCCCCGGGTCCCGCGCCATCGAGGGCGGTGAGGCGGGTGCGCGCCGTCGAAGTGATGGCGGCGAGTTTGGCGGCCACCTCGGGGCGGGCGTTGGACACGGCGGTGCCGGCGAAGATCGCGACGGTGTTGGCGAGGAGCGCGGCGTGGTTGGCGCCGGGTTCGGCGCCGCCGCCGGCGCTCGCGGCCGTCGTGGCGGTCGGCCTCCCGGCCGCTCGCGCCCGCAGGGGCGCTGCCACGGCGAGCAGGGTGGACGCGGGCAACATCGTCAACAGGGTGCGGCGCGAGAGCTGCAAGGGAATGCTCCAAACTCGGCCAGAAAGCGCTTGCCGCATCCAAACAACCGGGGTTGGGCCTGTCAATGAATCGGCGGGGCCCGCATATCCCGCCGAGCGTGACGGGCAGCGGCCGGGGGAGGGAAAGGGCAGCTCAGGGGTGCTTCGGTGGTTCGTTGCCATATCGCTATACACGGCATGTATACGCCGTGTGTAGAGTGTTCGCCATGTCAATCGGACACACCCTCCTCGGGCTTCTCGAATCAGGCCCTCAGCACGGCTACAACCTGAAGCGCGCCTTCGACGACTCCTTCGGCCACGATCGCCCCCTGCACTACGGGCAGGTCTACTCGACCATGTCCCGGCTGCTGAAGAACGGGCTCGTCGAGGTCGACGGGATGGAAGCCGGCGGGGGGCCCGAGCGGAAGCGGTACGCGATCACCGAAGCCGGCATCACCGATGTCGAGCGCTGGCTCGCGCAGCCGGAGAAGCCGGAGCCGTATCTCCAGTCGACCCTCTACACGAAGGTCGTCATCTCGCTGCTCACCGGCCGCAGCGCCGCGGACCTGCTCGACACGCAGCGGGCCGAGCATCTGCGGCTGATGCGCGTCCTGACCGAGCGCAAGCGGCACGGTGACCTCTCCGACCAGCTCATCTGCGACCACGCGCTGTTCCATCTGGAGGCGGATCTGCGCTGGCTGGAACTGACGGCCGCCCGTCTGGACAGGCTCGCCGAGGAGGTACGCCGATGAGCGCCGCGTCCCCGTCGTCGTCCGGGTCCCCTTCCGCGTCCCGCGCCCCCGGCACTCCGGCGGCGCCCGAAGGCTCGCTGCTCACCGCGTACGACCTGCGCAAGACGTACGGCGCCACGCCCGCCCTCGACGGCGCCTCGTTCTCCATCCACGCCGGTGAGGTCGTCGCCGTCATGGGCCCGTCGGGATCCGGCAAGTCGACGCTGCTGCACTGCCTCGCCGGCATCGTGCCCGCCGATTCCGGGACCATCACCTACCAGGGCCGCGACGTCACGGAGCTGTCCGACGGCGCGCGCAGCACCCTGCGCCGTACGGACTTCGGCTTCGTCTTCCAGTTCGGCCAGCTCGTACCCGAACTGACCTGCCTGGAGAACGTGGCGCTGCCGCTGCGCCTGAGCGGCACCCGCCGCAAGGAGGCGGAGCGGATCGCGCTGGAGTGGATGGAGCGGCTGGAGGTCACCGACGTACGGGCCCAGCGTCCCGGCGAGGTCTCCGGTGGTCAGGGGCAGCGCATCGCCGTCGCCCGCTCGCTCGTCACCTCGCCACGGGTGCTCTTCGCCGACGAGCCGACCGGGGCGCTCGACTCGCTCAACGGCGAGCGCGTGATGGAGCTGCTGACCGATGCCGCCCGGTCGGCGGGCACGGCCGTCGTCCTGGTGACGCACGAGGTGCGGGTCGCCGCGTACTCCGACCGCGAGGTCGTCGTACGGGACGGGAAGACGCGCGACATGGACCACTACCTCGGCGGCGGACAAGGCGCGGGCGGCGGTCAAGGCGCGGGCGGCGGTCAAGGCGCGGGCGGCGGCGGTCGCGGGCCCGGCGGACAAGGCACCGGCGGCGGTCGCGGTCGCGTGGGGCGCGCGGCATGACGCTCCTCGACCGGGAGGCGCCCACGCTCTCCCCGCCGCCCCGGCCGTCCCCGGCCGCCACTCCCACCGGCGTACGCGCCTGGGCGCGCGACCTCGCGCTCGGCATGCGCTTCGCCGTGTCCGGCGGCCGGGAGGGCTGGGCCCGTACGGCGCTGACCGCACTCGGTGTCGGCCTCGGCGTCGCGCTGCTCTTCGCCGCCGCCGCCGTACCGCAGCTTCTCGACACGCGCGAGAGCCGCACCCAGGCGCGCGAGACCACGAACGCGAGTTCGCAGAAGCCCGGCAAGGGCATCACGGACAGCACCTTCCTCTGGGCCGAGGCGAGCACCGAATACCGCGGCGACCCCGTGACCGGGCTGCTGCTGCGCCCGGAGGGGGCCAACGCGCCGACGCCGCCGGGCGTCGCGAAGATCCCCGGCCCCGGCGAGATGGTCGTCTCGCCCGCGCTGCGCGAACTGCTCAAGTCGTCCGAGGGCGCGCTGCTCGCGCAGCGGCTCGACGAACGGATCGTCGGCACGGTCGGGGACGCCGGACTGGTCGACCCGGGCGAACTGCGCTTCTACACCGGCAGTTCGACGCTGACCGTCGAGGGCGTCGGCATCCGATCGGGCGGCTACGGCGTCGACGAGTCCGCCCCACCGTTCGATCCGCTGCTCATGGTGCTGGTCATCCTGATGTGCGTGGTGCTGCTGGTGCCAGTGGCGATCTTCATCGCCACCGCCGTCCGCTTCGGCGGCGACCGCAGGGACCGCAGGCTGGCGGCGCTGCGGCTGGTGGGTGCCGACGCCAGGACGGTGCGCCGTATCGCGGCGGGGGAGACCCTGTTCGGCGCCGTGCTCGGGCTGGCCGTCGGGGCCGTACTGTTCCTGATGCTCCGTCAGATCGTCGGCCACGTGCGGCTCTGGGGGCTCAGCGCCTTCCCCTCCGACGTGACCCCGGTGCCCTCGCTCGCCCTGCTCATCCTGCTCGCGGTGCCGGTCGCCGCCGTTGTGGTCACCCAGTCCGCGCTGAGTTCGGTGGCCATCGAGCCGCTCGGAGTCGTACGGAACACCGGTCTGCGCAAGCGTCGGCTGTGGTGGCGGCTGCTGCTGCCCGTCGTCGGTGTCGCCGTCCTCGCGTCGACCGGGCGCGTGGACGAGATGACGTCGACGGTCGGACCGTTCCCCATCGTGGTGGGCGCCAGTTGTGTGCTGATCGGGCTCGTCGGGCTGCTGCCCTGGCTGGTCGAAGCGGTGGTCGCACGGCTGCGCGGCGGACCGGTGCCCTGGCAACTGGCCACCCGCAGGCTTCAGTTGAGCAGCGGTACGGCGGCGCGCGCGGTGAGCGGCATCACCGTCGCGGTGGCGGGTGCCATCGCCCTCCAGATGATGTTCGGGGCGATGCAGAAGGACTTCCTCCAGATCACCGGACAGGACACCGAGCGGGCCGACTTCTACGTCTCCAGCGACTACGGCGACTCCGTGCTCGCGGAGCGGATGATCCAGGACTTCCGCGAGACCGAGGGGGTCACCAAGGTCATCGGCACGGTCGAGTCCTATGTGGCCGGCACCGGCGCCCCCACGGAGCACGGCTGGCAGCCGATCACGACCCTGACCGTGGGATCCTGCGCCACGCTGAAGGAGATCGCCCGGCTGCCCTCCTGCCGGGACGGGGACGCCTTCGTGGCCCACCTCGACGCCAGGGCGGCCAAGAAGGTCGGCTCGGCCGGGGTGAAGGAGCAGAACGACCGCACCGACGAGGCCGCCGTCCCCGGCAGACCGATCGACCTGACCGGGGGCGACGGGGCGCGGACGGGCAAGCCCGCGCTGTGGACGCTGCCCAAGTCGGCCCGCACGGTGGTGACCTCCCCCGATCCGATGGGCGACCTGCACGACGGAATCCTGGTCACACCGGGAGCCCTCGGCTCCCGCGCCCTGCCGTCGACCACGGTCAGGGCATCGATCAAGGTCGACCCGGAGGTGGCCGACGCGGCGGAGTACGTACGCGGAACGGCGGCGGGCATCGATCCGACGCTGCGGATCAACGCGCTCAACGACCTGGAGCGCGACAAGCAGTACGCGAGCGTCCAGACCGGGCTGCTCGTGGGCGGCACCCTCACGATGATGCTGATCGCGGCGAGCATGCTGGTCTCCCAGATCGAGCAACTGCGCGAGCGGAGAAGGCTGTTGTCGGTCCTGGTGGCCTTCGGTACGCGGCGCCGGACGCTCGTCTGGTCGGTGCTGTGGCAGACGGCCGTGCCGGTCGTGCTGGGCACCGGGCTCGCGATCGCCGGCGGTCTGGTCCTGGGGGACTTCATGCTGGGGATCATCGGGAAGTCGATCGGTGACTGGTGGGTCTTCGTCCCGTACGCGGCGGTCGGCGCCGCGGTGATCATGCTGGTGACGCTGGCGAGCGTGCCGTCGCTGTGGCGGATGATGCGGCCGGACGGGCTGCGTACGGAGTAATTCGGTCGACACCCCGACGGCCGGTTCGGCAGGCTCCGTTCATGGACGCTCATTTCTGGCCTCTGTACGGACTCCGGATCACGACCCCGCGCCTTGAACTGCGGCTCCCGGATCTGGAGAGCCTGTCCGAACTGGCCGCCGTCGCCGCCGCCGGGGTGCACGACGAGGACCGGATGCCGTTCTCCGTCCCGTGGACGGACGCGAGCCCCGACGAACGCGGTCGGGCGACCTTCCAGCATCTGCTCGGCACCGTGGCGGCCTGGACCGTACGGGACTGGACGCTGAGCCTGGCCGTCAGCTGCGAGGGGACGGTCGTCGGGCGCCAGGACCTGGGCGCGGCGGACTTCGCGGTGACCGGCGAGGCGCACACCGGCTCGTGGCTGGGGCAGACGCACCAAGGACGCGGCATCGGTACGGAGATGCGGGCGGCGGCGCTGCATCTGGCGTTCGAGGGCCTGGGTGCGCGGTATCTGACGTCGTCGGCCATGACCGACAACTCGCGGTCGCTGCGGGTGTCGGAGAAGCTCGGCTACCGTCCGGACGGGCTGGCGACGGTGTCGGTACGGGGCGCGGCCCGCACTCAGCTGCGGCTGCGCCTGGACCGTGCGGGATGGGAGGCGCACCGTACCGTCCCGGTCGAACTGCACGGTCTGGAGCCGTCGTTGGCACTCTTCGGGGTCTGAGACTCCCGGCCCCGCGAGCGGGCGAGAGCCGGCCGTACCCGCGAGCCCGGCTCCTGCCCAGCCGCTCCCTCGAAGCCTCACCAAATATTCATGAACGGCCTAATCCACCTGCTTCCGGGTCGAGTGCGTACAACGCGGCAGCCCGATACCTCCTTGACACACCTATTGGTCTGAGCCAACATCCCGATTGGCCTGTACCAAGTTCAAGGGCGGTTCGCTGAGCCGGCCGAGCGATGCGCCTTCGGAGGACCCGCATGGAGCCGAGCAGCCGTCACGACCGACTGACGCGTCTCGCCGAGACCACGCTCCAACCCGGATTCGTGGGCACGACCGTGCCCGACTGGGTCCGTCGCGGGATCGCGGGCGGCGGACTCACCTCCGTCGTCCTGTTCGGTCGGAACATCGTCGACCCCGAGCAGGTCGCGCGCCTCACCGCCGGCCTACGCGCGGAGAACCGCGACCTCATCATCGCCATCGACGAGGAGGCCGGGGACGTCACCCGGCTCGAAGCCTGGACCGGCGCCTCCCGGCCCGGCAACCTCGCGCTCGGCGCCGTGGACGACGTGGATCTGACCGAGTCCGTCGCCCGTGACATCGGGCGCGAACTCCACGCCGCCGGCATCTCCCTCAACTACGCCCCCAGCGCCGACGTCAACTCCAACCCCCTCAACCCCGTCATCGGCGCCCGCTCCTTCGGCGCCCGTACGGATGTCGTCTCCCGGCACACCGCCGCCTGGGTCCGCGGGCTCCAGTCGGCCGGCGTCGCCGCCTGCGCCAAGCACTTCCCCGGCCACGGGGACACCTCGGTCGACTCCCACCACGGACTGCCGCAGGTCTCGGCGAGCGTTGAGGAGATCGCCGCCACCGCGCTGCCGCCGTTCGTCGCCGCGATGGAGGCGGGCGTACGCGTGGTGATGACCGCGCATCTGCTCGCGCCCGCGTACGACCCCGACCTGCCGGCCACGCTGAGCCCCCGCATCCTCGTGGACCTGCTCCGCGGCGAACTGGGCTTCGACGGCCTGGTGGTGACGGACGGCATCGAGATGAGCGCGGTCACCGCCCGCTACGGGATCGACGGGGCCACGGTACGGGCCGTCAAGGGCGGGGCCGACGCGGTGTGCGTCGGGGGCGAGCACGCCGGGGAGGCCACCTTCGACCTGCTCACCGACGCCCTCGTCCGGGCCGTGCTCGACGGCACGCTGCCCGAGGCGCGGATCAGCGAAGCGGCGGCGCGGGTCGCCGAGTTCGCCGCCTGGTCGGGCAGCCGTACGCGCGCCGTGGCCACCGACGACGCCGCGTCCGACATCGGCCTCGTCGCCGCCCGGCGCGCGCTGCGCGTGCTGACCGGACAGAACGGGAACGGCGAGGCCGGCGGGCAGGACCGGAGCTCGGTGCTCCCGCTCGTCGGCGCGCCCCATGTGGTTGAGCTGTCGCCGACGATGAACCTGGCCGTCGACGGACAGACCCCGTGGGGCGTGGCGGCTCCGCTGAGCGATCTGCTGCCCGGGACCACGTCCGTACGGCTGACGGAGGCCGACCTGCGGGAGTCCGGCGATCTGCTGGACCGCAAAGGTCTTGACCCGGCCGCCGAGCGTTCGCTGGTCGTGGTGGTGCGTGACGCGGCGCGGCACGGCTGGATGTCGGCGGCGATGGCGCGGCTGCTGGGAAGCCGGCCCGACGCGGTGGTCGTGGAGATGGGTGTTCCGAACGGTGCGGCGCCCGGCGCCGTCCACCTGGTCACCCACGGCGCGACGCGTGTCTCGGGCGTGGCGGCGGCGGAGTTCCTGGCCGGACGCCGCTGACTCCGTTCGACGCGACGGGCGTTGAGGACTCCGGAAGACTTCGGGTCTCCCGTGGCTCCCCAACGCCCTTGCCTCGGCGACGAGTTGAGACGGGTGTTACATATTCGTGAACGGCCTGGTGACTACTCGGGCGTCACTCGTCCGCGTCCGTCACGACGTTGTCGTACGGCTGAGTGATCACTTCCAGGTAGTGACCCGACGGATCGAGGAAATACACGCCCCGGCCGCCGTAGTTGTGGTTGATCCGGCCCGGAAGCTTGCCGTGCGGATCGCCGAAGAAATCGACTCCCGCGTCCTTGATCCGCCCGAAGATTCCGTCGAAATCGTCCTCGGGCACGAGGAACGCGTAATGCTGCGGGGTGATGGACTTCTCATCGACGGTGGCGAAGTCCAGAGTGACGCCGTTCGCGGTGTCGACCGGAATGAAGGGGCCCCATTCGGTGCCGGTCTCCAGATCCAGGATGTGCGCCAGAAATTCGGCGGAAGCCCGGTTGTCGCGGGCGTGAACGATCGTGTGATTCAACTGTACTGATGACACGGTGGAATGCCTCCAGAGGCATCTCACGGGAACCTCCACGCCTCACCCGGCCGGTGACCGACGCGCGATGCCCACCGGGGATCGTAAATGCTCGGCGAGCGTCGATCCAACCTTTTACCGTCGCCCCCGGTCGTCCCGGGTCGCCCTGTCGATGCGTTGTCCGCCGTCCGGGCCCAGCTCACTTGGCGTCCGAGTACCGCTCCACCGTCGCCGTCGTGAACGGAAACCGCACCGGCGTCCGCCCGAAGGCGATCCGGCCCGCCAGCTCACCGGCCTCACGGATCGCCACCGCCACGTCCGCCGCCTCCTCCCGGGGACAGTGCACGATCACCTCGTCGTGCTGGAAGAAGACCAGCTCGGCCCGCATTCCGGCGATCGCGCTCCGCAGCGCCGCCAGCATCAGCAGCGCCCAGTCGGCCGCGCTGCCCTGCACCACGAAGTTCCGTGTGAAGCGGCCACGCGCGCGTGCGTTCGTCGACGCGTACCCCGGCGTGAACTCGCCGTCGCCGGAAGCCGCTTCGTCGGACTCCTGCGGGATGCCCGCCTCGCCGCCGCCGTCCTCCGAACCGGCAGCCGGCGGACTCGTCCGGCCCAGCCACGTCCGTACGAGCCGGCCCTCCTCGCCCGCCCGCGCCGCGTCGTCGACATAGGCGACGGCCTGCGGGAACCGTCTTCGCAGGGCGGCCAGATTCTTCAGGCCGTCGCCCGACGTCTGGCCGTAGATCGCGCCCAGCAGCGCGAGCTTCGCCTGCGCGCGGTCGCCGGAGAACGCGCGGTCCGACAGCACCTTGTACAGATCGTCGTCATGCCCGGCGACCTCCATCAGTCCCCGGTCGCGCGAGATCGCGGCGAGAACGCGCGGCTCCATCTGGTCGGCGTCCGCCACGACCAGCCGCCAGCCCTCGTCGGCGACGACCGCTCCCCGTATCACGCGCGGGATCTGCAACGCGCCGCCGCCGTTGGTCGTCCAGCGGCCGGAGACCGTACCGCCCGGCAGGTACTCCGGGCGGAAGCGGCCGTCCCGCACCCAGTCCTGGAGCCAGCTCCAGCCGTGCGCCGTCCAGATGCGGTACAGCTTCTTGTACTCGATCAGCGGAGCCACCGCCGGGTGGTCGATCTCCTCCAGCTCCCACCGCCGCGTCGACCTCACCTGGAACCCGGCCCGCGTGAACGCCTTCACCACGTCCGCCGGCAGATCGGGCCGCACGCGCCGCCCGAACGCCTCCGAGACCTGGTCGGCGAGCTCCGCCAGCCGCCGGGGCTCGCCCCCGCCCGCGTACCGCTCGCCCAGCAACTCGTCCAGCAGCGCGCGGTGCACATCCGCCCGCCACGGCAGACCCGCCGCGTGCATCTCGGCCGCCACCAGCATCCCGGCCGACTCCGAGGCCGTCAGCAGCCGCATCCGGCCCGGATCCCCCGCCGCGTCATGCCGGCGCTGCTGCTCCGCGTACACCTCCAGCAGACCCTCGAACGGCACGTCCGTGCCCGCCTGCGGCTCGAAGAGGGAGGACTGCGAACCCGGCTCGGCGGCGCGCTGCGGCGGATCGGGCGGTACCGGCCCCCGCCGCAGCCGCGCCCAGGCGGCGGCGGCCGACCGGGGCTCCCCGAGCCGCCCCTCATGGCCGAGCAGCAGCAGCTCCGCCGCCTCGATGTCGTAACACCGCTCGACCCGGACCCCGGCCGCCAGCAGCCGGGGCGCCAGCTCGGCGGTGGACCGCCACACCCACCGCGTGACCTCGGGCAGCCGCGCCCTGACCGCCTCGACGAGATCGGGCTCGCGCAGCACCGCACCGGCTGGACGCGCGTCCGCGCCCAGCGGCACGAGCCAGGCGCCGCCGCCCTCCGCCGGGGCCAGGGCCCACCGTCCGATCATGCGTCCGAGTCTGGCAGCAGGGTCTGACAACGGGACGGAAGCGGAACTGACCCGGCCGCAACATTCGAGAGGCGGACGTCGCTGTGCACAGCGAACATCGAGAGGACGGTCACGAATCGGAACGACTTGCACGGACCACGGAACACGGGCTCGCAGCTACGGAGGCTTACATGCAGGCGATCGTTTTCGAGGAGTACGGCGGTCCCGAGGTGCTTCAGCTCAAGGACATCGAGCAGCCGCAACCCGGGCCCGGCCAGATCCGCGCGTCCGTCCGGGCGGCCGGGGTCAACCCGGCCGATGTGAAGATCCGTAAGGGCTGGATGGCGGAAATCTTCCCGACGGAGTTCCCCGCCGTTCCCGGCAGCGAGTTCTCCGGAGTCGTGGACGCCGTGGGCGACGGCGTCATCGGACTCTCCGTGGGGGACGAGGTGATCGGCTGGTCCATCGACGGCGCCTACGCGCAGTACACGCTGGCCACCAACGTGGTGCCCAAGCCGGCCGGGCTGAGCTGGGACGTGGCGGCGGCGCTGCCGGTGGCCGGAGAGACGGCCCGGCGGGTGCTCGACGACCTGGCCGTCAAGGAAGGCGACACCCTGCTCGTGCACGGCGCGGCCGGATCGGTCGGATCGATGGCCGTCCAGCTCGCGGTCGCGCGCGGAGCGACGGTCGTCGGCACGGCCTCACCGGCCAACCACGATTACGTACGGCTGCTCGGCGCCACCCCGGTGTCGTACGGCGAGGGCCTCGTCGAGCGCGTCCGCGCCGCCGCGCCCCAGGGCGTGGACGCGGTCTTCGACACGGCGGGCAAGGGCGCGCTGCCGGACTCGATCACCTTGCGCGGCGGCACGACGGACCGTGTCATCACGATCGCCGACCCGACGGCCGCCGAGCACGGAGTGCCGTTCTCCTCGGGCGGCTCGACCCCCGAGGAGAGCCGCGCGGGCCTCACCGAACAGGCCCGGCTGGCCGCGGAAGGCACGCTGCGTGTCCTGGTGGCGCAGACCTACCCGCTGGCCGCGGCGGTCCAGGCCCAGTCCGCGAGCGAGTCGGGACACACGCGCGGCAAGCTGATCATCAAGCCGTGAGCCGATTCTCACTCCAGCTTGCGGATCACCCGCGCCGGATTGCCGACCGCCAGGACCCCGGCCGGCAGGTCCTTCGTGACCACGGATCCCGCGCCCACCACCGTGTTCTCGCCGATCGTCACTCCGGGGCAGACGATCACGCCACCGCCCAGCCAGACGTTGTCGCCGATGGTCACGGGTGACGCCCGCTCCCAGCCCGCCCGGCGGCGCTCGGTGTCCAGTTCGTGGGTCGGCGTGAGCAGTTGGACGTTCGGGCCGATCTGGACGTCGGAGCCCACGGTGATCGGCGCGGGGTCGAGGAAGACCGCGCCGAAGTTGATGAACGTGCGGGCACCGATGCTGATGTAGGCGCCGAAGTCGCAGTTGAACGGCGGCCGGATGCGGACGCCCTCACCCACCGAGCCCAGCAGCTCGCCCAGGATCCACTCGCGGCCGTCCGCGTCGGGCATCCCCTCCCCGCCCGTCCCGTTGTACGCGGCGCACAGGCCGGCCCGCCGCCGGGAAGCCTCCACCAGCTCCTCGTCGTCCGGCAGATACCACTCGCCGGCCAGCATCAGCCGCTTGTTCTCGCCCATGTGCGTCCGTGTCCTCTCGTAGGGGTTCCACCACGGTAGGCCGGTACGCCGGATCGCGTGGCGGGACCTCCCATCCTGTGGACAGACGGAAGACCGTGCAGGTCGTGCAGTAGTTCGATATGCACAGCCTGTGGATAACCTGCCTTCTGGGACCATGGACGGCGGTCCGTCGTCACGACGGTCAGGGCGGGACGATCAAGGGGTAAGGGGAGACGGTTCCATGCCGACTGCGCCAGGTACGGTCGACGGCGCGTTCGCCGCCGCGCTCTACGCCGACCCGGCGGCGGACGGCGGCAGAGGGCTGGACACCGGTGCCTCACTGCTCGCCGCCGACCCCGCGGCCGACACCGAACTGCGCGGACGGGGCGAACAGTTCCTGCGCCGGGCCTGGGAGCGGGGCTGGCAGCCCGCCGACGTCCTGCGGCTCGTACGCCGCGACCTCGACGAGACACACACCCGGCTGGTCGCTGAACTGATCACGGCGGAGGCGGTCCGGTACGAGCGGGTGGCCCCGCGCTGGAGCGCCCAGCTCACGGAGATCGCGGCGGACCTCGAAGCCGACCGCGGGGCCGGGACCGCTCCCCGGTCCGCCGATCGCTTCTCGTACGCGACCACCGCGCTGGAGCTCTACCGGCTGCTCGTCAGGCTCCCGGCGATCGAAGCCGTGGGACCCGTGCCAGGTACCCCCGTCCATCTCCCGGCGGCCGACGGCGAGCCGCGCATGCTCACCCGGATCCGCGCCCTGCTCGCCAAGGCGGAGGGCACCGACTTCCCCGAGGAGGCCGAGGCGCTGAGCGCCAAGGCCCAGGAGCTGATGGCCCGGTACAGCATCGACGAGGCCCTGCTCGCCGACCGCGCCCACCGCGGCGACGTACCGGCCGCCTGCCGGATCGGTGTGGACGCGCCGTACGAGACGGCGAAGGCGATCCTGCTCGACGCCGTCGCGTCCGCCAACCGCTGTCAGTCGGTGTGGAACAGCGGTTTCGGTTTCTCCACCGTGGTCGGTTTTGAGCCGGATCTGGAGGTGGTGGAGCTGCTGTACACGTCTCTGCTCGTACAGGGAACCGCGGCGATGACCCGTGCGGAGGCCGCCCAGCGGGCATCGGGCCGCAGACGGACCAAGACGTTCCGGCAGTCGTTCCTCATGGCCTACGCCCACCGGATCGGGGAACGGCTCGCGGCCGCGGCGGAGCAGGTGACGGCCGACGCGGCGGGCGCGGACGCCGCAGGTGGCGGCGACGCCACGCGAACGGCCGACGGGGGAGGGCGGCTGCTGCCCGTCCTGGCGGCACGGGACCTGGCGGTCGCCGACCGCGCGGAGCGGATGTTCCCCGAGACGGTACGGACGAGGGTGCGCGGTGTGACCGACGGCGAGGGCTGGGCGCACGGCACGGCGGCGGCGGACCGGGCCCGCGTGCCCGGTGACGGGCGGGCCGGCGGCCGTGGGAACAGCGGAGGCGACCCGCACCGCCGGCTCCGGCCCGGAGCCTGACCGCGTCACTCCTGCACAGCATCGCCTCATAAAGAGGCCGCCGGATTCATCGGAATGCGGCGGCCTCTTTATGAGGAGAAAGCGGTCTCCATCAGGGCACGGGAATGTCCGTCGGCAGTCCCTCGGGGAGCTTGCCCGGTTCGGTCTTGGCGAGGCTGTCCTTCGTGCCGCCCTCCCACGAAAGCACCAGTGTCTTCCCGTCGTTGGAGTCGATCGACCCCATCGTGCGGTCGGTGTTCCCGTCGGCGCACTTGAGCGACAGCATCGGCTCGCCGCCCATCTCCTCGACGTCGCCCTGGCAGATGTGCTCGTCGGCGATGAGTGCGGCCTTGCCCTCCTTGACGGACAGCGCGACGGCCTTGCCCTCCGTCATCCCGGCCCAGGTGCCTTCCAGGCTGTCGGCCGTTGCTCCGTCGGCCGGCGTGGATTCGCCGCCGCCGGCGCCCGGTTCGCTCGGGGCCGGTGTGCTGGTGCCCTTGTCCTTGGCGGAGTCGTCACCGCTGTCACTACCGCCACAGCCGGTGAGAGTGAGCGCGACGACCAGTCCGGCCGCGACGACGCCGGTTCGTACGATCTTATGCACGGCAAAGTCCCCCTTCAGTTCCAAGACCGCGCCAAGCTACCAGGACGCCCTCCGCCCACCCCGCCGTCGAGTTCCGGACGAGTACCTGAACACTTGGCACCGAAAGGGCTTTCCGTGCGTCTCATCCAATGGGGCGTTCTGATCGTGAGTCTGTAGTCAAGGGAACACCCCGCGTGCACGTGCATCTGCTCATGCATTGGCATGTGAACACAGCTATGATCCGAGCTAGTTGACACCTGCACCATGCAACTCGGGGAGCGTCCTGTGCACCACGCGTACAACGGCATGGCGGCCACCGAGCTTCACGGAGTCGTCTGGCAGAAGAGCAGGCACAGTAATTCGCAGGGTTCCTGCGTGGAGTTCGCCAAACTGCCCGGCGGGGGTGTGGCGGTGCGGAATTCACGCCACCCGGAAGGACCCGCCCTCGTGTACACCCGGGCCGAGATCGTGGCCATGCTGGCGGGTGTGAAGGACGGGGAATTCGATCATCTGACGGCCTGAGACCAGAGCCTGTCCTTTTTGATCAGGCCCTGGTCTTCAAGGGTTCCGAGGTCCGCTCCAAGGTGCCCGGGGCCCTCGGAGTCGTCGAGTCGCCCGTCGTCATTCGGCCCGTAGCCGGAACAGCGCCCAGACCACCTTGCCGTGCAGCGACCCGGCGAGCGGGTGCCAGCCCCACGTATCGCTGAACGAGTCCACGAGGAACAGCCCCCTGCCGGACTCCGCGGCGAAATCCTCGTCCGACTCGCGGGCTGTCGGACCCGCGTAGCTGGGATCGCGCACCGCGCACACCAACCGGGTCGTCCAGCGCATCAGATGCAGCCGTACGGGCGGTTCCTGAGGCTCGCGCGGAGTGTCCGAAGGCAGTGCGTGCCGCAGGGCGTTGGTGACGAGTTCGGAGACCACCAGCGCGACGTCGTCGAACCGGTCGTCAAGTTCCCACTGACAGAGCGTCGTACGAGTGAACTGTCGCGCCCCCCGGACCGCTTCGTAGCGGGCGGGCAGAGCGCACGACGCGGAGCTGGAAACGGCTGCGGGATCGATCGGCGGAAGCCCCTGCCTTAACGGCTCGAGCACGGTCGATCCATTCGTCCCCATGCGAGGCACTCCCCGGGATTCGCGGCCGTAGCGATACTGCGGTGGTACAGCGTCACAACACGTCAAACACGAACGAGCACGCAGGTGCGGCGAGGACCATGGTTCCCAATGCGCAGAGCAGATGCAAGGGCAGATGCACGTGCACGCGCCCGACTTCGCCCAAGATGTGGCGTTCCGGATTATTTCTTCTCTCGACCACTTTCTCCCTCTTCCCAAAGGCTTCCCATTTCTGTAATCGAATGAGTACGGGCTGATGCGTTTGATGGCACAATCCGGCTCTCAGGGTTCGGGGGTACTCCGAGGGTGTCGAGGGAAAAATAGTGGGAGATGGACCGTAATGGGGAGGGTTGGAGACGTGACCGCAGTCGAACCGGGCGGATCCGTGGTGCGGCGCATACTGCTGGGCTCGCAGCTGAGACGGCTGCGTGAGTCCCGCGGCATCACGCGTGAGGCGGCCGGTTACTCGATCCGCGCGTCCGAGTCCAAGATCAGTCGTATGGAGTTGGGGCGGGTGAGTTTCAAGTCCAGGGACATCGAGGACCTGTTGACGCTCTACGGAGTCGCCGACGAGATGGAGAGAGGGTCCCTGATCGGTCTCGCCCGCGAGGCCAACGTCGCCGGCTGGTGGCAGAGCTTCGGTGACGTACTCCCCGGCTGGTTCCAGACGTACATCGGACTCGAAGGTGCCGCCTCGCTGATCCGTATCTACGAAGTCCAGTTCGTGCACGGCCTGTTGCAGACCGAGGCGTACGCGCACGCCGTGGTCAAGCGCGGCATGCCCAACGCCCCCCAGGCCGAGATCGACCGCCGCGTCGCACTGCGCCAGGAGCGCCAGAAGGTGCTCGTCTCCGAGCGCGCCCCGCGATTCCACGCGGTGCTGGACGAGGCGGCGCTGCGCAGACCGTACGGCGACCGGGCCGTGATGCGCGGTCAGCTGGCGCATCTCATCGAGGTCTCCGAACACCCGACGGTCACGCTCCAGGTGATGCCCTTCAGCTTCGGCGGACACGCGGGCGAGAGCGGCGCCTTCACGATGCTGCGCTTCCCCGAGTCCGATCTCTCCGACCTCGTCTACCTGGAACAGCTCACGAGCGCGCTGTACCTCGACAAGCGGGAGGAAGTCACCCAGTACGAACGGGTGATGACGCGGCTGCACGAGGACAGCCTCGGGCCGGCCGAGAGCCGTGACCTGCTGCGGGGTCTGCTGCAACTCTCCTGAACGTCCGTGACCGGGCCGAAGCCGTGTGAATGACGGCATCGGACGTTCTCGAAGCCCCTTAACTCTGACTCCAGGTAAGTATGATGACGTGACATCAGTTTCCTGTTCTGAGGTTAGGGATCACATGTCCTTCTTCGCCGAACTCGACCAGCAGTACATCGACGGCGAGTGGCGGCCCGGCAGTGGCTCGTGGGACATCATCGATTTCAACCCCTACAACGGGGAGAAACTGGCGTCGATCGCGGTGGCGACGGCCGACGAGGTCGACCAGGCGTACCAGGCCGCCGAGCGCGCACAGGTGACATGGGCGGACACCAACCCGTACACCAGGCGAGGCGTCTTCGAGCGTGCCCTGCGCATCGTCGAGGACCGCGAGGACGAGATCACCGAGGCGATCATCGCCGAGCTGGGCGGTACGCGCCTGAAGGCGGCGTTCGAGCTGCGACTCGCCAAGGAACTCCTGCGCGAGGCCGTACAGCTCACGCTGCGCCCCGAAGGCCGCATCCTTCCCTCACCCGTGGACGGCACGGAGAACCGCGTGCAGCGCGCTCCCGTCGGTGTCATCGGGGTCATCAGCCCCTTCAACTTCCCCTTCCTGCTGTCGCTCAAGTCGGTCGCCCCGGCGCTGGCGCTCGGCAACGCCGTCGTACTGAAGCCGCACCAGAACACGCCGATCTGCGGCGGATCCCTGGTGGCCAAGGTGTTCGAGGACGCGGGCCTGCCGGCCGGACTGCTGAACGTCGTCATCACCGACATCGCCGAGATCGACGACGCGCTGATCGAGCACCCGGTGCCGAAGGTCATCTCCTTCAGCGGCTCCGACCGGGTGGGACAGCACGTCGCCGTCGTCTGCGCCAAGAACTTCAAGCGCTCCGTACTGGACCTCGGCGGGAACAGCGCGCTGATCGTCCTCGCGGACGCCGATGTCGACTACGCGGTCGAAGCGGCGGTTTTCAGCCGTTACGCGTACCAGGGCCCCGTCTGTATGGCGGCGAACCGCATCCTGCTGGCCCGCGCGGTCGAGGAGGAATTCACCGAGAAGTTCGTCGCGAAGGTCAAGACGCTGACCGTGGGCGACCCGGCCGATCCGAAGACGGTCATAGGTCCGCTCATCAGCTCCCAGCAGGCCGACGCCGTCGGCGCGCTGGTCGACGAGACCATCGAGGCCGGCGCGACCGCGCTGGTGCGCGGCACCGTCGACGGCAACCTCGTCTCCCCGACCGTGCTGACCGGTCTGGCCGCCGACTCACCCGTGCTGACGCAGGAGATACTCGGCCCGGTCGCGATCCTGCTGCCGTTCGACGGCGTGGACGAGGCGGTCAGGATCGCCAACGACACGCGGTGCGGGCTCAGTGGCGCCATACACACCGGTGACGTCGAGCGGGGCGTGCGGGTGGCGCGGCGGATCAACACCGGCATGATCCACATCAACGACGGCACGGGGCACACCGAACCGATCGTGCCGTTCGGCGGCGAGAAGCACTCCGGGGCCGAGTGGCTGAACGCCGAGTCGATGGTCGACGCCTTCACGACCCAGAAGTGGATCTCGGTTCAGTACGGGCGCTCACGCTTCCCGTTCTGATCCGGCGGGCGGAGCCGCGATCACCGGACCCGGTCCTGGTCCCGGTCCTGGTCCCGGTCCTCGCCCTGGAGTGACTCCAGCAGCTCCGCGGCCCGCTCCGTGTCGTCACCGACCTCCGTGCGCTCCGCCGCCGTCAGCTCGACGGCGGCGGCCCTGTCGAGGAAGCCGCGTGCCTCCTCGGTGTCGTTCAGACGCTGGGCGACATCGCCCCGCAGTACCAGCAGCCGGTAGAGCTGTACGGCGGTCGGCGACGCGCCCTCCTTACGGATGTCGCCCTCGCCTTCGCCAGCTTCGGGGGTGTCCCGGAGCGCACGGTCGAGGATCTTCACGGCGGCTCCGAGGTCCTGTTTCGAGTCGGCGAACACCACCGCCAGGTGCAGGGCGCGCGCGAACGGCTCCTTCGGGGCGGGTTGATGGTGTCCGTCGCTCTCGGCGTCGTTCGGCTGTCCGATCCGGATGGTGTTGCCGGCCGGGTCCGTCATGAGGAACTGCCGCACGCCGTACGACATGTCCTTCACCGGCCCGATCCGGGGCAGCCCACGGGTCGGGATCCTCCCGTACGCCGACTTGAGCCCCGTGCGGAAGGCGTCGTGCAGCCCGTCGACGTCGTCGGTCAGCACGTAGCAGCCGCTGATCGACTCGGTGGGGTCGTACTTCTTCATACCGAAGAACTGCAGTTCCACGTCGCCGCGCTCGACCACCGCGTACGCGTAGGGACTCTTCTGTATGAAGGTGACCTCGAAGCCGAGTGCCGAGTAGAAATCGACTACCGGTTGGATGGTCTGGCAGGGGAGGAGCGGGATGGTCTTCTCTGTCATGTCGAGTAGTCTAGTCAAAGTTGAATAGAAGGGTACGGCGATGTCAGCGATCCGGCTGCTGGTGCTCGGCGCGGTGCGTCAGCACGGCCGCGCGCACGGCTATCAGATCCGCAACGACCTGGAGTTCTGGGGTGCGCACGAGTGGTCGAACGCCAAGCCGGGCTCGATCTATCACGCGCTGAAGCAGATGGCGAAGCAGGGCGAGCTGCTGGCGCACGAGGTCGCGCCGAGTACGGCCGGCGGTCCGCCTCGTACGGAGTACGAGCTCACGGAGGCCGGGACCACGGAGTACTTCCGGCTGCTGCGTGAGTCCCTGGTCGAGTACGACCAGAAGATGGACGTGCTGTCGGCAGGCGTCGGCTTCATCGTCGATCTGCCACGCACGGAGGCCGTCGAGCTGCTGAAGGAGCGCGTGCGGGCGATCGAGGCGTGGCGGACGTCGGTGACCGAGCACTACACGCCGGAGGACGGTCCGGAGCAGCTCGGGCACATCGGCGAGATCATGAACATGTGGATCAGTCAGGCCGACTCCGGGGCCGAGTGGACGCGCGGGTTCATCAAGCGCATCGAGGCCGGCGCGCATGTCTTCTCGGGCGAGGGTGAGCCGTTCGTCGGGGTGCTCGCGGAGGGCGAGGAGAACCCGTACGCGACGGGTGTGCCCGCCGAAGGTGACGACGACTGACGTCGCGGGGATATCCTCTAATCAAGTTTGACTAACTCCTTCTCCAGGGTTACCTTTCGGCCTGTAGTCAAGTTTGACTACGTGGTGGAGGGGCTGGAGGCGAAGGCATTGACTGACGCGACGGACGCGATCGTCATGGAAGGCGTACGCAAGCGGTACGGCGAGAAGTCCGCGCTCGACGGACTCGACCTGGTGGTGGCGCGCGGCACCGTGCACGGGGTGCTCGGGCCGAACGGAGCGGGCAAGACGACGGCGGTCCGGGTGCTGGCCACGCTGCTGCGGCACGATGAGGGCGTGGTGCGGGTCGCGGGGCGCGACGTCCGTACGGAGGCGCGGGAGGTGCGCCGGCGGATCGGGCTGCTCGGCCAGCACGCGGCGGTGGACGAGGAACTGAGCGGGTGGCAGAACCTGGAGATGTTCGGGCGCCTGTACCACCTGGGTGCCCGGCGGGCGGCGTCCCGCGCCGACGAACTGCTGGAGCGCTTCGGGCTCGCCGACACCGGGCGCAAGGCCATCAAGCAGTACAGCGGGGGCATGCGGCGCCGACTCGACCTCGCCGCCTCACTGATCACCGATCCTGCGGTGCTCTTCCTGGACGAACCGACGACCGGACTCGACCCGCGCGGGCGCGCCGAGGTGTGGGCCTCCGTGCGCTCGCTGGTCGGCGGAGGCACGACCGTACTGCTGACCACGCAGTACCTGGAGGAGGCGGACCAGTTGGCGGACCGGATCTCGGTCATCGACGAGGGACGCGTGATCGCCGACGGGACCGCGGACCAGCTGAAGGCGAGGATCGGCGGCGACCGCATCGACGTCGTCGTGCCTGATGTGGGTCAACTGGCCGCGGTGGCAAGGCTGTTCGGTGACGAGGCGACGGTGGTCGAGGACCGCCGGCTGGTCAGCGTGCCCGCGGCGAACCGGATGGCGACGCTGGCCAGGGCCGTGCGGGAACTGGAGGCGGCCGGGATCGAGGCGGAGGACATCGGGGTGCGCAGGCCGACTCTGGACGAGGTCTTCCTGCGGCTGACGCAGCGTGTGAAGGAGGCTGTATGAGCACGACGAACGCCTGGGTACTGACCGACTGCTGGACGATGACGCGGCGCGAACTGGCCCATTGGCGCAGGCAGCCGGTCCAGGTGGTCATCGGGCTGATCTTCCCGGTGATGCTGCTGCTGATGTTCGGCTACCTGATGGGAGCGGGTCGCGGGGTCGACGGGGAGTACATCGGCTTCCTCGTGCCCGGGATGCTCGCGCTGACCATGGCCTTCGGGCTGGAGTCCACGATGCTGGCCGTCACCCAGGATCTGGGCAAGGGGGTCATCGACCGGTTCCGCTCGATGCCGATGTCGTCCTCGGCGGTGCTGGTCGGCCGGAGCACCGCGGACATGTTCCAGTCGGCGCTGAGTCTGGCGGTGATGATCGGGGTCGGTTACGCGCTCGGCTGGCGCTGGAACGGCGGATTCGGCGCGCTGCTGGGGGCCGTGGGGCTGCTGCTCCTGCTGCGGTTCGCGATGCTCTGGCTCGGCATCCAGCTCGCGATGGTGGCGGGCAAGCCGGAGATGGTGCAGGCGGTGCAGATCCTGGTGTGGCCGATCGGTTTCTTCTCCAACGCCTTCGCGACACCGGAGTCCATGCCGGGCTGGCTGGGCGCCGCGGTCGAGTGGAACCCGATGTCGGCGACGGCGACGGCGGTCCGTGATCTGTCGGGGGTTCCGGGGCAGTTGAGCGGTTCGTGGGCGGCGGAGAACGCGCACCTGCTGGCGGTGGTGTGGCCGGTCGCGCTGATCGCGTTGTTCTTCCCTCTCGCGGTGGGGCGCTTCCGCGGGCTCAGCCGCTGACCGGCCGGCGATCGGTCGGTGCCCTGCGGCCGACCGATCGCCGGGTTGGAACCTTTCCGGGGTTCGCGGTGTATCAGAGGCAGAACCGCACGTGGCGCGTCGAATCGCCGCGGACCTCGGGGGGAATCCATGCGCAAGATCTTTACGGGCGCGCGCCGCGCGACAGGGGCGGGCGGCGCGACGGGCGCGCGCCGTTCAATGGTGGAAGGCCGTCGCTCTCGACTTGTCCCGGTCCAACGGGTGCGGCTGGCGGCGCAGTTCCGGCAGCAGCAGCCGCAGATCGGCGAGCAGCATCGCGGCGAGGTCGGCCGAGAATCCGTTGCGGCACACCACGCGAAGGACGGACAGATCCTCGCGGTTGGCCGGGAAGGTGTAGGCGGGCATGAGCCAGCCGTGCTCCCGAAGCCGCCGCGAGACGTCGAAGACGTCGAAGTTCTTCACGTGGGGCGCGGTGGTGAAGGCGAAGACGGGCAGTTCGTCCCCGTGGGTGAGCAACTGGAAGTCCTCCATGGCCCCGATCTCGTCGGCGAGCCCCTGGGCCACGTCCCGCGCCGTCTGCTGGACGGCCCGGTAGCCGTCCCTGCCGAGCCGCAGGAATGTGTAGTACTGGGCGACGACCTGCGCGCCGGGCCGGGAGAAGTTGAGCGCGAAGGTCGGCATCTCCCCGCCCAGGTAGTTGACCCGGAAGACCAGTTCCTCGGGCAGTTCGGCCGCGGTGCGCCACAGCGCCCAGCCGACGCCCGGGTAGACCAATCCGTATTTGTGCCCGGAGGTGTTGATCGAGGAGACGCGCGGGAGCCGGAAGTCCCAGACCAGGTCCTCGTCGAGGAAGGGCGCGACCATCGCGCCGGAGGCGCCGTCGACATGGACGGGGATGTCCCGGCCGGTGCGCTCCTGGAGCGCGTCGAGGATGGCGCAGAGCTCGGCGACGGGTTCGTACGAACCGTCGAAGGTCGAGCCGAGCACGGCGACGACGCCGATGGTGTTCTCGTCGCAGAGATCGGCCGCCGCCTGCGGGTCGAGATGGAAGCGGTCGCCCTCCATGGGGACGAGACGGGCCTCGACCTCCCAGAAGTTGCAGAACTTCTCCCAGCAGACCTGGACGTTGACGCCCATCACGAGATTGGGCCGGGCGGCGCCCGGATAGCGGTCCCGGTTCTTCACGGTCCAACGGCGCTTGAGCGCGAGCCCGGCGAGCATGCAGGCCTCGCTGGAGCCGGTGGTGGAGCAGCCGACGGTGGCGGACGGGTCGGGGGCGTTCCAGAGGTCGGCGAGCATCGTGACGCACCGCCGCTCCAGCTCGGCGGTCCGGGGGTACTCATCCTTGTCGATCATGTTCTTGTCCCGGCACTCCGCCATCAGCACACCGGCCTGTCTCTCCATCCAGGTGGTGACGAAGGTGGCCAGATTGAGTCGGGAGTTGCCGTCCAGCATCAGCTCGTCGTGGACGAGCTGGTAGGCCGTGGACGGCGGCATGGGGCCGTCGGGCAGCCGGTGCGTGGGCGGGGCGGACGTCATCCCGCCGATCGGGTCGGCCTCCCCGAAGAAGGGGTTGAGCGACAGTCTGAGCCGCTCGGAGTGGTCTTCCGCCGGATCGTCCGCCGGGCCTCTCAGATTGCCCTCAGCGCCCTGCGTGCCGTGTTGGAGTGGCATCGGCTTCCCTGTCTCCCGTGGTCTGTCGACTCAGCTGCCGAGGCCGTCCTTGAGGGCACGGGTGAATTTCACGACCCGTTCGGCCTGGACGCGGACCGCGGTCAGCGTCTGTTCGTTCACCGGGAGGTCGCCCTGCCCGGAGACGTGCGAGGTGCCGTACGGATTGCCGTCGACGAACTTCGACGCGTGCGTGTAGCCGGGGGTGACGAGGATGCCGCCGAAGTGGTGGATGGTGTTGTAGAGCGCGAGCAGGGTCGTCTCCTGGCCGCCGTGGGGCGTGGCGGACGCGGTGAAGCCGCTGTAGACCTTGTCGGCGAGTTCCCCGCCTGCCAGAGGCCGCCGAGGGTGTCCAGGAACTGCTTCAGCTGAGCCGCGACGTTGCCGTAGCGGGTGGGGGAGCCGAAGATCACGGCGTCCGCCCAGCGCATGTCGTCGGCCGTGACCTCGGCGATGTCCGCGGTCGCCCCGATGTTGGCGCCCCAGGCCGGATTGGAGTCGATCGCGGCCTGCGGGGCGAGTTCGGCGACCTTGCGCAGCCGTACGGTCGCTCCCGCCGCCTCCGTGTCCTCGGTCATGGCCCTGGCCATCGTGGTGAGGGTGCCGGTGGCGGAGTAGAAGACGACGGCGACGTTCACGGGCGTGGGCATGGCGGCTACCTCGGTGGTCGGGCTTCGGCGGCAAGGACGTCAGGCGCGACGATACGGACAAAACGGTCAGTCGGCTCGCCGGGTGCCGGTCGGTTCGTCCGTCGGGGAGCGGTCGCCGCCCGTCACCGCAGGGCTCTGCCGTCCTCGCCGAGTTGCATCTTCGGACGTCCCGTCACCAGCAGCCAGGCGGGCAGCACGGCCACGCACAGCAGGGGAAGCAGGTTCGGGTCCGCGGCGAGTACGGCCGCGGTGAACAGACTCAGCCACCCCTGCCGGGTGATGGCGAGCAGTATCCCGAGCACACCGCAGACGACCGCCACGGTCGGATGCACGGCGGGTACGAGCGCGTGGGCGAACAGCCCGAGGGAGACGCCGATGAAGACTGCGGGGAAGATCCGTCCGCCCCTGAAGCCGCAGGCGGCCGAGATCACCAGCGCGACCGTCTTCACCCCGCACATCAGCGCGAACTGTCCCGCCGACCAGCCGTCCGGGTCGGACGCCAGGGTCTTCACCTCGTCCAGCCCCTTGAAGAGGGTGAGGTATCCGCCGAGCGCCCCGAGGAGGCCGAGGAGCAACCCGCCGACGGTCAGGGCGAGTACGGGACGTCCGATGCGGTTGAAGGCGCTGTGGACGTACGGGAAGGCGTACACGGCAGCCATACCCAGGGCGGCGGCGACCGGTGCGATCACGATCGCGGCCAGGGCGTCACTCCAGCGGGCGCCCGGATGGTTCGGCAGGGAGAGATCGAAGGTCGGATGGTCGATCAGCACGGCCGTGAGCCCGCCGGCCCCGGCGGCGACCAGTGGCCCGAAGAGCTTGTCCCAGAGCGAACCCGGCCCCGGTTGAGCCGCGAAGGTCTCCGTCAGGATCAGCGCGGCGGCCACGGGGGTGCCGAAGAGCGCCCCGATCGTGCCGGCGGCGGCCAGCGAGAGCCAGAGCCCCGCCGGGGCGGAGGGGGCGACCTTGCGGCCGAGCCAGTAGGCGATCGCGATGTTGGCCGCGGTGATCGGGTTCTCCGGCCCGAGGCTCACGCCGCCCGCCAGCGCCAGAGAGGTGGCCAGCAGCAGACCGGGCACGACGCCGGGCGGCAGTGGAGCGTCGACCAGCCCGGTCGTCGCGGGGTCGGGTCCCGCGTGCCCGGGTACCTGCCGTACGACCAGCCCCACCGCGAGGCCGGTCGCCGTGAGCATCACGATCATCCAGAAGGAGGAGTGCCGGCCGATACCGAGCGCGTCGGGGAGCGTCTTCCAGAGCACGTCCTCCAGCAGTTCGGCCAGCTCGCTCACCCCGAGCAGGATGAGACTCGCGATCACACCGACGGCAAGGGAGGGGATGATCAGCGGGAGGAGCGTGCGCCCGGACGGTGACGGGTGAGCGGACGGAGTGTCAGTGGCCACGCGCACACCGTAATGGCACAAATGCCGCAAACCACCCTCATGGAGGAGGGCTCGCACCTCAGTGGCGTGAGGGCGCATGCCGATGCCGTGCCGCATGCCACGGCCGACAACGGCCCGGTGGACGGCGGGGAGCGGCCGGGGCGGACCGGGGACGAAAGGCGCGCAACACCCCGGTCCGGGCCGATCGCAAGCCGTGGGCGCCGGGTGGAACCTCAGCCATGGGCGGAGCGTTGATAGCTTTGGGCAGCCGACAATCGCTGATGGCGATTGGACGACGCTGATGCAGCGACGGCCGATTTCGACGATCGACCGACTATCGACTCAGGAGCCCGGACCTCGTGACAACCCTTGCGCTCGGACCGAGCTGGCTCGACCCGGACTATCTGATCGGGACCTTCGGTCTGATCGGCGTCCTGGTCATCGTTTTCGCCGAATCCGGCCTGCTCATCGGCTTCTTCCTGCCGGGCGACTCACTGCTCTTCACCACCGGACTGCTGGTGACGTCCGGCACGCTCGACAGGCCGCTGTGGCTCGTCTGTGTCCTGATCGTGCTGGCGGCGATCATCGGCGACCAGGTCGGCTATCTCTTCGGCCGCAAGGTCGGCCCCGCGCTCTTCAAGCGCCCCGACTCCAAGTTCTTCAAACAGGAGAATGTGGAGAAGGCGCACGAGTTCTTCGAGAAGTACGGCCCCAAGTCGCTGGTGCTGGCCCGCTTCGTGCCCATCGTGCGGACGTTCACGCCGATCATCGCGGGCGTCAGCCGCATGAACTACCGGTCGTTCGTGACGTACAACATCATCGGTGGCGTGCTCTGGGGCGCGGGCGTCACGCTGCTCGGCGCCGCGCTGGGCAAGATCGAGTTCGTCCACAAGAACATCGAGATGATCCTCATCCTGATCGTGGCGCTCTCGGTGCTGCCGATCGTGATCGAGTTGCTGCGGGCCCGTTCCAAGTCCAAGAAGACCGCCGCTGCCGAGCCCGTGGACCCCGCGCGGCACACGCCCCACGCACCGCAGCACACACAGGTACCGCAGGACTTCCAGACCCAGCAGCTGCGGGTCACGCGTGACGAGTACGGCGCCCCGCGCCCGTACACCACCCCGGACGACCCGGAGGGCCCGCCGCGCGGCGGGCGCCACGCCAGGCGCTGACCCCGCGAGAAGACGGGCCGCCGGCCCGGCCCGCTCAGAAGCCGCGCGTCCTCTTGGCCGCGCGGCGGCTCGACCCCCGGCCCGCGCCCGGCACCTTCAGGACCAGCCGGGAGATCTCGCCCCCGAAGTTCACCCCGATGGCGATCGCCATGGCCAGCGCCGCGGCCTTGGACAGCGAGGCCAGCCCGTCGTCCACATGGTTCTGCGCGAGACCGAGCAGACCGAAGTACGTCGCCGAGCCGGGCAGCAGCGGCCCGATCGCCGCGGTGACGTACGGCAGCGCGGAGGCGAACCGGTACCGCGAGAACAGCTGCCCGAACAGCCCCACCACACCTGCCGCGACCGCGGTGGCGGCCACCGGCGAGATCCCGCCGGTGACATGCATCGCTCCGTAGACCGTCCAGGCCACGCCGCCGTTAAGGGCCACCATCAGCACGGTGGATCGTTCCTGCTGGAGCAGGATCGCGAAGGCGAAACTGAGCGCCACGGCGGCGCAGATCTGGAGCACGGGCCGCCCCTCCCCGGCCTGGAGCGCCGCGTCCGGGTCGAGCTGGGCGTTCAGCTGGACGCCCAGATACAGCGCGATCAGCACCCCCATGACGATCGCGATGAAGAAGTACATGACTTCGAGCAGCCGTGCGGCGGCGGTGATGTAGTAGCCGGTCAGACCGTCCTGCACGCCCGCCACCAGGGCCCGCCCCGGCAGCAGCGCGAAGAGCCCACCGGTGATCACGGCGGACGGCCGACCCTCCCAGTTCACCGCGGAGGCGGCCAGGGTCAGCGCGACCCCCATCGCGGCCGGCGGCATCGCCGCGGCCACGAACTGGTAGAACTCCGGAATCCCGCGCCCCGCGCACAGCCACGCGAGCCGGTCGCCGAGCATCGCGCCGACCATCGCCGCGATGAACACCACCAGATCACCACCGACCAGCACCGACGCGGAGCCGGCCAGCAGCCCGCTCGCGGCGGTCAGCGCCCACCCCGGATAGGGGTGCCGGTTACGCCTGATCTCGGCCAGCCGCCGGTACGCCTCCTCCAGGGTGATGTCCGTGTCCTCGGTGGTGATGTCGTCGACGAGCGTGTAGACGGCGGACAGCCGGGTGTAGTCGGTGCCCCGCCTGCGTACGGTCCGGCTGGCCGTCACCGGATCGTCCACCAGCGACGGCTGGTAGGAGATCGACAGCAGCGTGAAGGTGACGTTCGGCTCGCAGCGGTCGAGACCGTACGCGCGGCTGACCGCGAACATCGCGGCCTCGACGTCCTCGGCCCCCTCACCGCCCGCCAGCAGCAACTCGCCGATACGCAGCGTCAGGTCGAGCACGCGCGGGACGGCGGGCCCGGCCTCGTCGTGCCGCTGCACGATCTCCGCCACCGGCCGGTCCCCGACCGGCATCCGCAGCAGCGTGCGCATCCGGTCCTGCCAGGGCGCTTCCTTCGTCAGCCGGACGATCGGCACGCCCTCCGCCGGAGTGAACGCCTGGGGCGACCGGCGTGCGCGGTAGGTACTCGGCGGATCGAAGGCCGACCGCTCGGTCTCCTGCGTACCCTCCGGACTCATCCCCTGCGGAACCGCGAATTCCGAGGTGGGGCTGTCCTCCTCGGGGGCGGGCGCCTGGCCCATTCCGGACGGCGGAGTGAAGGCGCTGTGCGCCTCGTCGGACGGGGGCTTACGATCCTCCGCCTCGTCCCGCTCGGCCACCACAGTCCTCGCCCTCACTCACTCTCTTCGGTGCCGCTCGGGCACAGTTCGTACAACCATCCGTTCAGTATGGACACGGGCGCGGACATGGGCGCACACGAGCGGCGGACGGCGCACCCGTGAGGTGCCCCGTCCGCCGCTCGTACGTGCCGCTTCCCGGCCGTTCAGGGCCTGACGGCCCCTGAGCCCCGGTCCGTGGGACGCGTGTTCAGTGCGCGCCGCCCTGCGCCTCGAGGCGCTTGTACGAGGCCTCGATCTCGGCCTCCGCCTCGGCGCGGCCCACCCAGTCGGCGCCCTCGACCGACTTGCCGGGCTCCAGGTCCTTGTAGACCTCGAAGAAGTGCTGGATCTCCAGACGGTCGAACTCCGAGACGTGGTGAATGTCCCTCAGGTGCTCCACACGCGGGTCCGAGGCGGGGACGCACAGCAGCTTGTCGTCGCCGCCGGCCTCGTCCGTCATCCGGAACATGCCGATCGCGCGGCACTTGATGAGACAGCCGGGGAACGTCGGCTCGTCCAGGATGACCAGCGCGTCCAGCGGGTCGCCGTCCTCGCCGAGGGTGTTCTCCACGAAGCCGTAGTCGGCCGGGTAGCTGGTCGAGGTGAAGAGACGACGGTCAAGGCGGATCCGGCCGGTCTCGTGGTCCACCTCGTACTTGTTTCGCGAACCCTTAGGGATCTCGATGGTGACGTCGAACTCCACGGGTGGTTCCTCCATGATCAACACAGATGTCGGTGATGCTGCTGTCGGTGGTACCGCACGTCACCGGGGCCGACCCCGGGGCCGAGCAGGATCGGCCATCGCTGGCCGGGGCACCGTGCTCGTGGCAACGCGCAGTGATTAAGTGTCCCCCACGCAGCTGTGTGATCGCGAAAGGGGCTGGTCAACCGTGCTTGAGCCGAAAGTGTGGCAGCTCACGGCAGGTTCCGCCGTGTTCGGCCTCGTACTGGCGGCCGGGGCGGTGGCCTTGGCCGGCCCCTGGGACTCCGGTCAGCGTAAGGCCGAGCGCGAGTGGGCGGCCGCTCAGGGCCGTACAGGTGGCGCACATCACGACGGGGAGCGCGTGCCCGAGCCCGCGCCCAGCGCCGCCGGGGTGCTCGCCGAACTCGGCGTGTCGACCGCGTCCTTGTCCGCGCCCGCGGATCTTCCGGGCGATCTGACGACGACCCTCGGGCCGCTGCTCGAATCGCCCGACCTCGGACCGGCGCCCGCGGCGTCCGTCGTCGACGTCGCGACGGGTGAGCAGTTGTTCGGGCAGCGCGCCGACCGGCTGATGGCACCGGCCTCCACCATCAAGATCGCCACGGCGGTCGCCGCGCTCTCCGCGCTCGGCCCCGACCACCGCATCCCCACCACCGTGGTCACCGCCGACGGAGGCAAGGGCGACAACAACAAGCCAGGCGACAAGCCCGGCAGCGAGCCCGGCAACGAGGCCGACGGCAAGGGCGAGGAGCCGACGGAGATCACCCTCGTCGGCGGCGGCGACGCCACCCTCGACCGCAAGGGCCTGCGCTCCCTCGCCGCCGACACCGCCAGGGCGCTGCGCGACCGCGGTGTGCACCGGGTGACCGTCCGCTTCGACGTCTCTCTCTACTCCGGGCCCCGAGAACACCCGATCGGCCCCAACGACAACATCGCGCCGGTCACCGCCCTGATGGCCGGCCAGGGCCGCCTCGACGACTCCGCCGCCGACTCCTTCGGCGGCCCGGCACCGCGCAGCGGCGACCCGGCGGGCGACGCCGCCGACGTCTTCGCGGACCTGCTGCGCGAACGCGGCCTCAAGACCTCGGGCCCCCCGGCCGCGGGCAGGGCTCCCGGAGACGCCGACCGCCTCGCCGTGACGTACTCGCGCCCCGTCTCCGCCCTGGTCGAACGCATGCTGACGAACAGCGACAACGACATCGCCGAGTCGCTGGTCCGTCAGACCGCGATCGAGGCGGGCGGACCCGCGAGCTTCGCGGGCGCCCAACAGGCCGTCCAGGCCGAGCTGAAGAAGCTGAAGCTGCCCGTCGACGGCGTGCTCCTGCGCGACGGCAGCGGCCTCAACCGCCACGACAGGCTCACCAGCGGCCTGCTCACCGCGCTGCTCGCCCGCGCGGCCGACCCCGACCGGCCCGAACTGCGACCGGTGCTCACCGGTCTCCCGGTGGCCGGATTCAGCGGCACGCTCCAGGGCCGGTACACCGACGCGGACGCGACCACCGGCAGTGGCCTGATCCGCGCCAAGACCGGCACGCTGACCGGAGTGAACTCCCTGGCGGGCACCGTCGTGGGCCCCGGCGGACGGCTCCTCGCCTTCGCCTTCCTGGCGGAGGACGCCCCGGCCCCCGATACGGCCCAACGCGCCCTGGACCACCTCTCGGCGGAACTGGTGTCCTGACCACCCTTGTCCCGCGTGCCCCGGGGCGGCGACAGGAGCGGTCACACGCACCGACCAGGACAGGCCGCGACGCGAACGGCCCGGCCGACACCTCACCGCCTTCCGGCCCGAGCACGTACGGTTGACGCATGACGAGCATCGGTGGGGCCGAGATGGTGGACTGGAATCTCGCGGTCGCGACCGCGACCCGCCTCGCGCGGCCGGGACCGGAAGTGAGCCGGGACGAGGCACGCGAGATCGTCGCCGAGCTGCGACGGCACGCCAAGGCGGCCGAGGAGCACGTGCGCGGCTTCACCCGGATGATCCCGGACGGCCACGAGGCGCCGGACACCCCGGTCCTGGTCGTGGACCGGGCGGGCTGGATCAAGGCGAACGTCGCGGGCTTCCGTGAGCTGCTCAAACCACTCCTCGACAAGATGCAGGACCGCCGGTCGAACACGGCGGGCGGCGCCGTCCTCGGCGCCGTGGGCGGCAAGGTGACCGGCGTCGAGCTGGGCATGCTGCTGTCGTTCCTGTCCTCGCGCGTCCTCGGCCAGTACGAGACGTTCGCCCCGCCGAGCCGCGACCTCCCTTCGAGTGACGGCGGCGGCGGGCGACTGCTGCTCGTCGCGCCGAACATCGTCCACGTCGAACGCGAACTCGACGTCGACCCGCACGACTTCAGGCTCTGGGTCTGCCTGCACGAAGAGACCCACCGCACGCAGTTCACGGGCGTCCCGTGGCTGCGCGACCACCTCGAGGGCGAGATCCAGTCATTCCTCGAGGAGACGGACGTCGACCCCTCGACCGTCGTGGAACGCCTGCGTGAAGCGGCCCAGTCGCTCACCGGCAGCCGCCCCGAGGGCGAGGAGGAGGACGAGGGCCGGAGCCTGGTCGAGCTGGTCCAGACTCCCGGCCAGAAGGAGATCCTCGGCCGCCTCACCGCCGTGATGTCCCTGCTCGAAGGCCATGCCGACTACGTGATGGACGGCGTCGGCCCGCAGGTCGTGCCCTCGGTCGCCGAGATCCGCGAGAAGTTCCAGCAGCGCAGGGCCAAGGGCGCCAGCCGTCTCGATCTGGCGCTGCGCAAACTGCTGGGACTGGACGCGAAACTGCGGCAGTACCGGGACGGGGAGCGTTTCGTACGCGCCGTGGTGGACGAGGTCGGCATGGACGGCTTCAACCGCGTCTGGACCTCCCCCAACACCCTTCCCACGAAGGCGGAGATCGCCAAGCCGGCGGACTGGATCGCGCGGGTGCACCGCAAGGCCGACTCCTAAGGCGTAGTCCTCAGGAGAGCGCCGCGAGGGCGTGTGCCGGATGTCGGCGTCCACAGGTGTCCACCGGAATGGGCCAGCATCACCCATCCGAGGGACCGTGGGCGCTGGGTAGGCGTGCGATGCTCGGGGAACGGCCCGGTTCTGTCACCATCGACGCACTCTGTGTGACTGAACCCCGTCCCTACTCCGACCGAGGCACCCCCCAAACATCACGAAGGGCACCGGACATGGGTCCCCATCCTGCGGTCGCGGCGATACGCCTGGCGGTCCGCCGCGTACTCCACGACGTCATCACCGAATGCTCCGAATTCGAGAGCTCCGACATCGAGCGCTCCCGTCCCACCGCGACGGACGCCGACCCGGCCACCGCACCGCCCCCGGCCGACCGCCGGCCGCTGGTGCTCGTCGCCTGCTCCGGAGGCGCCGACTCCATGGCGCTCGCCTCCGCCCTCGCCTTCGAGGCCCGCAAGCTCTCCGTCCGGGCGGGCGCCGTCACCGTCGACCACGGTCTACAGCCCGGCTCCGACCTCCGTGCCGCCGAAGTCGTCTCCCGGCTCGCCGCCATGCGGCTCGACCCCGTCGAGTCCGTCGCCGTGACAGTCGGTCGCGACGGAGGGCCGGAGGCCGCAGCCCGCGACGCGCGCTACGCCGCCCTGGACGCGGCCGCCGAGCGGCACGGCGCCGCCGCCGTACTGCTGGGTCACACCCGCGACGACCAGGCCGAGACCGTCCTGCTCGGCCTCGCCCGCGGTTCCGGTACCCGCTCGCTCTCCGGGATGGCCCCCGTCTCCGGCGCCACCGGCCGCTACCGCCGTCCCTTCCTCCAACTCGACCGGCAGACGGCCCGCAAGGCCTGCCTCGTCCAGGCGATCCCGGTCTGGGACGACCCGCACAACGCCGACCCCGCCTACACCCGCTCGCGCCTGCGCCACGAGGGCCTGCCCGCCCTGGAGAAGGCGCTCGGCAAGGGCGTCGTCGAGGCGCTGGCCCGTACGGCTCAGCTCTCCCGCGACGACGCCGACGCCCTCGACGCCTGGGCGGCCGACGCCGAGTCCGCCGTACGGGACGACACCGGACAGCTGGAATGCGCCAAGTTGTACGTGCTGCCGCCCGCCGTCCGGCGCCGTGTCCTGCGCCGGGCCGCCGTCGTCGCCGGCGCCCCCGCCGGGTCGCTGTTCGCCCGGCACATCGAGGAGGTCGACCGCCTGATCACGGGCTGGCGAGGCCAGGGAGCCATCAACCTGCCGGGCCGCGTCGAGGCCCAACGGCAGGGTGGCAGACTGGTCATCCGGCAGGGCTGAAGCGCTGAAGCACGACGGCTGTGTCTCCCGGGTGGCGAGTTCCGGCCTCCTGGCCGACAACGAAAGTGATGCGGGTGGACCACAAGGACATGGGCGCCGACCTCCAGTCGGTGCTCTTCACCAAGGAAGAAATCGACGCCAAGCTGGTCGAACTGGCCGCCAAGATCGACGCGGAGTACACGGGCAGGGACGTCCTTCTCGTCGGCGTCCTCAAGGGCGCCGTGATGGTGATGGCGGACCTGGCGCGTGCGCTGTCCACCCCCGTGACGATGGACTGGATGGCCGTGTCCTCGTACGGCGCCGGGACGCAGTCCTCCGGTGTGGTCAGGATCCTCAAGGACCTGGACACCGACATCAAGGGCAAGCACGTCGTGATCGTCGAGGACATCATCGACTCGGGCCTGACGCTCTCCTGGCTGCTGTCGAACCTCGGTTCGCGCGAGCCGGCCTCGCTCGAAGTGTGCACGCTGCTCCGTAAGCCGGATGCCGCAAAGGTCGCGATCGATGTGAAATGGATCGGATTCGACATTCCGAATGAGTTCGTTGTCGGCTATGGACTGGATTACGCGGAGAAGTACCGCAATCTTCCATTCGTCGGCACACTCGCCCCCCATGTCTACGGCGGCTGAGCCGATCCCGGCGCCCGCCGGGCCGGGACGGGAACCCCAGTACCCCTCCCGCCGTTGGAGCATGGGAAGACCGGTTTACCGGCAGTCCCGTGCGGTCGCGGGTGACAATGCTGGGGTACGGTCCGAAGAACAGTCTTTTCTCACAGCGACATTTACCTACGGGCAGGAGGGACGGGGCGTTCTCGCTCCGTATGGATGGACGTGAAGCGATACTTCCGTGGGCCGGTCATGTGGATCGTGCTGGCCGTCCTCGCCGTGGTCGTGTTGATGCAGGTCGTCGGCTCGTCCGGCGGCTACAAGACGGTGGACACCGGCGAGGTCGTCCAGGCGATCGACAAGAACCAGGTCGACCAGGTCAAGCTGACCACCGGCGACGAACAGATCATCAAGATCGACCTCAAGGACGGTCAGAAGGTCCAGGGCGGCGACAAGGTACAGGCCAGTTACATCGGCTCCCAGGGCTCGGCTCTGGCCGAGAAGCTGCAGGGCAAGTTCGAGAGCGGCGACATCAAGCAGGGCTACACGGTCTCGCCCTCCAAGCAGAGCCCGTTCGTCTCCGTGCTGCTCTCCCTGCTGCCGTTCGTCCTCATCGTCGTGGTCTTCCTGTTCCTGATGAATCAGATGCAGGGCGGCGGCTCCCGAGTCATGCAGTTCGGGAAGTCCAAGGCCAAACTCATTACGAAGGACACTCCCAAGACGACGTTCGCCGACGTCGCGGGGTCCGACGAAGCGGTCGAGGAGCTCCACGAGATCAAGGAGTTCCTCCAGGAGCCCGCGAAGTTCCAGGCCGTGGGCGCCAAGATCCCGAAGGGCGTGCTGCTCTACGGCCCGCCCGGTACGGGTAAGACGCTGCTCGCCCGCGCGGTCGCCGGTGAGGCCGGTGTCCCGTTCTACTCGATCTCCGGTTCCGACTTCGTCGAGATGTTCGTCGGTGTCGGTGCCTCCCGAGTGCGTGACCTCTTCGAGCAGGCCAAGGCGAACGCTCCGGCGATCGTCTTCGTCGACGAGATCGACGCCGTCGGCCGGCACCGCGGTGCGGGCCTCGGCGGTGGCCACGACGAACGCGAGCAGACGCTCAACCAGCTGCTCGTCGAGATGGACGGGTTCGACGTGAAGGGCGGGGTCATCCTGATCGCCGCCACGAACAGGCCCGACATCCTCGACCCCGCGCTGCTGCGTCCGGGACGTTTCGACCGCCAGATCGCGGTCGACCGCCCCGACATGCTGGGCCGTCTGGAGATCCTCAAGGTCCACCAGAAGGGCAAGCCGGTCGCGCCGGACGTCGATCTCGGCGCCGTCGCCCGTCGTACGCCCGGTTTCACCGGCGCGGACCTGGCGAACGTGCTGAACGAAGCGGCGCTCCTCACGGCGCGCGGCGACAAGAAGCTCGTCGACAACCACTCCCTGGACGAGGCGATCGACAGAGTCGTGGCGGGTCCGCAGAAGCGGACCCGGATCATGTCCGAGAAGGAAAAGAAGATCACCGCGTATCACGAGGGCGGCCACGCCCTTGTAGCCGCGGCGTCTCCGAACTCCGACCCGGTGCACAAGATCACGATCTTGTCCCGCGGCCGGGCCCTGGGTTACACCATGGTCCTGCCCGACGAGGACAAGTACTCGACCACGCGCAACGAGATGCTCGACCAGCTCGCCTACATGATGGGTGGGCGCGCGGCGGAGGAACTGGTCTTCCACGACCCGACCACCGGCGCGGCCAACGACATCGAGAAGGCGTCGGCGACGGCACGGGCCATGGTCACGCAGTACGGCATGACCGAGCGGCTCGGCGCGATCAAGTTCGGCGGTGACAATTCGGAGCCCTTCGTCGGACGTGAGATGGGCCACCAGCGCGACTACTCGGAAGAGGTCGCCGCGCTGGTCGACGAAGAAGTCAAGAAGCTGATCGAGACGGCGCACAACGAGGCCTGGGAGATTCTCGTCGAGAACCGCGACGTTCTCGACAACCTGGTCCTCGCGCTGCTGGAGAAGGAGACGCTCAACAAGGAGCAGATCGCCGAGATCTTCTCGACGATCGTGCGACGCCCGGCCCGTCCGGCGTGGACCGGCTCCTCGCGGCGTACGCCTTCGACACGTCCGCCGGTGCTCTCGCCCAAGGAGCTGGCCCTCACCAACGGAGCGGCCGGTACCAACGGCACGATTCCCGGTGTGACGGCCGGCGAGTCCGCGGCCGAGGCCGTTCCGGAGGATCGTCCCGAAAGCTGATCCCGCGTCTCTCACCAGGCCCGGAATAGATGCCGCGCCCCACAGGTCTTAGCCTGATGGGGCGCGGCATTTCTGTTGGCGCGCACGGAACGGCAGAGGAACGAGGCTCAGATGACCAACCCCGTGAAGCTGGACGGCGAGGGTGTGATCGGCGAGTTCGACGAGAAGCGGGCCGAGAACGCCGTACGGGAGCTTCTGATCGCGGTCGGGGAGGACCCGGACCGCGAGGGTCTGCGCGAGACGCCGGGGCGGGTGGCCCGCTCGTACAGGGAGATATTCGCGGGGCTGTGGCAGCGGCCCGAGGATGTTCTGACGACGACGTTCGACATAGGCCACGACGAGATGGTCCTGGTGAAGGACATCGAGGTGCAGAGTTCCTGTGAGCACCATCTGGTGCCGTTCCACGGTGTCGCGCACGTCGGGTACATCCCGTCGGCCGACGGGAAGATCACCGGGCTGTCGAAGCTGGCGCGGCTCGTGGACGTGTTCGCCCGCAGGCCGCAGGTCCAGGAGCGGATGACCACGCAGATCGCGGACTCGCTGATGAAGATCCTGGAGCCGCGAGGGGTGATCGTGGTCGTCGAGTGCGAGCACATGTGCATGTCCATGCGCGGGGTGCGCAAGCCCGGCGCCAAGACGATCACCTCGGCGGTACGGGGGCAGCTGCGCGACCAGGTCACCCGTAACGAGGCGATGAGCCTGATCATGGCCCGCTGAACCACCACGGGCGAAGGTCCCCGGAGATCCGGTCGGCCCTGGCCGGGACCGGTCGGGGACGGGCTCAGGCGCGGGCGGCGCCCTTGTGGTCGTCGTCATGCTCTTCCGGCAGCTTGCAGACACGCTCCAGGAATATCGCGGCGGCGATCACCGCGATGCCGGCCAGCACCGAGAATCCCGCGTAGTACGCCTGGTCCCGCCGGGCGGGGATGTCGAGGGAGCCGAGCAGGAAGACGCCCGTCCCGCCGTACATCCCGGCGACCAGCGCCGCGACCAGCGCGCTCGCGTGGCCGAAAACGACGGCGCGGGCCGCCATCATCGGATCCACGCCCTTGGCGCCGGGCCGACGCTCACGCTGGGCGCGCAGCCGCGACCGCAGGGAGAGCGCCGTCGCCGTGAGGACGACGGCGATCACCGCGAGCACGATGGGCGCGGCGAGGGGGACGCTGGGCAGGGTGCCGAGGGAGTCCCAGAGGCGCGTACCGCCCCACGAGAGCACCCCGGCCACGGCGAAGATGCCGAACAGAACCCGGATCCGCAATTGCCCCACCGCGAAAGCCCGCCCTTCACCCTTGCTCGTCACTGACACACGTCACCCGCACACACCACCGGCGCGCACGACCGGCACCGGACACCCCTGGGCCGGCACCCGTACCGGCCGGCCGGTCCGCAGAGCCTAACGATTAGTCGGGCAGGCGGAGTTCCAGGTCCGCCCGCGGCTCCACGCCCCGCTGCTCGATGACGGCGAGCAGTTCGGAGACCGTACCCCGCCCGGCGAGCAGCGCCTCGGGCTCCACGTCGTGCCAGGGCACGAGCACGAAGGCGCGCTGGTGGGCGCGCGGGTGCGGCAGGGTGAGCACCGGGTCGTCCGACACGACGTCCGCGTACGCCACGATGTCGACGTCGATCGTGCGCGGCCCCCAGCGCTCCACCCGGACGCGGTCGAAGGCTTCCTCGACGGCCTGGGCGCGCTCCAGCAGGGACGAGGGCGGCAGCGTGGTCTTCACCACGACGATCGCGTTGAAGTACGAGGGCTGGGAGCCCGGTTCGACACCCCACGGCTCCGTCTCGTACACCGGGGACACCGCCTTGACCCGCAGGCCCGGAGTGTCCTCCAGCGCGTCGATGGCGCCCTGAAGGGTCTCCAGCCGGTTGCCGAGATTGGACCCGAGGCTGATCACGGCGCGCTTCGGGTTGGACAGGGTGACGTCCGCCGCGTCGACCTGGGCCACCACCGAGGCCGGCACCGGCTGGACGGTCGGGTCGCTCTGGGGATTCATACTCGGCTCCGGGTGATGGTGATGGTCACATCGTCGAAGGGCACCGTGATCGGGGCGTCCGGCTTGTGCAGCGTCACCTCGACCTCGTCGACGCCGTCGTGCTTCAGACACTGCTCCGCGATGCGCTCGGCGAGCGTCTCGATCAGGTCGACCGGCTCGCCCCGCACGACGGCCACGACCTCCTCGGCCACGACTCCGTAGTGGACGGTTCTCGTCAGATCGTCTCCGGCCGCGGCGGGGCGGGTGTCGAGGCTCAGCACCAGATCCACGATGAAGGTCTGCCCCTCCTCGCGCTCCCGGGGGAAGACGCCATGGTGCCCACGGGCCTTGAGGCCGCGCAGCGCGAGACGGTCCACGCGAATCACTCCTGCTGTCGTTGGTCAAGTGGGGCACTATGCCGTATGCGGACGGCGGATGTCCCCCGTCGAATCTACTCGCGGGCACCGACAGGCCCTGCCCGTGGGGGCCTCGGGCGCCGTGGACCGTGCTCGCGGCGGGCTCCGCGCGACTGGCACCGCAGGTAGCTCCAGCGGAGCGGGGCCGACCCCTCGTAAGGTCGTCTACCCACTCACGCGGGAGTTTCGTCGTCCTGGTCGTCGTCGGTTTCGGCCAGAACGGGTGAGCCGTGGTGGGACCAGACCCGCCAGCCGTCCGGGGTGCGTCGGAACACGTTCGTGGCGACCACCAGCTGGCCGACGAGCGGGCCGAGCGCGCCGCTCTCCTCCGCCGGTCCGCCGCTGAGGATGTTCTCGGTGCAGGTCACGAGGGCGGTGTCGCCCGCGACGGACACCACGACATCCGTGAGGAAGAACTGGATGTACTCGGTGTTGGCCATGATCAGCGCGTACGAGCGGAGCACCTCGCCGCGGCCCGAGAGCACCGGCCAGCCCGGATGGACGCAGCTGACGCCGGGGCTGTCGCCGTCCAGCCACAGGGCGGACAGCCCGTCCAGGTCGCCGCGCTCCATGGCTTCGTAGAAGGCGGTGTTGAGGGCGTCGACCTGTTCCTTGTCGGTCCCGCTCGGCAGACTCCTCACCGGGCACCCTCGACGGCGCGCGCCACGCGGACGGCGTCGGCCGTCGCGCGTACCTCGTGCACCCGTACCGCCCAGGCGCCCTCGTGCGCGGCGATCGCGGAGACGGCGGCGGTGGCGGCGTCCCGCTCGCGCGCGGGCGGCGGGGCGCCCTCACCGGCCAGTACCCGGCCGAGGAACCGCTTGCGGGACGCGGCGACCAGCAGGGGCCTGCCCAGTGCCCGCAGGTCCGCCAGACGGGCCAGCAGCGCGAGATCGTGCTCGGTGCCCTTGGCGAAGCCGAGGCCGGGGTCGACGACCAGGCGCTCGGGGGCGATGCCGCCGGCGACGACCGCCTCGATGCGCTCGCGGAGTTCGGCCAGCACCTCGGCGACGACGTCCGTGTAGACGGCGCGGCTGTTCATGTCCTGGCTGAAGCCGCGCCAGTGCATGACGACGAACGGCACCCCCGCGGCGGCGACGGCGGGCACCATGGCCGGGTCCGCCAGGCCGCCGCTGACATCGTTGACCAGGACGGCGCCGGCGGCCACCGCCCGTTCGGCGACGGACGCCCGCATGGTGTCCACCGAAACGGTGACGCCCTCGGAGGCCAGGCCCCGTACGACGGGCACGACGCGCCGCAGCTCCTCGTCCTCGTCGACCCGGGGGGCGCCGGGGCGGGTCGACTCGCCGCCCACGTCCACCAGGTCGGCGCCCTCGGTGACCAGATCCAGGCCGCGCTTGACCGCGGCGGTGGTGTCGAACCAGCGGCCTCCGTCGGAGAAGGAATCGGGCGTCACGTTGACGACACCCATGACCGCGCAGCGGTCCCACTCCGGCAGGCCGTCGACCGTGCCCCTTCCGCCCCGCGGGCGCAACGTACTCATACGTCCCACCCTAGGCCCGTACGGGGGCGGGAACGCGTCGCCCGGGCGGCGCGGCCCCTCCCGGACGGCGCTGTCAGGAAGCGGCGATCTGGGCGACCGTCTCCAGTTCCACCTCGGTGCGGGGGATCGCGTGCGCGTCCGCGTCGATCGAGCGGCGCAGTGCCTCGTGCAGCCGGGCCGGGGTCAGGACGCCGAGGAAGCGGCCGGTCGACTCCTTGTCGATGACGGCGATCCAGCCGGCGTCGTGCTGGAGCATCGTGGAGAACGCCTGCTTGAGGGAGGCCCCGACGGGCAGCCAGGCCTCCATACGGCGGGCGTGCTCCCGCACGGTGCCCGAGGAGCCGGTCTGCTCGGTGGAGATCCAGCCGTGCAGATTGTCCTCGGCGTCCAGGACGACCGCCCAGCGCGCGCCCTCCTTGGAAAGCTTCGCCGCCGCCGCCCGCAGCGGGTCGTCCAGATGGACGACGGGCGGCTGTTCCAGGTCGCCCTCCTCGATCGGGGTGACCGAGAGGCGCTTGAGGCCGCGGTCCGCGCCGACGAAGTCGGCGACGTACGGCGTGGCGGGAGCGCCCAGCACGGCGGCGGGGGCGTCGAACTGCTCGATGGTCCCCTGCCCGAAGACGGCGATCCGGTCACCGAGCCGGACGGCCTCCTCGATGTCGTGAGTGACGAAGAGCACGGTCTTGTTGACGGCGGCCTGGAGCTTCAGGAACTCGTTCTGGAGATGTTCGCGTACGACAGGGTCGACCGCGCCGAAGGGCTCGTCCATCAGCAGGACGGGCGGATCGGCGGCGAGTGCCCGTGCGACGCCCACCCGCTGGCGCTGCCCGCCGGAGAGCTGCTCCGGGTAGCGGTCGCCGTAGACGGACGGGTCGAGGCCGACCAGGTCGAGGAGTTCGGCCGCGCGCTCACGGCCCTTGCCGCGCTGCCAGCCCAGGAGATGGGGGACGGTCGCCGTGTTCTCCAGGATCGTCTTGTGGGGGAACAGGCCGACCTGCTGGATCACATAACCGATCCGGCGCCGGAGTTGGACGGGGTCGATGGTTGATATGTCGTCCCCGTCCATGAATATCCGGCCTTCGGTCGGTTCGATCAACCGGTTGACCATCTTCATGGTGGTGGTCTTGCCGCAGCCGGACGGTCCGACGAGCGTGACCAGCTCGCCCGCTCCGACCTCCAGGCTGAGGTCGTCGACGGCCGTGGTGCCGTCCGGGTACCGCTTGGTGACGTGCTCGAATCGGATCATGATTTCCCCATTGTGACGCGTCTTGTGTGAAGGCAATGTTGCTGGAATGTGGCGGCCTTCCGCGATTGTCGGTGGTCGGGGATAGGGTCGCCCAGACAAAGACACCAGACATACGTTCGGGGAGATAGGGGAGGCGGGGGTGGATGAGCGCTCAAAGCTGCCTGGCGGCGAACGAATGGATCTGCGGAGAGTATCTCCGCTCCCGTAGCCAGGAGTTGATCGATGCGACGGTCCAGCACATCGGGATCACCGTCGTCTCGGTCCTCATCGGGCTGCTCGTGGCCTTTCCGCTCGCGCTGCTCGCCCGAGGCAAACCGGCTTTCGCCGGCCCCGTACTCGGACTGACGACACTGCTCTACACGATCCCGTCGCTGGCGATGTTCTCGCTGCTGCTGCCGTTCTTCGGGCTGTCGACCGCGCTGGTGGTCACCGGCCTGGTGCTGTACTCCCTGACGATCCTCGTGAGGAACATCATGGCGGGCCTCGACTCCGTCCCCGCGGAGGCCAAGGAGGCCGCCCGCGGGATGGGGTACGGCTCCGGGCGGCTGCTCTGGGAGGTCGAGCTGCCGCTCGCCCTGCCCGCGCTGATGGCGGGAATCCGGATCGCGACGGTCTCCACGATCGCGCTGACGACCGTCGGCTCGATCGTGGGGCGCGGCGGTCTGGGCAATCTCATCGAGGACGCGCTGCCGAGCCTGTTCAAGGCGCAGGTGCTCGCCGCCTCCGTGCTGTGCGTGCTGCTGGCGGTCACCGCCGACCTGCTGCTCCTGGGACTCCAGCGGCTGCTCACGCCCTGGACACGAATACGTACGGGCAAGGGCCGCACGTCACGTCCGGCGCGCGCGGGCCGGGCCGGCGACCCGGTGAAGGTGGGGGGCTGACCCATGGGTGTTCTGGGTGACGCGTGGACCTGGCTGATCACCGGCTCCAACTGGTCCGGCGAGAGCGGGGCCCTGGCCCGGCTCGGTGAGCATGTGTACGTCAGCGGGGTCGCGCTCGCGCTCGCCTGTGCGATAGCCCTGCCGACGGCCTTCTACCTCGGGCACATCGGCAAGGGCGGCGCCCTCGCCATCAACATCTCCAACGTGGGGCGGGCGATCCCGGTCTTCGCCGTGCTCGCCCTGTTCATGCTCTCCCCGCTGCGCAACGCCGGCTATGTGCCGACGATCGTCGCGCTGGTGCTCTTCGCCGTGCCGCCGCTGCTGACCAACGCCTACGTGGGTATGCGGGAGGTGGACCGCGCGGTGCTGGAAGCCGCTCGGGGCATGGGGATGTCCGGGCGCCAGCTCTTCCTCCGGGTCGAGCTGCCCCTGGCGTACCCGATGGTGATGACCGGCCTGCGGTCGGCCTCCGTGCAGGTGGTCGCCACGGCCACGATCGCGGCGATGGTGGGGCAGGGCGGCCTCGGGCGGATCATCACCGCCGGGTTCAACACCTACGACACCCCGCAGGTGGTCGCGGGCGCGCTCCTGGTGGCGCTGCTCGCGCTGCTGGTCGAGGGCGTGCTCGTGGTGGTGGACCGGATGCTCGACCCGTCTCCTCCCACTGCCGCCACCCGGTCACAGTCGCCCGGCACACGGGACGGCGCCCCGAACGGCGTTCCGAACGACGCCCTCGGTAAGACCGACGCGCTCCCGACGGGCGACTCGCTCCCGCGAGACCGGGTGACGAAGACCGTGTGACGACGACCCGAGTGACACGACGACCGTGTGACGACCGACTTTCTCGGCCTCCCTATGGCCTCTACGGATGGTGAACTTTCATGAGCAAGACCTCGCGCATGGCGGGTGCGGTACTTGGCGCCGTCGTCCTCACCGGGTCGCTCGTCGCGTGCGGCGGCGACAGCCTGGAATCGGACAGCGGCTCCGACAAGGGCTCCGGCTCCGACAAGAAGGGCTCCCTCGTCGTGGGCGCCGCGGCCTTCACCGAGTCCAAGGTGCTCGCCGAGCTCTACGCGCAGATCCTCGGTGACGGCGGATACGACACCTCCGTCACCACGGTGAAGAACCGCGAGCTGTACGAGCCCTCCCTGGAGAAGGGTGAGATCGACGTCGTCCCGGAGTACGCGGCGACGCTCACCGAATTCCTCAACGCCAAGGTGAACGGCGCGGACGAGGCACTGAAGACCCCGCTCGCCTCCAGCGACACGGCCGCCACGGTCGCCGCCCTGGAGAAGCTGGCCGAGCCGCTCGGGCTGAAGGTGCTGCCCGCCGGCAAGGCGGTCGACCAGAACGCCTTCGCCGTGACCAAGGAATACGCGGAGAAGAACAACCTCAAGACCCTTTCGGATCTGGGCGCCTCGAAGCTCAAGGTGAAGATCGCCGCGGGCGACGAGTGCGAGGTGCGGCCGTTCTGCGCGCCCGGTCTCAAGGCGACGTACGGGATCGATGTCACCGGTATCGACCCGCAGGGTGTCGGCACCCCGCAGGCCAAGCAGGCGGTGAAGGACGGCAAGGACCAGCTGGTGCTGAGCACCACCACCGACGGCACGCTCGACAGCTTCGGTCTGGTGGTCCTGGAGGACGACAAGAAGCTCCAGAACGCGGACAACGTACTTCCGGTGGTCAATGCCAAGGACGCCGGTTCTCAGGAGATAGCGGACCTTCTCGGCAAACTCAGCGACGCCCTCACGACAGAGGATCTCGCGAAGCTGAACCTGAAGGTCGACGCCGAACGTGCGAAGCCCGCGGATGTCGCCAAGGAGTATCTGGAGTCGAAAGGTCTGATCGGCAAGTAGCCGGAAGCGGCGGGAAGTAGAGGGAGGGGAGTGGAGTCGGCAACGGACGGGGAAAGATTGTCCGGCCGACCCCCATTCCGCGTCCACGCGCGGTAAATTTCGGGCCATGCCACGTGGACGCCATCGCCATTCCCCGCCCCTCCACAGGATTCTGCCGCCGTCGGCCGTAGCAGGGGCCGCGGCGCTGTGCGCCGCGGGTGCCTGGCTGCTCGCGGAACCCGTGGCGCTCCGCGGTCTGGTGGCCGTCACCGCGGTCGCCGCCGCCACCGGCGCTTATCTGATGCGCAGTTGGGACTCGGCGGCGGGCAGGCGTGTCGCGGAGCTGTTGCGCGCGCGGGCGAGCGAGGAGTGGAAGACCGAGGAGCGAATAGCGGAACTCGAAGCCGATATCGACGAATCGCGCGAGATTCGCACCAGGCTCGAGACCAAACTGCGCGCCAAGCGGGTCGAACTCGCGAAGCTGCGCGGTGAGCACGCCGCGCTCCTGCGGCGGTACGCCACGGCGGAAACCGCGCGGGCCAGTGCGCTGGAGGGCCGGCGGCAGCTCGCGATAGAGGCGGCCCAGGAGCCCAAGGCGCTGCCCCCCGCGGGCAGTACGCCCACCGCGTCGGCGTACTTCCGGGCCTCGAAGGCCCTGGACGACCTGACGCGCAACGGCATCACGCAGCACACCAGGCGGATCCTCGAAGACGCCCGCCGGCGACAGCTCGCAGAACGCGCGGCCCGCGAGGCCGAGGCGGAGGCGGAGCGGGCGAAGCGGACCGCGAAGGCCGAGAAGAAGGCGCGCGCGGAGAGGGCGGAACGGGAGAAGGCCGAGCGGGAGAAGGCGGCCGAGGAGCGGCGCGCGGCACAAGCGGCGACGGCCGCCGAGCAGCACACGCGCCCGTCGTCCGCGCTGCCGCTGAAGGTCCGGCCGACGTCGTCCCTGCCCGCCACCCGCCCCCACCCCGGCGCGTCGGCGATCGTCCCGTACAACCGGCGGCACCGGCTCCAGAGGGGCCCCGAGGGAGGGTTCGACTTCTTCGGTACGCAGAAGGACGGCCCGGCCGCGATCGAACCGCCCGACGGCGCGACGGAGGACGGCCCAGCCGGCCCGGAGGCCGTGGACACCGGGGCCGGACGGCCGGAGCCCGCGCAGTTGGAGCGTGCGCAGCGCGAGGACCTGGCAGATGTGGTCGGCGAGGAGGCCCTGGCCGTACAGCGCGGGTCCGAGGACCGGGCGGTGGGTCAGGTCATCGACCTGACCGAGCACGACGAGACCGAGCCGCTGCCGCTGGGTCAACTGCGCAGCGCGATCGGCTCCTAGACGGCGTCCGAGTCCTGGACGGCGACGGCCGAACGGCGTCCGAGTCCGTCCTACTTGTCGATGTCGCCGACGACGAAGAAGAGCGAGCCGAGGATCGCCACCATGTCGGCGACCAGGGTGCCGGGCAGCAGTTCGGTGAGGGCCTGGATGTTGTTGAAGGACGCGGAGCGCAGCTTCAGCCGGTACGGCGTCTTCTCGCCCTTCGACACCAGGTAGTAGCCGTTGATGCCGAGTGGGTTCTCGGTCCAGGCGTACGTGTGTCCCTCGGGCGCCTTGAGAACCTTGGGCAGCCGCTGGTTGATCGGACCGGGCTCCAGATCCGCGATGCGGTCCAGACACGCGTCCGCGAGGTCCAGCGAGTTGTGGGTCTGCCCCAGCAGGCACTCGAAGCGGGCCAGGCAGTCGCCGTCCTCGCGGGTCACGACCTCGAGCGTGTCCTGGAGTTCGCCGTACGCGAGATACGGCTCGTCGCGGCGCAGATCGAAGTCGACGCCCGAGGCCCGCGCGATCGGCCCCGAGACCCCGTACGCGTGCACGGCCTTCGCCGAGAGGACGCCCACGCCACGGGTCCGGCCCCGGAAGATCTCGTTGCCGAGGACCAGCCTGTCGTACACGTCCATCCGCGAACGGACCTCGGAGACCGCGTGCCTGGCGCGGTCCAGCCAGCCGGCGGGCAGGTCCTCCTTGAGACCGCCGACCCGGTTGAACATGAAGTGCATCCGGCCGCCGGAGATCTCCTCCATGACGGCCTGGAGCTCCTCGCGCTCCCGGAAGGCGTGGAACACCGGGGTGATCCCGCCCAGTTCGAGGGGGTAGGAGCCGAGGAACATCAGATGGTTGAGCATCCGGTTCAGCTCGGCGAGCAGGGTCCGGGTCCAGACGGCGCGCTGCGGCACCTCCATACCGAGCATGCGCTCGACGGCCATCACCACACCCAGCTCGTTCGAGAACGCCGACAGCCAGTCGTGGCGGTTGGCGAGCATCACGATCTGGCGGTAGTCGCGCGCCTCGAACAGCTTCTCGGCGCCGCGGTGCATATAGCCGATGACCGGCTCGGCGTGCCGGATCACCTCACCGTCGAGTACCAGTCGCAGCCGGAGCACACCGTGCGTGGAGGGGTGCTGGGGCCCGATGTTGAGCACCATGTCCGTGCTCTCGGCCGCGCCGCCGATGCCGACCGTCGTGCGGGTGGTCTCCGTCATGGGGCCCAGTCTCTCAGAGCGGTACGGACGGGGGTCATCAGCCAGCCGAAGTCGCCGAGGCCGCCGCGGGCGGTCAGTTCGGCGGCCTGGCCGGCGGAGGCGAGCGCGCCTACGTAGGAGGCGGGGTCGGTCTTGGCGAGGGAGAGCGGTGGGCGCTGCCCGCTGACGCCGAGGCGGTGCAGGGCCTCGCGCTGACTCAGTACGAAGGCCGCCGCATCGCCCCCGATGTCCGCGACGCCCGCGTCGTCGTCGGTGTCGCCGGTGTCGTCCGAGCCGTCCACCGCGACCGCCGCCGCGCACGCGTCCAGCGCGACATGCGCGGTGATGTCGCAGCTCCCGTCCGGCACCGGGCGCACCTCGCGGCCGTCCCGGAACCCGGTCAGCGTCCCGAACAGCGGCCGGTCGCCCCGTACATGGGCGTAATCGACGGCCACCGCCAGCCCCCGGTCCAGCGTCGCCACTGCGGCGGCCCACGCCTCGTCACGGCTGCGCCCGATCTCCGCCCGCGCCCCCGGCTCGGCCATCGGCCACCAGCGCGCCAGCCACGCGGCGTCCGCGCCGTCGACCGGGGCGCCGGGCCGCTCCGTACCGTCGGGGCCGACCAGGACGTACCGCACCGTCCCGTCGGGCCCGGTCTCGGCGACGTCGACGGGCACGTTGTCCAGCCACTCGTTGGCGAACAGCAGCCCCCGCACACCGGTCGGCGGCCGGTCGGTCCACTCGACGCGCCCGTCGAGCCCCGGCGGACGGGCGGCCCGTTCGACGGCGTACGGCCTCACGGCCAGCCCGTCCGGTACGGCGGCCAGGACCCCCGTCAGCAGCTCCCCGCGTCCCGCGCCGACGTCGACCAGCGCGATCTCGTCGGTGTCCAGCGCCTCCGCCGTCGCCATCAGCAGGCGCGCGACGGCCGACGCGAACAGCGGGGAGGCGTGCACGGAGGTACGGAAGTGCCCGGCGGGCCCCTCAGGGCGCCGGTAGAAGCCCTCCGGGCCGTACAGCGCGCTCTCCATGGCCGCGGCCCACCCACGCGGCTCCTGGCCCCACGGAGCCCCGCGAGTCCCCTCGCGCTTACACGTCTCATCCGTCACAGGCCCAAGTCTCCACCTTGGGGAGTACGCGCCGACCGACCGGATCGGCCCTCCGGTTGACCCTTCTACCTTTCTCGCTTCCCTACGCTGGGTTACGTGCAGCGTCTCTATGATTTTCTCCGCAGGCACCCGACGGGCGTCGACAGCTTCTGGGCTGTGGTGCTCTTCGGGTGCTCCGTGCTGTGGGTGGGGGTGGAGAGCAACACCGGCGCCGAGCGGATGCTCGTGGCCCTCGTCGTCGTTCTTCTGCTCTCGCTGACCGTCGCGCTGCGCCGACGTGCCCCGGACAAGATGCTGCTGCTCACGGCCGTACTGGGCGTGGTCCAGCTGCTGGCCGATGTCAGCGTCAATCCGGCCGACTTCGCCATGCTGGCGCTGATCTACACGGTCGCCGCCCGTGGTGGCCCCCGCTGGGCCACCCGGCTGGGGCTGATCGGCGGATTGGCCGCGGCGCCGCTGGCGTCACTGCGCTGGCCCACCAACGAGGCCAGCTTCAGCGGGCAGGTCTTCCTCACCGTCGTGCTGACCGTGCCCTTCGTGCTCGCCTGGGTGCTCGGCGACTCCATCCGTACCCGTCGCGCCTACTTCGCCGAGCTGGAGGAGCGCGCCACCCGGCTGGAGAAGGAGCGCGAGGCGCAGGCCAAGGTGGCCGTCGCCGCCGAGCGCGCGCGGATCGCCCGCGAACTGCACGACGTCGTCGCGCACAACGTGTCCGTGATGGTCGTCCAGGCCGACGGCGCCGCCTATGTCCTGGACACCGCGCCCGAGCAGGCCAGACAGGCCCTGGAGACCATCTCGGGCACCGGACGGCAGGCGCTGGCGGAGATGCGCCGGCTGCTCGGAGTGCTGCGGACGGGGGACGTCAAGGAGAGCGGTGAGTACGTGCCGCAGCCCGACGTCCGGCAGATAGAGGATCTGGTCGAACAGGTGCGGTCGGCGGGGCTCACCGTGGACTTCAAGGTCGAGGGCACGCCCCGGTCGCTGCCGAGCGGGGTGGAGCTCACCGCGTACCGGATCGTGCAGGAGGCCCTGACGAACAGCCGTAAGCACGGCGGACCCGATGTGGGAGCCAGTGTGCGTCTGGTCTACTTCGACGACGGGCTCGGACTCCTGGTCGAGGACGACGGGCGCGGCGCGGGCCACGAGATGTACGTGGACGGTGGCGCGGACGGCCGGGGACACGGTCTCATCGGGATGCGCGAGCGCGTCGGCATGGTCGGCGGCACGCTCGACGCGGGGCCCCGCCCGGGGGGCGGCTTCCGCATCAGCGCGCTGCTTCCCCTGAAGCCCGCGCATTGAGCCGCGACCGCCACCACCCCCGCCCACTTCTCCCCGACCCGACCCGACCCGACCCGACCCGACCTGAACCGATCCGACCCACCCGATCACTGGACCCAACGGACAAGGAACCCGCCGATGTCGATCCGCGTGATGCTCGTCGACGACCAGGTGCTGCTGCGCACCGGTTTTCGCATGGTGCTGGCCGCACAGCCGGACATGGAGGTCGTCGCGGAGGCGGGCGACGGAGCGGAGGCGATCGAGAATCTGCGCGGCACCGCCGTGGACGTCGTCCTGATGGACGTCCGCATGCCGCGGCTGGACGGCGTGGAGGCGACCCGCCGGATCTGCGCGGAGCCCGACCCGCCCAAGGTGCTCATCCTGACCACGTTCGACCTCGACGAGTACGCCTTCTCGGGGCTCAAGGCGGGCGCCAGCGGCTTCATGCTCAAGGACGTACCGCCCTCCGAACTGCTGACCGCGATCCGCGCCGTGCACAGCGGTGACGCGGTCGTCGCGCCGTCCACGACGCGCCGGCTGCTCGACCGCTTCTCGGCCATGCTGCCGAGCGGCAAGGAGAACGGCGCGGCCACCGGCGCGCTGGAGCGGCTGACCGGCCGCGAGCGCGAAGTCATGCTGCTGGTCGCCCAGGGCCTGTCGAACGGCGAGATCGCCGCCCGGCTGGTGCTCTCCGAGGCGACCGTGAAGACGCACGTCGGCCGCATCCTCACCAAGCTCGGTCTGCGCGACCGGGTGCAGGTCGTGGTGCTCGCGTACGAGTCGGGGCTGGTGCGCGCCGGAGGAGGCGCCCTCTGATGCTGCTGTGGATCAACGGGCCGTTCGGCGGCGGGAAGACACAGACCGCGCACGAGATCGCGCGGCGGCTGCCGGGCAGCGTCGTCTGCGATCCCGAGTACGTCGGGTTCGGGCTGCACCGCATGCTGCCAGCGGGGCTCCGTGGTGACTTCCAGGACCTGCCCGTCTGGCGGCAGGGCGTCCACGACATGCTCGATCTGGCGCTGCGCGAGCACGACGGCACGGTCATCGCCCCCATGACGCTCGTCGACGACGGCTACTTCAAGGAGATCGTCGGCCGACTGCGCGAGGAGGGCCACGACGTACACCACTTCGCTCTGCTGGCCGCGCGCGAGACCGTCCTTAAGAGGCTCACCGAACGCGGACTCGGGCTGGGGCTCAAGCGGGAGAGCTTCGCCGTCGGGAAGCTGGACCACTGTCTGGAGCGACTGTCCCGGCCGGAGTTCGGCGAGCACATCCGTACGGACGGCCTGACGATCCCCCAGGTCGCCGACACCGTCGCCGCGTCGGCAGGGCTGCGGCTCGCCCCGAACACCGACAGCGCGTTCCGCCACCGGCTGCGGCGGGCCTGGACCGGCGTCAAGCACATCCGCTTCGACTGAGCCCGAGGCCGGGGCCGAGGGCGTGCCCGCGATTGTCGTGCCCTCGATCGGGCCGCGAGCGGCTCGCCACTCAGCGCAGCACGCCCTCCAGGAAGTCGCTGCCGAGCCGGGCCACGAGGGTCACGTCCAACTGGTGCAGCACATAGCGCCCCCGGCGGCGGGTGGTCAGCAGACCGGCCTTCCGCATCACGGCCAGATGCCGGGACACCTCGGGCGCCGTGATCCCGTACGTGTCGGCCAGCTCGCCCGTCGTGTACGAGCCCCGCGCCAGACTCCGGCACATCCGCATCCGCATGGGGTGCGCGACCGCCTCCAGACGCAGCTTGACCATCTCCACGGAGGGGGCGCCGCCCGACGGCTCCGGGCTGCCCACCGGGTACTGGACGACCGGCTGCCAGTCGCGCGCGTACAGCGCCAGCAGATGCGGCCAGCCGAAGGCGGTCGGCAGGAAGGTCAGGCCCGTCCCGGCGGCGCTCGTACCGCCCGACGTGAGCTTGTCGACGACGACGGCGAGGCCGCCCGTGCCCGTCTCCTGGAGGCTCACGGCGGACGAGACGGCGGCGACGGCGTCCGCGAGCCCCTTGTGGCGCAGCAGTTCGGTCTTGTGCCGGGCGTCGGCGGCCAGCTGGACCCGGACACGCCGCCAGGTCTCGGCGAAGAACGCCTCGTCGCAGTCCTCCAGCAGCCGCCGTATCCATGCCCGGACGGCGGGCGGGTCGGTCAGCATGCGCCGTACGAAGGCGGCCTGGTGCGGCCCTCGTGCCGCCGCCAGCTCCAGTACGCGCTCGCGCATCGCGGTGTCCACCAGCGGGGACGGCGCGCCCGTGCCGTACTGACTGGCGCAGGAGATCTCCAGCGCCGCCGCCACGTACTGCTCGTCCGGCATCGTGTCGAGGTCGTCCAGCTCCTCGGCCAGCGTCTCGCGGGGGCGGGCGGGCAGCAGGATGTCGGAGCGGGCGGACCGCCACAGGAAGTCCGCCTCGTGCAGCCGGTCGGCCAGCTCGGGCTTGAGGCCGGCGGACGTGGAGGTGACCCAGCCGTGGAGCCGGGCGTGGTGGCCGGGCTCCGACAGCACGTGCAGGGCGGCGCCCAGCTCCGCGAGCGGTGAAGGTCCGAAGACGATGCGCTCGTGTGGCAGCCCGGTGATGTCGATGGTCACGCTCATGCACCCATGCTGCACGCCACCACCGACACCGCGGCGGACGATTGACGCCGTCCGTCAATCGGCGGGCCCGTTACCCCGGCACCACTCGCGCCATGAACTCACCGACGGCCAGCCGCACGTCGTCCGCCGTCCACTCCAGCCCGTCCGAACCCACCGTCACCTCCGCCACCGCCACACCGGGCGGGCCCGCACCCGACTCGAACCAGCGGCGGAACAGCGTCACACCGGTCTCCTCGGCCTGCCGTACGGCCGCCTCGTTGAGCACCGCCGCGTCGTGCGGAAGCCACACCTGGAACTGGTGCGTGTGCGGTGTACGTGGATGTACGCGGAACCACGGGGCCGCCGATTCCCCCGCCGCGCCCGGCGCCGGTGCCGCGAACGCCTCCGCCAGCGCCGTGGCGACCACGCGCGCGTGCGCCACGTACGAAGGCAGCCGCGGCAGCTCCCGCTCAAGCCCCAGCAGCGCGGACAGCGCCGCCGGATACTGCTGGAAGAGCTGCCCTCCGTACCGATGCCGCCACACCCGCGCCTCCTCCACCACCGCCGACGGGCCCACGAGCATCGCCCCCGACAGCCCGTCCAGGGATTTGTAGAAGGACACGTACACGCTGTCCGCGAGCCCCGCGATCTCCTTCAGCGGCCGGCCGAAGTGCGTCACGCACTCCCACAGCCGCGCGCCGTCGAAGTGCACCACCGCGTCCCGCTCGCGCGCCGCCGCCACCACGGCGACGAGCTCGTCCCACGTCGGCAGCACGAACCCCGCGTCGCGCAGCGGCAGTTCCAGCATCAGCGTGCCGAACGGCTCGTCCGCGGCGTGGATCTCCTCGGCCGTCGGGAGCCGGGGCGCGGACGTCGGGTGGACCGTACGGAGGCCGCTGACGACCGACAGGGCGCCGCCCTCGTGCACCTCCGGGTGCGCCTGCGGATGCAGCGCCACGGTCGCGTTCCCGGTGCGCCCCGCCCAGCACCGCAGCGCCACCTGCTGCGCCATGGTCCCGGTCGGGAAGAACGCGGCGGCCGGGAAGCCGAGCAGGTCCGCCACCCGGCTCTCCAGCTCCGCGACGACCCCGTCCCCGTACACGTCCGTCCATTCGTCCAGGTCATGGACCGATGACGCGTCGGCCGCCAGAGCGGCCAGCCGCTCACCGAGGGGCCGGTCGGCCGAGCTGCGCCAGAGGGTCCGTCCGGACGCCTTCCAGGCGGCCAGCCGCCGCCGTCGTTCGTCCTGTTCGCTGATGTCTGCCATGGGGGGATCATCGTCCACGGGGCAGACGGGTCCCAGTCCTTCACCGGGGTCGCCCACAGCCTGTGGACAGTCGGGGAATGCCACGAAACGCTGGCGTAGCATGGCGAGAAATCGTCCGGTACCCGTCGCGGACTGGAACGGAAGGCCCCGCCGCGTGAACGCATCAGCAGTTCCCAGAGATCCACGTGACCCGAGGGACAGGCCCGCCCGGCTCACGGTCGGAGTCGTCGGTTCCGGCCGCGTCGGGCCGACGCTGGCCGCCGCTCTCCGGCTCGCGGGCCACCGCCCGGTCGCCGCGTCGGGCGTCTCCGACGCCTCCGTACGGAGGGCGGCCGTCCTGCTCCCCGACGTGCCCCTCGTGACGCCCGCCGAAGTGCTGGCCCGCGCCGAACTGGTGCTGCTGACCGTCCCGGACGACGCCTTGCCCGGCCTGGTCGAAGGGCTCGCCGAGACCGGAGCCGTACGGCCGGGACAGCTGCTGGTCCACACGTCCGGGCGGTACGGCACGAAGGTGCTTTCCCCCGCCCTGCACGCGGGCGCGCTGCCGCTCGCGCTCCACCCCGCGATGACGTTCACCGGCACCTCCGTGGACGTCCAGCGGCTGGCGGGCTGCTCCTTCGGGGTCACGGCGCCCGACGAACTGCGGCTCGCCGCTGAGGCGTTGGTCATCGAGATGGGCGGCGAGCCCGAGTGGGTCGAGGAGGACGCCCGCCCGCTCTACCACGCGGCCCTGGCGCTCGGCGCGAACCACCTGGTCACGCTGGTCGCGCAGTCGATGGAGCTGCTGAGCAAGGCCGGCGTCGCCGCGCCGGACAGGATGCTCGGCCCGCTCCTCGGCGCCGCCCTCGACAACGCGCTGCGCTCCGGCGATGCCGCGCTCACCGGTCCCGTGGCGCGCGGCGACGCCGGCACCGTCGCCGCGCATGTCGCCGAACTGCGCGAGCACGCGCCCGCCGTCGTGCCGGGCTATCTGGCGATGGCCCGTACGACGGCAGACCGGGCGCTCGCCCACGGGCTGCTCAAGCCGGGGCTGGCCGAGGACCTGCTGGACGTCCTCGCCGACGGTGACCACCACGGGGGAAGCGCCCGATGAGCCTCGAAGTGGCCTCCACGCGCGCGGAGCTTCACCGGCTGCTCGCCCGGCACGGCGAACGGCCCGCGGCAACCCATGAGCCCGCACCCGCCGCCCGTACCGCCGTCGTCATGACGATGGGCGCCCTCCACGACGGCCACGCCGCGCTGGTACGTGCCGCGCGGGCGCACGTCGGCCCGGCCGGTTCCGTCGTCGTCACCGTCTTCGTCAACCCGCTCCAGTTCGGCGCGGGCGAAGACCTCGACCGCTACCCCCGGACACTCGAATCGGACCTCAAGACGGCCGAGGCGGCGGGCGCCGACGCCGTGTTCGCGCCGTCCGTCGACGAGGTGTACCCGGGCGGCACGCCCCAGGTGCGGATCTCCGCCGGCCCGATGGGGGAGCGCCTCGAAGGCGCCGCGCGGCCCGGACACTTCGACGGCATGCTCACCGTCGTCGCGAAGCTGCTGCACCTCACCGCCCCCGACGTCGCCTTCTACGGACAGAAGGACGCCCAACAGCTCGCGCTGATCCGGCGGATGGCCCGCGACCTGAACTTCCCGGTCGAGATCGTCGGCGTGCCGACGGTCCGGGAGGGCGACGGTCTCGCCCTCTCCAGCCGCAACCGGTTCCTCTCCGCCGCCGAGCGCCGTACCGCCCTCGCGCTCTCCCTCGCGCTCTTCGCCGCGAGAGACCGTCTGGGCGCCCAGCACGCGCTGCGCGCCCGCGCGGAGTCCGCGCCCACGTCCAATGCCCGCGCCGCCGCCCTCTCCGCGCTCGGCGAGGCCCGTGCCGCCGCCGACACCCACGCGGTGGCGCACGCCGCCTCACGTACGCCGCCGACGCGGGGCTGCGGCGCGCACGCCGTACGGTCCGCGGCCCGCGTCGTCCTCGACCAGGCGGCCAGGGACAACCGGTCCTTCACGCTCGACTACCTGGCCCTCGTGGACCCCGCCGACTTCACCGAGGTCCCCGACGACCACACCGGCGAGGCGATCCTCGCCGTGGCCGCGCGGGTCGGCGCGACGCGGCTGATCGACAACATCCCCCTGACGTTCGGAGCCGCCCAGTGACCGCCGAGTCCGCCCGGACGCCGGAGCCCGGCCTGCCGGCCGGCATCCAGCTCACCGCGCCCGTGCCCGGCTGGGCCATCGACGCCGACGTGGTCGTGGTCGGCTCCGGCGTCGCCGGACTCACCGCGGCGCTGCGCTGCACGGCGGCCGGGCTCAGGACGGTCGTCGTCACCAAGGCACGCCTCGACGACGGCTCCACCCGCTGGGCGCAGGGCGGCATCGCCGCCGCCCTCGGCGAGGGCGACACCCCCGAGCAGCATCTGAGCGACACCCTCGTCGCGGGCGCGGGCCTCTGCGACGAGGAGGCCGTACGCACCCTCGTCACCGAGGGCCCCGACGCCGTACGCCGCCTGATCGGGACTGGCGCGCGGTTCGACACGTCGGCGACGGGCGACCTCCAGCTGACGCGCGAGGGCGGCCACCACCGCCGCCGTATCGCCCACGCGGGGGGCGACGCGACCGGCGCGGAGATCTCCCGCGCCCTGGTGGACGCGGTGCGCGACGCCTCACTCCGTACTGTCGAGAACGCGCTGGTCCTCGACCTCCTCACGGATGAGTACGGCAACACCTCCGGCGTCACCCTCCATGTGATGGGCGAGGGTCAGCACGACGGCGTCGGAGCGGTCCGCGCCCCCGCCGTGGTCCTGGCCACCGGCGGCATGGGCCAGGTCTTCTCGGCGACGACCAACCCCGCCGTATCGACCGGCGACGGCGTTGCCCTCGCGCTCCGCGCCGGCGCCGAGGTCTCCGACCTCGAATTCGTGCAGTTCCACCCGACGGTGCTCTTCCTCGGCGCCGGATCGGAGGGCCAGCAGCCGCTGGTCTCCGAGGCGGTACGGGGTGAGGGCGCCCATCTCGTGGACGCCGACGGGGTCCGCTTCATGCTCGACCAGCACGAACTCGCCGAGCTGGCGCCCCGCGACATCGTCGCCAAGGCCATCATGCGGCGGATGCGGGAGCAGGGCGCCGAGCACATGTATCTGGACGCCAGGCACTTCGGCGCCCGGATGTGGGCCGACCGCTTCCCCACGATCCTCGCCGCCTGCCGGTCGCACGGCATCGACCCGGTCACCGAGCCGATCCCGGTCGCGCCCGCCGCCCACTACGCCTCCGGCGGCGTCGTCACCGACCTCCGGGGCCGTACGACCGTGCCGGGCCTCTACGCCTGCGGCGAGGTGGCCTGCACGGGCGTGCACGGCGCGAACCGGCTGGCGTCCAACTCGCTGCTCGAAGGACTGGTGTTCGCCGAGCGCATCGCGGCCGACATCGCCGCGGTCGCGGCGGCTCCCCGCCCCGAGCCCTCCGCCGACCGGCCCCCGGCCACCGCGCACGGGACGGCCGATGCCACCGCCCTCCTGCCGCTCATCGCCCCCGAGGCACGCCTCACGATCCAGCGGATCATGTCCAAAGGCGCGGGGGTCCTCAGGTCCGCCACGAGTCTGGGCGTGGCCGCCGAGGCCCTGGAGGCGGTGCACCAGGAGGCGCTGCGCCCCACGGACCCCGGAAAACCCGCCCAGCCGGGCGTCGAGTCGTGGGAGACCTCCAACCTCCTGTGCGTCGCCCGCGTCCTGGTGGCCGCCGCCCTGGAGCGCGAGGAGACCCGCGGCTGCCACTGGCGCGAGGACTTCCCCGAGCGGGACGACACCGACTGGCGCCGCCACCTCGTCGTAAGGCTCGGGGCGGGCCGCGCCCTGGAGCTGAGCCGTACCGACACCCCCGCATTTCCCGCCGTACGCCCAGCAGATCCCCCCGTCCCCAGGGAGCCGTCACCGTGAGCACGCCCGAAGACAGTCCGCGCCCCGAGGCCGTGGACGTACCGCTCATCCAGATCGGCGCCCCGGCGTCGGCCGCCGGGGGCTGCGGAGACGGCTGCGGCTGTTCCGACGGGGAGGACTCCCTGGAGTGCGGTCTCGACCCCGCGCTCGCCGCGCTGCTGGCCGAGGCCGGGCTCGACCCCGTACAGGTCGAGGACATCGCCCACGTCGCCATCGGCGAGGACCTCGACCACGGCGTGGACGTGACGAGCGTCGCGACCGTCCCCGCCGACGCCGTCGCCACCGGCGACTTCACGGCCCGCAGGAGCGGCACGGTCGCCGGACTGCGCGTCGCCGAGGCCGTCCTCTCCCTCGTCTGTACGGAGGACTTCGAGGTCGAGCGGCACGTCGAGGACGGTGACCGCGTCGAGGCCGGTCAGAAGCTCCTCAGCGTCACCACCCGCACCCGTGACCTGCTCACCGGCGAGCGCAGCGCGCTCAACCTCCTGTGCAGGCTCTCCGGCATCGCGACCGCCACGCGCGCGTGGGCCGACGCGCTCGAAGGCACCGGCGCGAAGGTGCGCGACACCCGTAAGACGACACCCGGTCTGCGCGCCCTGGAGAAGTACGCGGTGCGCTGCGGCGGCGGCGTCAACCACCGGATGTCGCTCTCCGACGCCGCGCTCGTCAAGGACAACCACGTGGTGGCGGCCGGCGGGGTCGCCGAGGCCTTCAAGGCCGTACGGGACCAGTTCCCCGATCTGGCGATCGAGGTGGAGACGGACACGCTCCAGCAGGTCCGCGAAGTCCTCGACGCGGGCGCCGACCTGATCCTGCTGGACAACTTCACCCCCGCCGAGACCGCCGAGGCCGTCGCGCTCGTCGCCGGCCGGGCCCTGCTGGAGTCGTCCGGCACGCTGGTCCTGGAGAACGCCCGCGCGTACGCCGAGACCGGCGTCGACTATCTCGCCGTAGGCGCCCTCACGCACTCCGCCCCGATCCTCGACATCGGCCTCGACCTGCGCGAGGCGGGAGTCTGATGCTGCTCACCATCGACGTCGGCAACACCCACACCGTGCTCGGTCTCTTCGACGGCGAGGAGATCGTCGAGCACTGGCGCGTGTCCACCGACTCACGCCGTACGGCCGACGAACTCGCCGTCCTCCTTCAGGGACTGATGGGGATGCATCCGCTGCTCGGCGACGAACTGGGCGACGGCATCGAGGGCATCGCGATCTGCTCCACCGTGCCGTCCGTCCTGCACGAACTGCGCGAGGTGACCCGCCGCTACTACGGAGACGTGCCCGCGGTCCTGGTCGAGCCCGGCATCAAGACCGGCGTGCCGATCCTGGTCGACAACCCGAAGGAGGTCGGCGCCGACCGCATCATCAACTCGGTCGCCGCCGTCGAGCTGTACGGCGGTCCCGCGGTCGTCGTCGACTTCGGTACGGCCACGACGTTCGACGCCGTGAGCGCGCGCGGGGAGTACACGGGCGGGGTCATCGCGCCCGGCATCGAGATCTCCGTGGAGGCGCTCGGCATCAAGGGCGCCCAGCTGCGCAAGATCGAGCTGGCGAGGCCGCGCAGCGTCATCGGCAAGAACACGGTCGAGGCGATGCAGTCGGGCATCGTCTACGGGTTCGCCGGCCAGGTCGACGGCGTCGTCACACGGATGGCGCGCGAGCTGGCCGAGGACCCGGGCGAGGTGACCGTGATCGCGACGGGCGGCCTGGCGCCGATCATCCTCGGCGAGTCGTCGGTGATCGACGAGCACGAGCCGTGGCTGACGCTGATCGGCCTGCGACTGGTGTACGAGCGCAACGTGTCACGCATGTAGGGCCGTCGTCCGCAGAGCCCGCTGTTCGGATCGGGGTGCCGGGCCGCCACGTCGGGCCGCCGGGCCGGGCCGTATCCGAACGGCGGACCCCGGTCCCCGCCGCGCCGCTTCCGTCGCGTTTAGACGATTTTGTGCGGTTCGTGAGTATCGTCACCTCATGCCCACGCCATACGGATCCCGCGGCGGCATGGCGTTCGGCGCAGACGAGCTGCGTGTGCTCCGAGGCGCCCTCGCCGTCGCTCTCCACCCCGCTCCCCTCCCCGACGAGGACGTCCAGGCATGCCTGCGCCTCGCCGAGTCCGTGGACGAAGCGGTCCGCGAGGCCGGCCGGCTGCGCGCGTTCCTCCTCGCCGACCTCGCCCGCTACCGCGCCGCGCTTCCCGGCTCTGCCGCCGGTTATCTGGAGCTTCTCCAGGACGCCCTGGCCGCCGGGTACGACCCCCGTCCGGAGGACCTCATGGCTCTGCGCACCCTGTGCCCCGCACCCGCCGCCACCGCGCTGCTCGACCGCTGCCGGCGGATCGCCGAGAACTCCGTACGGGCCCGCCTCGCCGGCCGCCAACCCGCCGCTCCCGCGCCCCGTACCCGGCTGCTGGCGCTCCAGGGAGGCCGCGCCGCAGCCGACCCGGACCGGCCGAAGGAGGAGCCGGGAAAGGCCCCGGGAAAGGCGCCCACGCCGCCCCGCCGTCCGGCGGCCCCCGGGCGACCCGCCACCGAGCGCCCGATGCCCAAGCCGTCCGAGGTGTTTCCGCCACGCCGTAAGCCCACGCCCCCGGCGGAACGGCGGGCCGCCGGATAGCTACTCTGGTCCCATGGACTACGTATCCGCTCTCCTGCCGCCCGTGGTGATGGCCGCCTTCTTCATCGGCCTGGTCGTGACGATCGTCAAAAGCCAGGGCGGGGACAACAAGTCGAAGGAGGACGCGGCCGTGGACGCGGCGATCGCCCGCGCGGAGGCCGTGAAGCAGCCGGGTACTCCGTCAGGAGCCTGACGCACCGGGCTGTAGATCAGGACGTACGACTTCCACCATGTCGTACGTCCTTTTTGTTACGTCAATAACCGGCCATTCGGACATCTCGCACTATGGTTGCGGTGTGCCCCGCCAATTGGGAGACCTGGAAGACGCCGTCATGAGTCGCGTCTGGCAATGGAACCGTCCGGTCACCGTCCGGGAAGTCCTCGAAGACCTTCAGCGGGAACGGTCCATCGCCTACACGACCGTCATGACCGTAATGGACAATCTCCATCAGAAGGGCTGGGTGCGCAGGGAAGTCGACGGCCGCGCCTATAGATATACGGCGGTCTCCACGCGTGCCGCCTACGCGGCGGCGCTGATGAACGAAGCCTGGTCGAAGAGCGACAACCCGGCGGCCGCTCTTGTCGCCTTCTTCGGGATGATGTCGCCGACGCAGCGCGACGCCCTGGAGGACGCGGTCCGTATGGTGCGGCGTGACCAGCCGGAAGTCGAGGCCGAAGCCGCACCGGGGGCAGTGCCGGAAGTTCCGTCTGAAGCCCCGTCAGAAACTGCCCCCGAAGTCCCGGCCGAAGTCCCTGCCGAAGCACCTGGTGAAGTCCCGGACGAAGTGCCCGCCGAAGTCCCGTCCGAGGGCGCCGACCGAGAGCATCCAGCGGGGCGATAGCGTCCAGTCATGTCCTCTGAGGTTCCGAAAGCCGCGGCGAATGCCATCACCGTCCGGCGGGCCAGGACGAGCGATGTGTCCGCGGTCCGTCGTCTCGTCGACCCGTACGTGAGTGAAGGCATCCTGCTCGACAAAGCGACGGTGACGCTTTACGAGGACATCCAGGAGTTCTGGGTCGCCGAACGCGACGACGACGCGGCGGTCGTCGGATGCGGCGCACTCCATGTCATGTGGGAAGACCTCGCCGAAGTGCGCACACTCGCGGTGGATCCACGGTTCCGGGGCGACGGCATCGGGCGTCATGTGCTCGACAAGTTGTTGCAGACCGCCCGGTGGCTCGGTGTGCGGCGCGTATTCTGTCTCACCTTCGAAGTCGACTTCTTCATCAAGCACGGCTTCGTGGAGATCGGTGAGACTCCTGTCGACGGAGATGTCTACAGCGAGCTGCTGCGTTCCTATGACGAGGGTGTGGCCGAGTTCCTCGGTCTCGAACGGGTGAAGCCGAACACCTTGGGTAACAGCCGGATGCTTCTGCACCTGTGAGCGGCTGAAGAACCCGGAACCCTATGTCCGAATCGCGCACGTTTCCCGTGTTCTTGTGCTACTGAACCTCTGCCGGGGGTTTGTGTTTTCCTGAGAAAAGCGGTTTCCTTTCGGCGTACTGCATTTTCGATGAAAGGAAAACCGGTGGCACAGAAGGTTCAGGTCCTTCTTGTTGACGACCTCGACGGTGGCGAGGCGGACGAGACCGTCACGTTCGCGCTGGACGGCAAGACCTACGAGATCGACCTCACGAACGCGAATGCGGACAAGCTTCGTGGGCTGCTCGACCCGTACACCAAGAGTGGCCGTCGCACCGGTGGCCGTGCCGCCGGTGGCCGTGGCAAGGGCCGCGCCGCCGCGGGTGGGAACAAGGACACCGCGGAAATTCGCAAGTGGGCCAAGGAGAACGGCTACAGCGTCAACGATCGCGGTCGCGTTCCGGCCGAGATCCGTGAAGCCTACGAGAAGGCCAACGGCTGAGATTTCGTACGTGCCGTTTCTCCACGAAGCAATCGGGCCCGGTGGCACTGAGTCGCCGCCGTGTCCACGAGTCGAACGAGATCGGGGACACCCCCACCACTGTCCCCGTGTCCGGCACTCCCTCCGGGGCCGTGTCCGATCTGAGTGAGAGCCGGCAGGGTCGGCTCCACCTCGCGTCCCGGCTCGGGGGGCCGCAGCCACACGGCGGCCCCCTGCTCCGCTCCCGGGCGTCCGTCCCCCGCTCCGCCTCGCGCCTGAATCCCCGTCGGCCCCCGAGGGCCTCTCGGCCCCGTCGGCCTTCCCGGCGGCTCCGGAGCGGTCATCCGGCCGCCGGCGCCCACCGCGGTCAGATCCAGCGTGATCCCGCCCCACTCCAGCCAGTCGAGCAGCCCCGGCAGTTCCTCCGCGCCGCCCGCGGCCACCAGCAGCCGCATCCGGCCCTCCACGAGCGCCACCGGCCCGGTCCCGGACGCGTCGATCCGGCGCAGCAACGCGGCGCCCGCGTCGGCCGGCAGCTCCAGAACGTCGAAGCGGAGCCCGGTCAGCAGCGCGACGGGTGGCCCCGGCGCCGTGGCCCAGCCCAGCTCGTGCTCGTACCAGAAGGCACTGCCGCCTTCGAGCGGCAGCGGCGCGCGGGGGAGCGGAACGGGGAGAGCCATGTTCGGACCAACTCCCCTTCGCCGCTTTGAGTTACGCGCTGTTGCCATGCGCTCGCTCCGAGTGTTCATCGTGGGGGCGTACTGAAGCATTCGGGAGTGCAAGGGTGTTCGCCCGTAGCGGAGGGAACCGGGGTGCGCCGCATGGACTGTCGGTGCTTGCGGGTAAGACATTCCTAGTGGGGAGGGTCGACACGCGGTCCCGGACGTCTCACGTTCGCCATCGGCGTACCGATAGCGGGGGTATCTGTCTGGCCTGCGGGAACATCGTCTCGCACCATCAGGTTGGAGCAGATGTCGGCTGTTCGTGAGGAAAGTTCGCCGCCGAGGCGGGGTGATCACGGCGGATGTCGGCAGTTGGAATGAGCGGTCCCCGCTTGCGGGACTAAGCTGCGGAAGGACAGGGAGGGGACCGACCCCTTTACTGCCTGACCGCTCTGAGGAGCGATTAACGATGTTCGAGAGGTTCACCGACCGCGCGCGGCGGGTTGTCGTCCTGGCTCAGGAAGAAGCCCGGATGCTCAACCACAACTACATCGGCACCGAGCACATCCTCCTGGGCCTTATCCACGAGGGTGAGGGTGTCGCCGCTAAGGCCCTGGAGAGCCTCGGGATTTCGCTCGAGGCGGTCCGCCAGCAGGTGGAGGAGATCATCGGGCAGGGCCAGCAGGCTCCGTCCGGCCACATCCCCTTCACGCCCCGTGCCAAGAAGGTCCTGGAGCTGTCGCTCCGCGAGGCCCTTCAGCTCGGCCACAACTACATCGGCACCGAGCACATCCTGCTCGGCCTGATCCGCGAGGGCGAGGGCGTCGCCGCCCAGGTCCTCGTGAAGCTGGGCGCCGATCTCAACCGGGTGCGGCAGCAGGTCATCCAGCTGCTCTCCGGTTACCAGGGCAAGGAAGCCGCCACCGCCGGCGGCCCGGCCGAGGGCACGCCCTCGACCTCGCTCGTCCTGGACCAGTTCGGCAGGAATCTCACGCAGGCCGCCCGTGAGTCCAAGCTCGACCCGGTCATCGGGCGCGAGAAGGAGATCGAGCGGGTCATGCAGGTGCTGTCCCGCCGTACGAAGAACAACCCTGTTCTCATCGGCGAGCCCGGCGTCGGCAAGACGGCGGTCGTCGAGGGACTGGCGCAGGCCATCGTCAAGGGCGAGGTGCCCGAGACCCTCAAGGACAAGCACCTCTACACCCTGGACCTCGGCGCCCTGGTCGCGGGCTCCCGCTACCGAGGTGACTTCGAGGAGCGCCTGAAGAAGGTCCTCAAGGAGATCCGCACCCGCGGCGACATCATCCTGTTCATCGACGAGCTCCACACCCTCGTGGGTGCGGGCGCCGCCGAGGGCGCGATCGACGCGGCTTCGATCCTGAAGCCCATGCTCGCCCGTGGAGAGCTCCAGACCATCGGTGCGACGACGCTCGACGAGTACCGCAAGCACCTGGAGAAGGACGCCGCGCTGGAGCGCCGCTTCCAGCCGATCCAGGTGGCCGAGCCGTCGCTGCCGCACACCATCGAGATCCTCAAGGGTCTGCGGGACCGTTACGAGGCGCACCACCGCGTGTCCATCACGGACTCCGCGCTGGTCGCAGCCGCGACGCTCGCCGACCGTTACATCTCGGACCGCTTCCTGCCGGACAAGGCGATCGACCTGATCGACGAGGCCGGCTCACGGATGCGCATCCGCCGGATGACCGCTCCGCCGGACCTCCGCGAGTTCGACGAGAAGATCGCGAACGTCCGCCGCGACAAGGAGTCGGCCATCGACTCCCAGGACTTCGAGAAGGCAGCTTCGCTCCGCGACAAGGAGAAGCAGCTGCTGGCCGCGAAGACCAAGCGGGAGAAGGAGTGGAAGGCCGGCGACATGGACGTCGTCGCCGAGGTGGACGAGGAGCTGATCGCCGAGGTCCTGGCGACCGCCACGGGCATCCCGGTCTTCAAGCTCACCGAGGAGGAGTCCTCGCGGCTGCTCCGCATGGAGGACGAGCTCCACAAGCGCGTCATCGGCCAGAAGGACGCCATCAAGGCGCTCTCCCAGGCGATCCGGCGTACGCGGGCGGGTCTGAAGGACCCCAAGCGTCCCGGTGGCTCGTTCATCTTCGCCGGCCCCTCCGGAGTCGGTAAGACGGAGCTCTCCAAGACGCTCGCCGAATTCCTCTTCGGCGACGAGGACGCGCTGATCTCCCTCGACATGTCGGAGTTCAGCGAGAAGCACACGGTTTCGCGTCTCTTCGGTTCTCCCCCCGGATACGTGGGGTACGAAGAGGGCGGCCAGCTCACCGAGAAGGTGCGCCGGAAGCCGTTCTCCGTCGTCCTCTTCGACGAGGTCGAGAAGGCCCACCCCGATATCTTCAATTCCCTTCTGCAGATCCTGGAGGACGGTCGGCTGACCGACTCCCAGGGCCGGGTCGTGGACTTCAAGAACACGGTCATCATCATGACGACCAACCTCGGGACCAGGGACATCTCCAAGGGGTTCAACCTGGGCTTCGCCGCCCAGGGCGACACCAAGTCCAACTACGAGCGGATGAAGAACAAGGTCAACGAAGAGCTCAAGCAGCACTTCCGGCCCGAGTTCCTCAACCGTGTTGACGACACGGTCGTCTTCCACCAGCTCACCGAGGAAGACATCATCCAGATCGTCGACCTCATGGTGGACAAGGTGGACGAGCGCCTGAAGGACCGGGACATGGGCCTCGAGCTCAGCCCGAACGCCAAGGCGCTGCTCGCCAAGAAGGGCTACGACCCCGTTCTGGGCGCCCGGCCGCTGCGCCGGACGATCCAGCGCGAGATCGAGGACATCCTCTCCGAGAAGATCCTCTTCGGTGAGCTGCGCCCCGGTCACATCGTGGTCGTGGACACCGAGGGCGAGGGCGAGGAGAAGAAGTTCAGCTTCCGTGGCGAGGAGAAGTCGGCTCTGCCCGACGTCCCGCCGATCGAGCAGGCGGCCGGCGGCGGCGCCGGTCCGAACCTGACGAAGGAGGCGTGAGCCGGGGCTGAGCCGCTGCGCTCGGCCTGAGAGCCCGCAGTCGAAGGGGTGGCCCGAGACCGTAAATGGTCTCGGGCCACCCCTTTGTCGTACCTGCGGTCCGCCCTCTTCCGGGCCCCTTCCGAGGGCCTCTTCCGCGCTTCGGTCATGCCTCGGTCGCACCTCCGTCCTGGCCCCCCGCGAGGCCCGTTGAGAGCCCCCCGCCGTGACAAGCCGCACACCCCTTTCCGCGCCTACGACCAGGAATAGTGGTGAAGCGGATGATTGTGGCGGGACCTTCGGAAAGGTCCGCCTCGGGACCAAGGTCCCGAGGCCCCGGAAAGGGGCGGTGGCCCGGCCGCCGACCGGATGCGCACCACTCTGACGTGCGAATAAACGGTATCTAATACGGACATTTCGATTCAAGACGGAGAAGCGTCTCGGGTCGTCAAGGGGTCGATCTGCCGGTGCCGCGACTACGACGACATGTCGTAGATGGGCGGTTTGGGGTGTGATGGGCGGTCGGGTTACCAAGGTGAGGCAAGCCCACCCGGTGCCTGAGTGCCGGGTCCATTGACGCCCCGGAGGTTTCTCAATGTCGCAGCGCACCACGCCCCGCCAGTCCACGCTCCGTACTCGTGCCGCCATCCTGGCCGCCGGACTCGGAGTGACGACGGCGCTCGGAGCGGGGGTCGCGTTCGCCGCGAACAGCAGCGGCGACGCCGGCGCCCCCGCCGCCGTAGCCGCCGACAAGGCCCACTCGGAGAAGGCGACCGCAGCCAAGGCCGCCGACAAGGCCAAGGACAAGGCCAAGAAGGCCAAGAACCCCACCTGGGCCAAGCCGGTCTCCAAGTACACCCTCAGCGCCACCTACGGCCGCGGTGGCGGTATGTGGGCCAGCAAGCACTCGGGCCAGGACTTCGCCGTCTCCGTCGGCACGAACGTGAAGGCCGTCCACAAGGGCACCGTTGTGAAGGCCGGACCCAACGGCGCCGGTGACGGCCCCGCGTACGGCAACGCGATAGTCGTCAAGCACGGCACCGGGCCGAGCGCGAAGTACTCGCAGTACGCGCACCTGTCCAAGGTGAAGGTGCACGCCGGCCAGAAGGTCGACAAGGGCCAGAGCATCGCGCTCTCCGGCAACACCGGCAATTCGAGCGGCCCGCACCTGCACTTCGAGATCCGCTCGACCCCGAACTACGGCAGTGCGATCAACCCGGTCTCGTTCCTGCGCTCGGCCGACGTCATTCTGTGACGCCCTGAGCCTGCACCATCAGATCGGTGGCGACCTCGAGGATGGCTTCCTGCTTCTCCTCGGGGTCGCCTTCGACGTCCCTGAGCGCGAACATGCCGGCGTGCATGGCGAAGATCGCGGTGAAGCAGCGCACGCGGTCGGTCATCGTCCCCTCGGGCTGCTTGAGCAGCTCCAGGAGCCGCATCATGCGGCTCTTGAAGGTCTCGCCGACGCTCAGGTCGCGCATCGTCGCCTGGTTCTCCTGCATGAAGCGGAACAGGGGCGCCGCGGCGGCGAGCGCGTCGCTGTAGCGGCGCAGGATCTCCTTCTTCGCCTCCAGGGTCGGCGGCTGTGTCTCGCCCCAGGCGATCAGCTCGTCGATCGGCCTGGCCAGGTCCTGGAAGAGGCTGACCAGGATGTCTTCCTTGGTCTTGAAGTGGTAGTAGAGCGCCGCCTTGGTGACCTCCAGGTGCTCGGCGATTTCGCGCAGTGAGGTCTTCTCGTAGCCCTGCTCGGCGAAGAGTTCCAGCGCGACGTCCTGGATGCGCTGACGGGTGTTGCCCCGACGTGGCTGCGCCGTGCTGCTCATGCTGCTCTCCCGAGTTACTTACTTGACGACCGGCAAGTGACAGGTCTACCTTCCCCGAGTGTACTTACTTGCCGGTCGGCAAGTAAGTAGAAGAACGGGGCCAGGAACAAGGGGAGTGGGGGACCATGTCGCTCGACGCGGTGGGGTCGGAACAGAAGACTAAGGCGGAGCCACAGCCGCGCAGCGTGCGGGTGGTACTGCTCGCGCTCATGATCGCGATGCTGCTCGCCATGCTGGACAACATGATCATCGGCACCGCGATGCCGACCATCGTCGGCGAGCTGGGCGGGCTGGAGCACCTGTCCTGGGTGGTCACCGCCTACACCCTCGCCACCGCCGCGTCGACCCCGATCTGGGGGAAGATCGGCGACATGTACGGGCGGAAGAAGATCTTCCTGCTCTCCATCGTCATATTCCTGATCGGCTCGGCGCTCAGCGGCATGGCCCAGGACATGGGCCAGCTCATCGGCTTCCGCGCCGTCCAGGGCCTGGGTGCCGGCGGACTCATGGTCGGTGTCATGGCGATCATCGGAGACCTCATCCCGCCGCGTGAGCGCGGCAAGTACCAGGGCATGATGGCCGGCGTGATGGCCCTCGCCATGATCGGCGGACCGCTGGTCGGCGGCACCATCACCGACCACCTCGGCTGGCGCTGGAGCTTCTACATCAACCTGCCGCTCGGCGCCGTCGCCCTCGCGATGATCGTGACCGTGCTGCACCTGCCCGCCGTGGAGCGGACCAAGAACAAGATCGACTATCTCGGCGCGGCCCTGCTGACGGTCGGCATCACCTCGATCGTGCTGGTCACCACCTGGGGTGGTACGGAGTACGCCTGGAGCTCCGCGGTGATCATGGAGCTGATCGCCATCGGCGTCGTCACCCTCGTCTCGTTCGTGTACGTACAGACCAAGGCGCCCGAGCCGATCCTGCCGTTGCACATCTTCCGCAACCGAAACTTCAGCCTCATGCAGGTCATCGGCTTCCTGACCGGTTTCGTCATGTTCGGAGCCGTACTCTTCCTGCCGCTGTACCAGCAGTCCGTCCAGGGCGCCTCGGCGACCAACTCCGGTCTGCTGCTCCTGCCGCTGCTGCTGTCGATGATGGTTGTCTCGCTGTTCGCGGGCCGGGTCACCACCAACACGGGCAAGTACAAGATCTTCCCCATCGTCGGCAGCGCCCTGATGGTCACCGGGCTCCTCCTGCTCGCGCAGATGGACACCGGGACCTCCCGGCTCACCTCCGGCGTCTACATGGCCGTCCTCGGCGCCGGGATGGGCTTCCTGATGCAGATCACCATGCTCGTGGCGCAGAACAGCGCCGAGCCGAAGGACATGGGCGTCGCCTCGTCCTCGACCACCCTCTTCCGTACGCTCGGCAGCTCCTTCGGCGTCGCCATCATGGGCGCACTGTTCACCAGCAAGGTGCAGGAGGAGATGACGGCGCGCGGTGGTGACGCGGTGACGCAGCAGTCCGCGCAGCTCGACGCGGCGAGCCTGGCCAAGCTGCCGGACGCGGCGCGTGAGGCGTACCAGATCGCCGTGTCCTCCGGAACGCACGTGGCCTTCCTGCTGGCCGGTTCCGTCGCGGTGATCGGCTTCGTCGCGGCGTTCTTCGTCAAGGAGGTCCCGCTGCGGGGCGCGGGCCCCGAGAAGGCCGGCGCGGCGGACAAGGGCGTGGCTCCGCCCGACGGGGCGAAGGTCGCGCAGTCCGTCTAGAGCGTCCCCGGCCGGTGTCGGGTGCGCTGTGGACGGTGGGGGGCGTTGTCGGTGGGCCGTGCCGGCGTCGGGGACGTGAAACAGCGAGCAAGCAGGTCAGCCGCCGCAGGTGCCCCTCAGGCACCTGCGGCGGCCGCGTCTGGCCAAGGACGCCATGGACCGCGACCGGGCGTCAGTCCGGCAGTGTGATCATCGGGAAGCTGCCCGTCGCCGTCGGGGCGTGCTCGGGGAGCCAGAGGACCGCGATCGCGCCGCCCGTCTCGTCCGGGCCCGGTATCGGGCCCTCGGGCGCCGCGTTGCGGAAGGTCAGCCGTGCCCCGAGAACGCGCGCCTGACCGGCGGCGATGGTCAGGCCGAGACCGTGGCCGTGCCCCGCGCGATCGCTCGCGCCCGTACGGAACCGGCTCGGCCCGTCACGCAGCAGCGCCTCGGGAAAGCCGGGACCGTGGTCGCGTACACGTACCACCCGGCCCTCGACGGTCACCTCGACGGGCGTGCCGCCGTGCTTGGCCGCGTTGGCCAGGAGATTGCCGAGGATGCGTTCCAGACGGCGCGGATCGGTGTTCACCCGTGAGTCGTGCGCGACATGGATCCGCACATCGGGATCGAGCAGCGCCACCCGCCTGCTGACGAACTCGCCGAGCGCCACCTCCTGGAGTTCGGCGCGTTCCGACGCGCTGTCCAGCCTGGCGACCTCCAGCACGTCCTCGACCAGCGTCCGCATGGCCTGGGCGCGGTCCCGCACCAGCTCGGTGGGGCGGCCCGGCGGCAGCAGCTCCGCGGCCGTCAGCAGCCCCGTCACGGGCGTACGGAGCTCGTGCGCGATATCGGCGGTCACCCGGCGCTCCGCCTCGATGCGTTCGTTCAGCGCGTCCGTCAGGGCGTCGACCGCGCGGGCCAGCTCGTCGGTCTCGTCCCGTACGACTCCGCCGACCGCCTCCCGTACGCGCACGTCCGTATTGCCCTGCGCGACCTTGCCGGCGGCGGCCGCCGCCTTGCGCAGCCTGCGCGAGAGCTGCCCGCCGATCAGCACTCCCAGCGCACTGCCGCCGACGACCACACAGACCGAGCCGATCAGCAGGGCCCGGTCGAGGTCCTTCATGATCGTCGCGGAGCGGTCGGCGAACTTGCTGTGCAGGGAGAGCACCCCGTTCTCCAGCGGTACGGCCGCCCAGACGTCGGGCGTCCCCTCCCCCGAGTCGCGCACATAGGTGGCACGTCTGCCCTCCTGCACCTTCTTCCGCAGGTCGTTCGGGAGCACGGGGTCGTTCAGCTTCGTGCCGAACTTCAGCTCATGGGTCGAGTCGTACATGCGCTGCGCGAACAGCAGCCGCTCCAACTGCACCTCACGCGCGTTGTCCAGCATCGAGACCTGAGCCGCGTTGTGCACGACAAGGCTCAGCGCCAGCGCGATGAGGGCGCCGACCGCCGCGATCGCGATGCTGATCTTCCACCGGACGCCGGTGCGCAGGGCGAGGCGCTTCATGCCTTGAGCTTGTAGCCGAAGCCGCGGACCGTCTCGATCCGGTCCTGTCCGATCTTGGCGCGCAGCCGCTGCACATGGACGTCGACCACGCGCGTGTCACCGCCCCAGCCGTAGTCCCAGACGCGTTCGAGCAGCTTGTCACGGGACAGGACGGTGCCGGGCGCGGCCGAGAACTCGATCAGCAGCCGCATCTCGGTCGGCGTCAGCGACACCGGCTCACCCCCTTTGCGTACCTCCATGCCCTCCTTGTCGATCTCCAGATCGCCGAAGGACAGCGCGCCCTGCTCGTCCGCCCCCTCCTGCCCGCCCTGGTCCCCGGCCGGTCCGCCGGCGTGCCCGAAGCGGCGCAGCACCGCGCGGATCCGGGCGACCAGCACCGCGCCGTCGAAGGGCTTGGTCACGTAGTCGTCGGCCCCCGCCTCCAGGCCGAGCACCACATCGATCGAGTCGGCGCGCGCCGACAGCATGATCACGGGCACCGTCGACTCGTCCCTGATACGGCGGCAGAGACTGACACCGTCGAGGCCCGGCACCATCACGTCCAGCAGCGCGATGTCCGGCCGGTCGGCCCGGAACGCCTCAAGACCGGACAGGCCGTCAGGCATGGCCGTCACCGTGAAGCCGTCACGCTCCAGCGCGAGTTGGGTGGCCTCGCGGATGACGTCGTCGTCCTCGACGAACAGGACATGGGTCTCCAGCATCCGGCAGCTCAGCTCTCTCAGTTCCCGATCGACGCGGACGGCGCGGGGGCGTCCACGGGGCCGTTGACGACCGCTCCGCTGTAGTTGTTGCGCACCCGGTAGCGCTCGGTGAATCTCGTGTCGGCCCAGCCGTAGGTCACGATGTCCTCGCCGGACGGATACGAGACGGGGTCGCCCTTCGCGTACACCTGGCGGGTCACCACCAGCTCGCCGCGGTCGATCGTGGCGTACACGGCGGGTTCCTCGGCGACGAAGACGTTCTCGTACCGCTGCTGGTCGGACTCGCGGTAGACGTACGTCCCCAGGCCCACGGCGTCGTCGCAGCTCATCACGTTGACCACCACGTCCGGCGCGGTGCCGTCGGTCAGATTCCCGTACGAGGTGTCCACCGGGTAGGCGTCCTCGGAGCACGGCTTGAGGTCGGCCTTGACCTGCCCGCTCACCTTGGGGTCACGCTGGAGCAGGGCCACCGGGTCGATGTCCTCGGCGGGCATGGCCGAGTCCGTGTCGGTCGGCGGCGTGACGGGGTCGGCGGTGGCGACGGCGGCGGCGCCCTCGTCCCTGGTGCCGGTCGCGGTCGTGGAGCCGATGGCGAACACGCCGAAGGCGACGATCACGACCAGCGCCAGGGCGCCGGTCGCGGTCGTCGTTGTCAGTGTCAGCCGTTTCAGGGTCCGGCTCGCCGGTGTGTCACCGGGCGATATGTCGTCGGCCGCCGCCCGGCCGGTCTTGGTGCGGCCGGTCTTGGTGCGGCCGGTCTTGGTTCGGCCGGGCGCTGTGCCGTCGGGCGCCGTGCCGTCGGTGGCGCTCCGGGCCGCCGGCGTACGACCGCTCGTCGTTCTCGGCGCAGGGGTGCCGTCTCTGTCGCGCTTCAGGCCGCGCACCGCTCCTGCCCCCGTCCGTCGCGACGATAACCGGCACGCTCCGGAGCCTGGGCGCGCGGACGGCGTCGCTCCGGCTGCCGGTTCCCCGGCGTCCGGCGCTCCACATCGCGGCGTGCCAGCTCCCGGGCCTCCAGCTCCTCACGGAGTTTGGCCAGCGCCCGGTGCAGCGTGCTCTTCACCGTACCGGTAGACATGCCGAGCGCCGCCGCCGTCTCCTCCGTGCTCATCTGCTCCCAGTGCCGCAGCACGACGACGCTGCGCTGCTTCGGCGCCAGGACCCCGAGGATGTCGATGAGCAGCGCTCGGTCGGCGCGCTGGTCGGATCCGTCCTCGATGCAGGGCTCGGGCAGCTGCTCGGTCGGCACCTCTTCGAGCCTGCGCGCCCGCCACCACTCCGTACGGGTGTTGATCATGACGCGGCGCAGATACGCGTCGGCGAGCGACTTGTCGGCGATACCGTCCCACCGGCCGTACGTACGGGCCAGGGCGGTCTGGAGCAGGTCCTGGGCGTCGACGGGATCGGGGACCAGCCGCCTGGCACTGCGCAGCAGAGCTTCCTGCCGGGTGCGTACGTACTCCTCGAATTCGAGCACCTCGCCGTTCGCCATGCCAACCGCCTCCCACCCCGTGAACCGCACCGCTCGCCGCGCTGCTGTCGTCCTCCGTGCTGCCTTACGTCCCAGAAGTTACGGAGGCGTTGTCACGAGGTCGTGCGCGCCAGCCCTCGGCGGGCGCACGGACATCCATCGGTTGTGTAACGGCGCAGGGATGGAACGGACGAAGCCGCGACAAGTGGCGTGACATTCGAACGGCCGGCCCGCAGGGGGCCGGCCGAGCCGGATCGAATGGGGCGTCGCCGGGTGGTAACAGAGGGTCGGGCGGAAAGGGCCGGGTGGTGCGCTCAGGTCTGCGGCAGTCGGTACAGGTCGTCGGCCAGCGGCTCGACCAGCCCGTCGGCCACCAGCCCGTCCAGCGCCCTGGCCCGCTGCACCGGTTCCTCCCACACGCCGTCGAGCACCGCGAGCGGCACCGGCCCCACCGCCTCGCGCAGTACGGCGAGCAGCTTGCCCCGCACCTGGCGGTCGGTGCCCGCGTACGTCTGGCCGCGCCGGGCCGGGCCCTGGTGCGCCGGTTTGCCGGCCTGCCGCCAGGCGCACTGTGACGCGATGGGGCAGCGCGCGCAGTCCTCGTTCTTCGAGGTGCACACGAGCGCGCCGAGTTCCATGGACGCGGCGGCCCAGCGGGCGGCCGTCTCCTCGTCCACGGGCAGCAGCGCGCGGGCCAGCCGGCGCTCGGCGGCCGTCGTCGCGTTCGGCGGGTACTGGATGCCGGCGGCGGCGCGCGCGAAGACGCGCCGCACGTTCGTGTCGAGGACGGCGTGCCGTTGTCCGTACGCGAACGAGGCCACGGCGGCGGCCGTGTACTCGCCGATCCCGGGCAGCGCGAGCAACTGACCGTGCTCGCGGGGTACGTCGCCGCCGAACCGCTCCGTTATCGCCAGGGCCGCTCCGTGCAGCCGCAGCGCCCGGCGTGGATAGCCGAGTCTGCCCCAGGCGCGTACCGCTTCGCCGGGAGCCTCGGCGGCCAGGTCGGCCGGGCGGGGCCAGCGCGCGAGCCACTGTTCGTACACCGGGAGCACCCGGGCGACCGGGGTCTGCTGGAGCATGAACTCGCTGACCATCACGCCCCAGGCGCCCGTGTCGGGGCGGCGCCAGGGCAGGTCGCGGGCGTGCGCGTCGAACCACGCGATGACGGGATCGTGAAGGGCGGCCGGGTCGGTGACCGGCGGCGTAGTCGCAGAAGTCGCAGTCATGGCACCACCGATCCTGGCACGTTCAGGGTTGGGGGTGGTGCATCCGGGCCGCCGTGCGCCCGGCGTCGCGGGGAGTGACGGGGGCGTGAAGGGGGCGCGTTGTTGGTCGTGCCCGCCCGGCCGACGGTGGGGGACGCGGGAGTGAACCGCGCGCTCAGGGGCGCGCGCCGTGGCGGCCCCTCTGCCGGCGGAGCCGGCGGGAGTCCCCGACAGGTCCGTGCCCCGCTCCGTGCCCGGACTCCGGTCCGTACCCCGACGCCTGGCCGGACCCCTCGCCGTGGACCTGTCCCGAACCGATGTCGGGCCGGACGGCCGGCCCCGGCCCCGCGAACCAGACCACCACACCCGTACGGCTCGTCCGCATCGTCTCGATCAGCGCCCGAGCGGGCCGCGTCAGCGCCAGGACGACGAGCGTGGCGACCAGCCCGCCGAGCACCAGCCCCACCGCCACGTCGTGCGGATAGTGCACGCCGACGAAGACCCGCGAGAAGGCGGCGAAGAGCGCCAGCGGGAGCGTGAGGATCGCGATCTTCCGCCAGGCGATGGCGAGCGCGATCGCCGCCGCCCCGGCGATGGTCGAGTGGTTGCTGGGGAACGACCAGTCGCCGACCGGCGGACAGGTCGCCAGTGACGCCGCCGCTCCGGCGACCGCGCGGCACGGCCGGTCCTCCTGCACGGCGCTCTTGAACAGTTCGCTGCACACGTACGCGACGGCGGTCGCCAGCGGCCCAACTACCGCCACGGCCATGGCCCGTGAGTCCGCGGACCGGGTGCGCCACCAGCTGACGAGGAACAGAACTCCGAAGATCAGGATCACGGCCTCCGTCCCTATCTCGACGAAGTGCCCTACCCAGGAAGGCGATTGCTGGGCGAGGTCAGTAATGTCGCGGTAAAGGCCGCTGGTGACGGAGGGGTCCATGATTACGGACGGTACCTTCCTCGCTCCGGCTCGCGCATCTCGCCATCGGCGGCCGAACCCCTGACGAAAGTGACAAGTAGGGGCACACGGGCGGTCGTCGCGTGATGATGATCCGTAAAACTTGCGAGACGAGCGGCATGTGGGGCGGGAGTTGGGCCTGAACTCTCGTAGAGTTTGCGTCGTGGGATCTATGCGCAATCCGGTCGGGCCGCTTCCCTCCTCCATCTACTGGCGACGGAGGGCAGTAGCGGCGACTCTGATCGCGCTGCTCGCGTTGCTCGTCGTATGGGCCGTCACATCCAACGGTGGTGAAGGCGGGAAGAAGCGCGACGACGGCGCGAACGGAGAAGGCCCCGCGCCCTCGATCACTCCGGGACCGTCCGGATCCGGACCCGCGATCAGTGAACAGCCGGGCGGACGCGACGAGTCGGACGAGACCGGCGGCAACGGCGGCGGCGACCAGGGTGGTACGGACGCGGGCGCCGACGGCGGTGGCAGCGGCGAGAACAGCGGTGGTGGTACGGGCGGATCCGCCGGTTCGGGCGGCGCCGCGAACGGCGGCGGCAGCGGTGGCAGTGGCGGTGACGGCGCGAGCGGCGGCAGCACGGGCGAGCAGGTCCCGGTCGGATCGAGCCTCCCCGACTGCGCGCCGAGCGCGCTGACCCTGAAGCTGGAGAGCCGGAAGGTCGCCTACGAGCCGGGCGAGAAGCCCACGTTCAGGATCGTCGCCACCAACGGGTCGGCCAAGGACTGCAAGGCGGACCTCGGGCCGAAGTCCGTGGTGCTGACCGTCACCGACGCCGAGAGCGACGAGGTCTGGTCCTCCAAGGACTGCCCCAAGATCGGTCAGTTGCTGCTGAAGGTGCCCGCCGGCGGGACCGTCACGCGCACGCTTGTCTGGGACCTCACGCAGAGCGCCCCGCAGTGCGCCACACCCCCGCCGGGCAAGGCCGAACCGGGCACCTACCTGGTGGAGGCGGCGGCGCCCCGCGCGACCGTGAAGCAGGGCCAGACGTCGATCCGCCTGGACAAGGACTGACACGCACGCAGGGCCCACGTACGTAGGAGGGCGGCACCACCGACGCGGTGGTGCCG
>NZ_JBHXDC010000005.1:386561-453594 GCF_042725135.1 Streptomyces sp. NPDC060366 | reverse complement strand
GCGGAGAAGAAGGCGCCGGCCAAGAAGACCGCAGCCAAGAAGGCACCGGCGAAGAAGGCGCCCGCCAAGAAGAAGACGGCGGCGAAGAAGCCCGCTGCGAAGAAGTCCGCGCGCGACAGCCGGAGGAGGTGACTCTCATGGCCAAGCCCAAACAGACCGACAAGCCCACGGACACGAGTACATCCGGCCTGGAGCAGGTCAAGGAGCAACTGTCCGCCTACGTCGGGGCCCGGGGCCAGAAGCTGCTGGATTCCGCCGGCGGGAGACTCACCGACCTCGCCCAGGGCCTCGGGGGCGGCACCGACGGAGACGGGTCCAAGGGCCTCCTGGACGTCGGGAAGCGGGTGCTCGGCGGAGAGAACCCGGTCAAGGCCCTCGTGGGCGAGAAGGCCGGCTCGATGAAGGACAAGGCCGTGGATTCGGTCAAGAACGCCTTCGGTGGCGGGGGCGGGAAATCCGGCAGCCCCAAGGTCACCAACATCATTGAAGCCATCGACGTCGGCAAACCGTTGCGTCTGGTCTACGACCGCTGGACCGAGATAGAGGAGTTCAACTCCTTCGCCAAGGGTGTCACCGACGTGTCCCAGTCGGATGAGATCGAGAGCGACTGGAAGCTGAAGGTCGCCTTCTCCAACCGCAGTTGGAAGGCCACGGTGCAGGAACAGGTCCCCGACGACCGCATCGTCTGGACATCCGAGGGCGCCAAAGGAACGACGCACGGCGCCATCACCTTCCACGAACTGGCACCCAGCCTGACCCGCATCGTCGCGGTCGTCGAATACACCCCGTCCGGATTCTTCGAGAAGACCGGCAACGTCTGGCGTGCCCAGGGACGCCGACTCCGCTTGGACCTCAAGCACTTCCAGCGGTACGCCACACTCACCGACGACGAGGAAGTCGAAGGCTGGCGCGGCGAGATCCGCGAGGGTGAAGTCGTCCGGAGCCACGAGGAAGGGCTCGAGGACGACGAACCGGAGGAAGAGGACGAGGGGGACGAGGAGTCGGAGGAGCCCGAGGACGAAGCCGACGACGACTACGACGAAGAGGAAGACGAAGAGGAAGACGAAGAAGAGCCGGACGAGGAGGACGAAGAGCAGAGGTGAGTCCCGGGGAATCTTCGCAGGCCGAGACCGGTTTCTAGATCGCGAACAGGACCGGGTCCGCCTCGGCCGCCTCGGTCTGGGTCTCGGTCTCGGGCAGGTCGAACAGGGGCTGTTCGCCGGGCAGCGGCAGATCCACGACGGCGAGGGATCCGGGGCACGACACCAAGGAGCCGTCCGGGTCACGGCGCGCGCCCGGGGCGTCGTGCCGCCAGACGCGGCCCCTCCTCATCTGGCCGGCGACCGGCCCGGCAGCGATCGCACGGTGGCAGACAGCGCAGTTCACGCGGGGAAGCTTCACACCGACCAGTGTGCCGGTGGTCGACGGTGCGTCGCACACAGCCCACATGGCTGCGCCCCGCGCAGCGGTGTCGGTGTCGTTGTCAGCGGCGGACCATGGTCGCGTGTGTGACGTTCGGTGAGCTGACCAGATCGGCCACCCGATAGCCGTCGATCCCGTCACCCAGGTTGTCGAGCAGCCGTTCCCCGCGCCCGATGAGGATCGGCGCGATCGCCAGGTGGAGCTCGTCGATCAGCCCGGCGCGCAGATACTGCTGGATGATCGCCGCCCCGCCGCCGATCCGGACGTCCTTGCCGTCCGCGGCGTCGAACGCGCGCCGGAGCACCGTCTCCAGCGGCTCGTCGGTGAAGTGGAAGGTCGTTCCGCCGGCCATCTCCAGTGCCGGGCGCAGATGGTGGGTGTGCACGAAGACATCGTGGTGGTAGGGCGGGTTGCCGCCCCACCAGCCCTGCCAGGATTCGTCCTCCCACGGCCCGCGCTGCGGCCCGAACATGTTCCGCCCCATGATCGTCGCGCCGATGTTCCGCTCGCCGCGGACGAAGTACTCGACATCGGTTCCGGTCCTCCCCGCGGCGGAATCCTCCGTCGCGGAGATGAACCAGCTGTGCAGGTCGTCGCCCCAGCCGACGCCGTCGCCGAACGGGGCGTCCAGTCGCTGGTTCAGGCCGGCCGCGAAGCCGTCGAGGGAGATCGTCACGTTGTGTACGCGGACCTTGGGCATGGCCTTCACCTCTCGTGGCGGTGTTGTTCTCTCACCTCTACGTCGTACAGAGCCTGCCTGGATCGACATCCCGCGCGCATCTTTTCCCCGCGGGGGCGTACGCCGCCCGGCGGCGGAACACCACCGTCGAGCGCTCGGTCGGCGAGCGGGCCCGTGGCCTGGACGACCTCGGTCACTGAAAGCGGGCCTGACGGTGGATCAACGGACCGCCGGCGCGCATGATGGAGGCGTCCGTCCCGTCAGAAGCGAGGTGCCGCGCCCCGATGAAGCGCAAGACGAGAATCCTCCTGGCGGGCCTGGCATCCGTGGGCGCCGTCGCCGGCGCGGGTCTGCTGCACAACCGCCGGCCCGATCGCAGCGAATGCCTCTACGTCACGGTGTTCAGCGAGCCCGGCTACCGGGGCCGCAACGAGAGACTGACCTGGACCGGCGGCGGGCGCGAGGTCGTCCCGCTCACCCGGGTACAGCTGCCGCGCATCGGCTCGATCAGGCTGGAGCGGCTCGTGTTCCGCTTCCGGCCCGAGGTACGGCCGCCGAACATGTACATCCTGTGGCACGCCCTCACCGAACGCCCGGACCGCACGGACCCCGAGGAAGGCGTGGCCGCCTTCATCGCCATGCACCAGCTCGCGGGCATGTTCTCGGTGGGCCGGTGGGAGCCGGTCCGCGAGTCCGAGGCGCGGTCGGGAGTACGGCTCTGGGCCGGGCGCCCCGGCCGCCCGCCGCTCGCGCACGACGAGGGGGACCCTTCGGACGAGGCGGCTTCCGGCGGCCGGCCCTGGCACGACGTCCTGGCCAACACGCCCGACCTCGGCTCCTGGCGCACCCGCACCCGCTACCTCGAACTCGGCTACCACGACGCGAGCGGCCCCGGCGGCTGACCGACCGGCATGGGAAACCGGCCGGGACGGCACGCGAGAGTCAGGAATTCGTGTCGGCCCGGTCGGACTCACTGCGCAGTACGCAGAACTCATTGCCTTCGGGATCGGCGAGGATCGCCCAGCCCGAACCATCGGGGTTCCGGTGATCGGCGACAAAGGCGGCGCCGAGACCCAGCAGCCGCTCCACCTCTTCGTCGCGCGAGGTCTCGGGGCGCAGACACAGATGGATCCGATTCTTGATCGTCTTGCTCTCGGGCACCTGGTTGAAGTGCAGCACCGGGCCCTCAGCCAGCAGCACCTGGGTCTCCCGGGCACCCGGCCCGTCCTCCGGATGCAGCGGACGGCCGGTCACACCGCTCCAGAACCGAGCGAGCTCGTAGGCATCCGCACAGTCGATCGCCACGTTCTGCAATACCGAGACCATGCCCGTGAGCCTTCCTGATCTCCACGACAAACGCCACCTGGTTGCGCTCCTGCTTCGCGCCCCGCGTGAGTGCCCGGCGCGACCGGGCACTCACGTCATGGAGTGGGTGAGGGTCCCGGCGCCGCGTCGGACACCACGCGCATGCCCAGCCCCCGCACCCGGTAGATGCAGGTGTCGTCGCCCCACAGAGACGCGTCCGCGATCGCGTACGGACCCCGCTCGTCCGTGCCGCTCTCCACGATGTCCATGTCCACCCGGATCAGCCGGTTGGCCGGGGTGATCTGGCCGCGGTACGTCCAGGCCGTCTCGCGGCCGGGCAGCACCGGCTCGAACCGGGGGTGTGGAACGCCGTCCGCCGCGCCGCGCTCAAGCAGGTGGTACTGGAGCAGCTGGCACATGGCCTCGACGCCCAACGACCCCGGCTGCACCGGGTCCTGGAAGAAATGGGCCCGGAAGAACCACTCGTCCGGGACCACGTCCTTCTCCGACCGCAGCCGCCCGAGCCCCATGCTGCCCCCGTCCGGCCAGAAGCCGGTGATCCGGTCGAGCATCAGCAGCATGGGGCCCGGCAGCCGCGGTTCGCCGGAGCAGTGACGAGCGGGCCGGGCGGTCAGATCGACCACACGGTCGCAGGGCTCGTCCAGACGCGCCCGGTCCCCGGCCGACACCGTGAGGCCCTGCTGATGATCGAAGGCCGACGGCGGGAAGTAGCCGAAGACCGTGGAGAGTTCGAACAGCGGCACTCCGTCGGCCGTGCACCGCACCCGGAACGACTCGATGATCATGTCTCCGCTCCGGGAGACACGCGTCAGTTCGGCGTGGGTGCGGACCGTACCCGTCGCCGGAGTGACCTCACCGGTGACCGTTCCCGCCCCGTCCAGATTGCGGAACAGCAGATCCGTCTCGGAGGTCAACGCGCTGCCCACGTACGAGGCCAGCCACCCGCAGGGTTGCAGCGCGATCTCCATCAGGACCGCGAACGGCATCGTGCGGCCGCCGCTCTGCTCGAAGTACCAGGCCCGCGCGGGTACGTCGTACTCCGCGACGACACCGCTGCCCTCCCGCATTCCGCCCTGCGGACCGTCCACCGAGACGATCCGGCTCATGAAGTGGTAGGGGGGACCGGGCAGCCGCGCGACCTTGCGGGTGCCGTCGAAGGGCTCGTACGCGGTACCGAACGCCTCACTCGGTCTGCCCCAGGCGCACGCCAGCAACGAGGTGTGGTCGAAGGGGAATCCGTCGGCCGCCGTCGCCACCGGCCTCGTCTCCTCGTGCCCGGCCAGCCCGCCGAGCAGGGGGAGCGGCACCGGTGTTCCGCTGCCCTGCACGACGGGCGGGCCCGAGCGCCGCCAGTGCGACAGCGGCCAGTCGGGTACGAGCCGCAGGACCACGTCCCGGCCCAGGAACGCGCTCGCCCCGTCCACCGAGCCCAGCACATCGGCGTACAGCGTCGGCACCGGCCCGGCCGAGACACCGCGCACGAACACCTCGTAGACGACCCGCCGGTTGACCGGAGTCGCCTGGCCGCGGCACATCGTCCTACAGGGGTGACCGTCGACGGGTTCGAAACGCCAGCCGTCCCGGTCCACGGTGAAGCCCATGGCCGCCAGATAGAACGCCATCGCCTGGAGACCGCCCTGGAGCATCAGGGTGCCCGGCATACAGGGGTCGTTCTTGAAGTGCCCCTCGAAGAACCAGTCGTCCGGCGACAACGGCGTCTCGGCCCGCAGATAGCCGCGCCCCCACGGTCCTCCGGCCGGGTCGAACGCCGTCACCTCGTCGATCAGCCGCAGTCTGCCGTCATCGAGCCCGGGAGAGCGGACATGGGCCGCCGTGGCCTCCCAGCCGGGGCCGAAGCACTCCGCCGGCCGCCCTTGGGTAAGGGCGCGCACCCGGTCCGCGTCGAAGCGGGTCCGTTCGCAGCGCACCGCGGGCGGGTCCAGCGGCAGGTCGTCGCCGGGCGCCCGCTCGGCGGGATCCCACCGCACACCGCCGCTGCCGGCGAGCTCCTCGGGTGTGAAGAACCCTGCCTGGCCCTCCCGGATGCTGAGCCGCAGTTCGCCGTCCACGTAGCAGTCGTAGTGGAAGAAGGCGAGCCGGACGCCGTCGTGCTCCGCGTGGCCGTCGATGTGGATCTCGTAGCGCAGGATGTCGCCCGCTTCCGGCGGTCCGCCGTGGTACGTCACCTCGCAGCCCAGCAGCCGGTAGGCGCGCTCCCCCCGGTTGAGGAGGTCCACACCCAGCCAGCTCAGCAGGAGCAGATCCGCCTGGCCCGCCTCGATCAGCAGCCCGGCCGGCATACGTCCCGTCGCGTCCAGGTACCAGCTGTCGGGCCGGACATCGGTCTCCGTCCAGATCATCCCGTCGGTGCGCACCGGGCCGGGCGCGACGAGCGCCGCCGGCACGGCGTCGATACCGGTGACCCGGTCGGCGAACAGCATCGGCGGTCCGGGCATCCGCGTCTGCACCGCGTACGCGTCCTGCTCGGCGAACCGGGGGCCGAACAGCGTGGAGATCTCGTGGGAGGCGAGGTGCTCCAACTGGGCACGGTCGAACTTCGGTCCCGGTCTGAGGACCGGTGCGGGTGCCGCTTCCGGCGGGGGAGCGGCACCCACACCCGCCGCTTCCGGCGCTGGAGCGGGCAGGATCGCCGGGCGAGGCTTGGGCCGTACGGGGACCTGCGGCGGCCCGGCGGCCGGACGCGGGGCAGGGGGGCCCGGTGGCCGTACGTGAGTGGGCCCGGTGCTCCGCAGCGTGGTGACGGCGAGAGCGGACATCCGCAGGAACCGCTGATGGGCCTCGATGTGCCCGGCGGTGATCTCCTGGTGCAGCGCGGCGACGCGCCGGCTCTGCCGGAGGACCGCGGCGCGTACGCCCGCCTCCCGCGGATCGCGCCCGTCCGGGGCCGTCGGCCGGATATCCGGCAGGGAGCGCGGCCGCGCGGTACCGGGGACGGGCACAGTAGCGCCGCCCGGTGCGTCGGACCGGGCGGTCTCCCGGTCCGGTACCGGCGCCAACTCGGGGGCCCTGGGCAGGGTTACGAGGTCCGGCCCCAGCGGCGGCAGACACGGGGGCGCGGGTACGGCCACGGTGACGGTGGGGCCGCGACGCGGGACTTCCGTGGCGGCTTCCGCGAGCCGGGCGAAGAACTCGTCGGCGTCCACGGGCACGCCCGCGACGACGAGTTCGGCCACCGCCAGACAGGTCTGCCGCAGCCGGGTGTCGTCCGGGGCGTCGAGCGCGACGGCCACATGGTCCCGGTCGCCGAGCACCCGCTTGATCCAGCCGGTGCACAGCTTGCGCGGACCGTGCTCCACGAAGACCCGGACACCGTCGGCCCACGCCTGCTCGACCGTGGCCGCGAAATCGATCGTGTTCAGTCCCTGCGCGGTGAGCGCCTCGGCGGCCCGCTCGGCCGTCGGCCGGTACGACTGCCCGGTGGCCCCGCTGTAGAACCGCACACCGGGCACGTCGACGGTCGGACGATCATGGACCGCACGCCATACTCCCCGAACCTCCGCCAACTCCGGTGCGTGGGCGGCCATGTCGTAGTCGAGCTCGATCGCGCGGTCGGCGCCGATCCTCGCCACGACGGCCGCGCACGCGCGCGACTCGCCGCCGATGACGCAGACTCCGGGGGCGTTCACCGCCATCAGATGGACCGCCTCCTCGGCGGCGAGTTCGGCACGGACCGCTTCCAGGGGCGCACCGACCAGATGGCTCGACCAGCGGCGGCCCTCGACGCCGAGGCGCTCCCAGTGGCGCCGCACCGCCCGGAGTTCACCGGTGAGTTCGGTCGTGAACAGACCGCTGTTCCGGGTGGCGTCGTACAGCCCCGCGGCGTCCGGCCAGGCACCCAGCGCCACCAGGGCGGCCGACTCGCCCGAGGAGTACCCGAGAGCTGCCTCCGGCCGTAGCCCGAGCACCTCGCGGGTGAACACCGTGTGGTGGACGGCGAGTTCGGCGGCGCCCCAGATCTGGTCGAGCACTCCGCGCTCCGGCCCGGACCGCAGCCGCGCGCCGATCGTCCCGTGGGTGGCACGGACGGCCTCGCCGAGCGACGGCAGCGCGAGCATCAGCTCGTGGCCCATCCCCGGGTACGCCGCCGAGCCGTTGGTGTACACGAACGCGGTCTGCCCCGTGACCGGCCTGTCCCGGTACACCACATCGGCCGGACGGGCTCCGCCCTCGGCCAGCCAGCGGCAGGCGGCCTCCATCCGGCCCGGCAGCGCGTCGTCGTCGGCCACGAGCGCCAGCCGGGCCGGTCCGGCGCCGGACTCCGCACCGGACTCCAGCGCGGCCAGCACCTCCCGGCGGCCGGCCCCGGAGAAGACGTGCAGGCGTGGAGCGGGGCCCCGCAGCCACGGCCGGGCGTCCGCCGCTCGCAGCCGGACACTCGCGGTGGGCCCCTCCAACGGGGTCACCGCGGCCTTCGCGGTGCGCGCGCCGGCAGCGGTGTCCGCGGGAAGGCCCGGACGCGGCACCGCGCGGTGCTGGAGCGAGAGCGCCGCGACCGCGACGGCGACCAGCCCGTACGCGGCGTGAGCGCGCCCGAAGGCCGACGCCGGGTCGAACACCGCGTCGGGGCCGTCCCCGATGACCATCTCAGGGGCTTCGGCGTTGTCCTCGTCGAGCAGGGCGACGACGGTGTCACCGTCCCTGCGCGCGTTGTCCAAGGACTTGAGGACCAGGACGACGGCGGCGTCCCCCGGTTCGTCCTCGCGGCCGAGCTCCCGCCGGGCGCTCCGATGCACCACCTCGCAGGACAGGTCGGTGGCACCGACGAGCGCCGCGTCGACCTCCCCCGACCGGACGGCCCGGGCCGCGAGCTCCAGCGCCACCAGCCCGGACGCCTCCTCCGCCGAGACAGCGAACCCCGGCCCCGCCAGGTCGAGTTGGGTACTGATCCGGTTCGCCACCAGATTCGGCAGGCTGCCCACCACACCCTCCGCGGTCATGGGCGGCACGAACGCGTCCCGGGCGAGGTCCACCGACTCGGGCGTGGTCGCGAGCCCCGCCTGCTCCAGCCAGTGGGGAACCCTCCAGCGCGCGCCCGCCCTGGCCACCTCGGGGTCCACCCCCATGCCGACGACCACCATGGTCCGCTCCCGGGGCAGGGCCACCGACCGGACGGCCTCCCGCGCCGCCTCCAGTACGAGAAGCTGATTGCGCACCGTCCGCTCCAGGGCCACCGGCGGGAAGCACAGATCCGTCAGCTCCACGGTGATCCCGGCGGCGGGGCCACGCCGCTCACCGCCCAGCACCGCCCGCCGGAAGTCCTCCGTGCAGGTCCCGTCGCCGACCCGCGCGCCGAGGGCGACGATCGCCACCGGCGTACGGCCGCCCGGCGATTCCCGCACCCGGGCCGGGGCGGGCGCGGCGGCGTCCGGGCGGATCGGCCGCGGTACGGCGGACACCGGGTCACCGTCACCGTCCGGAAGGTCCACCACCAGATGGGCGTTGGTCCCCCCGAACCCGAACGCGCTCACCGCCGCCCGGCGCGGCCCTGACCACGGTTCCGGCGCGGTCAGCACCCGCAACGGCGTACCCGCCAGCGACTCCAGCGGCCGTTCCGCGCCGAGCGTCGCCGGACGGACCCCGGCACGCAGCGCGCCCAGCACCTTCAGCAGTCCGGCCACGCCCGCCGAGGCCAGCAGGTGCCCGACGTTCGACTTCACCGAACCGATGGGCACGTCGTCACCGGTCCCGAAGACGCGGGCCATACCGCGCGCCTCCACCGCGTCCCCGACCGGCGTCCCCGTCGCATGGCACTCCACGAGCGACACGGTCTTGGGCGCGACGCCCGCCGCGTCGTACGCCAGGCGCATGGCCCGGACCTGGCCCTCTTCCGCCGGGCTGATCAGCCCGGCTCCGCGCCCGTCGTTGGACAGCCCGACACCGCGGATCACACCGAGCACGGGCAGTTGGGCGGTACGGGCGTCGGACAGCCGCATCAGGGCGACGAACCCGGCGCCCTCGCCGTGCACCAGCCCGTCCGCGTCCCGGTGGAAGGGCCGGCTGCGCCCCGTGCGGCTCGTCGCGGACAGTCCGCAGAAGCCGACGTGCAGATAGAGGGGGTCCGCCCGGCTGACCGCGCCGGCCACCATCAGGTCCGCCGTACCGTCGTGCAGCCGGTCGCACGCCAGCTTGACGGCATACAGCGACGACGCGCAGGCCGCGTCGAGCGACCACGCGCCCGCGCCCAGCCCGAGGGCTCGCGCCGCGAGCCGGGCGGGCAGCCCGGACGAGAAGCGATTGCGCGCGTCGGGCCGCCGCCTGCGCTCTCCCGTCAGCAAGGCGTCGCGGAGCGGGGGCCGCTGGGCGGACAGCCAGACGTGCTCGGCGAGAGCCGCCCCGGTGGGCGTGGGATAGGACAGGTTCCCCAGCACCAGCCCCGCGCGCGGCAGAGGACCCTCGCGGCCCGCCTCCGTGAGCGCCTGCCGGACGCCGTACATCACCCAGTGGAAGAGCGGGTCAAGCGACAGGATCCGCTCCGGTGCCATGTCGAAGCCGCTCGGGTCGAAGACGGACTCGAACCCCCTTACGTAACCGCCGACATCGGTCCATGTGCGGTCCAGGTGATCGTCCACCGAGCCCATGGCCCAACGGCGCGGCAGCCGCCACCGGCCCTCCGGGACGGCCGACAGGCTGGTGCGGCCCGCGGCGATGTTGTCCCAGAACGTGTCCGGATCGAGCGCGTCGGGCAGCACACAGCCCCGGCCGACGACGGCGATCGGTTCGAATTCCATGCAGGTCTCACTTCACGGCGGGGCGGAGCAGGGCGGGGCCGGTCGGAACGGGCCGGGGGCTCAGGAGCGGACGGGCTCAGGAGGGGCGTCGGACGAGTTCCACGCCGAGCAGTTCCAGACGGACGGCTCCGTCGGCGTCGATCAGCGCCACATCGCAGCGCGCCCCCGTGCTGTGAACCTTCCGGCCTCGCAGCACACACCGCACCGTGCCGTCCACTGGACCGCGCCGGTACACCCGGCACTCCGCGACGGCCATCGGCAGAGTCGCCGCGTCGAGTACCTCCCGCGCCCAGACCAGGGCGAGTTGGAGCGCGCCGTCGACGGCGGCCGGGTCGAGCGGCCAGCGCTCACCCGGCCAGTCCAGGACGCGCACGCCCGCGACGATCGCCTCGGCCCCGTGCTCCGAGACACCGTGCGGCGCGCGGACGGAGCGGAAGCGGGGGCCGTGGAAGAGGCACTCCCCGTCGTACAACTCCGTGCGGTCCAGCGGCTTGAGGCCGTCCGGGCTGCCCCACGCGGCCGGATCAGGTACCTCGGCCCCCGTGTCCAGTACGGCCCGGAAGTGCGCCACCCCGCTCTCCCCGCGCAGCTCCGCCTCCAGCCCCGTCGACGAACCGGCCGCGCCCCGGCTGCCGTGCACGGTGAGCCGGTGCCCTCGGCCGCCCAGCTCGGGCAGGGTGCACTTCTGATACACCCTCAGATCGCGCAGGACGAGTGAACCGGCATCCGGCAGCCAGGCGCCGGCCGCCCCCGCGAACCAGTTCAGGACCATCGCCACGGGCAGCACCGGAACCCCGGTGAGCGCGTGGTCGGCCAACTGCGGCAGAGTGTCCGCCCGCACCAGCAACTGCGCCGGACGCGGATCGCCCGCCGGGGACAGGGCCGCCGGATCGTCCCCGGCCACCAGGACGACACGGGCCTCACCGGCTGTGCCGTCCAGCTCGGCGGTGAAAGCGGCCGCCCCCTGCTCCAGAGGGATCAGCGGAACCCCGGACCGGCCGAAATGCCCTGCCAGCGCGGGGGTGACCATGCCGCCGTGCCACGGCCCCCAGGCCACGCACCGCACCAGAGCGCCGGGGCGGCGGGCCTGCTCCGCCGACGCAACCTGACCCAGGACCTCGTTGGCCATGGCGTAGTCGCTCTGCCCCGCGTTGCCGAACACGGCGGCCACCGAGGAGAACAGACAGATCACGTCCAGCGGATCGTCCGCCGTCGCGGCCAGCAGCGCGCGCAGACCGTCCACCTTGGTGGACATCACCCGCTCGACCTGCGCGTCGGTCTTGTCGGCGATCCACTTGTCGGCCAGTACTCCCGCACCGTGCACGATTCCGGTGACCGGCCCCCACACCTCACGTACATCGCGCAGAGCGGCGGCGACGGCGTCGCCGTCGCGGACGTCCACCTGGACGTACCGGACGGGGGAGCCCGCCGCCTCCAGCGCCGCCAGCGTCGCCCGTACCTCGCGCGCGGCCAGGATCTCCCGGGCCCGCGCCGCGATTCGGGCGGGCGAGGAGTCCTCCGCGCCCCCGGTCGACCGCTCGGCGAGCAGACGCGTGAGCGCCGGTTCGTCGGCGGCCGACGCGAGCCCCGCGGGCTCGGGAGCCGTCGCCGTCCTGCCGAGCAGCGCGATCCGCGGACGGTGGGTCCTGGCCAGGTCCAGCAGCGCGGCGGCGGTCACCCCGCGGGCCCCTCCGGTGGCCACGATCACCGACTCCGACGTGATCCGCCGGGTGCTGCCGGGCACCACCGGCGCCGGTACCGTCCGCGGGACGGTGCGGGTGCCGTCCGCGCGAAGACCCGCCTCCGGGTCGGGGCCGCCTTCCAGCAGTTCCCGCACGATCGCCTCGGCGACGTCCTCGTCGCTCCGGCCGCCCCGCTCGCAGTCGACGGCCTTGACCGAGACCCCCGGCCACTCCTTCGCGGCGGTCCTGGTCAGAGCGGCGACGCCGCCCAGCCACGCGCGGTCGGGCGCGCGGCCCTCCAGCCCGAAGTCGCCTCCGGTGTCCTGCACGGTGACGAACAGCCCGCCCTGTTCGGCGGCCTGTGCCGCCACCGCGCGCGCCGCGTGGAACACCGACCGGTGGACCTCCCGCGCATGGTCCGGGGAGCCGTCCCCGGTCAGTCCGCCGAGGTGCATGACCGAGCGCGCGTCCGCGGGCACCTCCGCCACGGCGGTGGCGTCCACGCCGAGCTCCGCCAGCTTCCGCACGACGAGGGCGGTGATCCCGTCGCCGTCGGCGCCCCCGCCCGCCACCACGAGCGGCCCGTCCAGGAGCCCCGCCGTCGCCAGACCGGACGCCGGTGACTGAACCGCGCGCGGCACCAGCCTGGTCAGCGCCGTCGTGTGCCCGGTCCCCGTACGCATGGCGGGAATCTCGGGGACGGTGGGGACCTCCGCGACGGCGGGGATCTCCAGGGCGGCGGGGCGCCCGGTCACGGCCGGGGAATCCGGCGCCGGGGCTTGCGGTGTCCGGCCGGTCGCGGTGAGCGCCTCGACGATCTCGCGCAGCGTACGGAGCTTGCCGAGCTGCCCGATGTCTCCCGTCGCCACGTCGCCCACCGTCCGGCGTACGGCCGACAGGATCTCGACGCGCTTGATCGAGTCGACTCCCAGATCCGACTCCAACTCCATGTCCACGTTGAGCATCTGAGCCGGGTAGCCGGTGAGTTGGGCCACCACCGAGAGCAGCAGTTCCTCCAGTTCCGGTGGCGACAGAGGCGTGGCTTCGGCTGCCGGTGCCGATGGGGCCACCGGGACGGCGGCCGGGTCCCGTTCCTCGGTGGCGACCGGTGCGGGCGACGGCGCCTCGCGGGGCGCGGCGGTTACGACGGCGGGCACGGTCGCGGGAACCCCGACCGCCGCCGGGGGCGGTGTCGCGGAGACCGGGGCACGCAGAGGTGCCGCAGGACGGGGGAGCGGCAGCGGTGCCGTGAGGGCCGGGGCGTCGGGCACGGCGCCGACGCCGTGTGCCCCGAGCATCGCGGCCAGGGTGGTCTCGGTCATCCGCAGAAACGCCATATGGCTCTCGGTCAGCATGCGTTGGCAGGCCGCGTGGGCCTCCGCCGTCTGCCGCTGGACGCTCTCCACCGCGGCGTACCACTCGGAGCCGAGGGCGGCATCGGGCTCGGTTCCGTACGCGGGCTCGGTTCCGTACGCGGGCTCGGTTCCGTACGCGGCGACGGGGTCGTACACGGCCACGGGATCGTGCGGGGCCTCGGCTCCGTACGCGGGCTCCGGTTCCGGGGCGGGCGCCGTCCCGTAGGCCGGCGGTTCCGGAGTGTGGACGGGGAGCGCGTGGCGTTCCGGCGCGGGCACGGGCGGCTGCTGCGGTGCGGCGGCTTCCGCGCGGGGCGGGTAGAGCTGACCGTAGTTGGCTCCGCTGATCTGCACGGTCATCCGGGGCTTGCGCTCCTTCACTGAGGTTTCGGGCGCGGCGTACGGCGCCCAGAGGGAATCGAAGTCCAACGGCACACCGCGTACGGCGAGTTCACCGAGCGCGGTGTGCAGGGCGCCGACCCCGGACCGGTCCGCCCGGTCCAGGGGGATCGCCGCGTGCTCGCGGTCACCCAGGATCTGTCCGACCAGGCCGGTCAGCACGGCGCCCGCGCCGACCTCCACGAAGGTCCGCACCCCCGCCGCGTACATCGCCTCGATCTGGTCCTGGAAGAGCACAGGTGAGGCCAGGTGGCCGGCGATCCGGCGGCGTACCGCGTCGGGCGACGACGGGTACGGTCGCGCGTCCGCGTTGCCGTACACCTCGATCCGGGGCTCCGTCAGCGGGACCGTGCGCAGGAACGCGGCGAGCGGCTCACCGGCGGGGGCGACCAGCGGGCTGTGGAAAGCGGTCGAAGTGGTCAGCCGGTGTGTGCCGACACCCTCGGCCGCGAACGCCTTCCCGGCGCGCGCGACTGCCTCCTCCGTACCCGAAAGCACCACCTGGAGCGGGGAGTTGAGATTGGCGGGCCAGATGTCGCCGAGCTCGCCACCGGCCAGCACCGCCCGCACCCGCTCGCGGTCCGCCGCCACGGCCAGCATCGCGCCCGGTACGCCGGCCGCGTCCCGCATCAGCTCGCCGCGCCTGCGGGCCAGAGCGACCAGCGCTTCGGCGTCCAGGGCGCCCGCGCAGTGCAGCGCCACCAGCTCACCGAAACTGTGGCCCGCCACGCAGTCCGGTCGCAGCCCCAGCCCTCGCAGTACGGCCAGCGAGGCGAGCGCGTGCACCGCGAGCGCGGGCTGCGCCCACTCGGTGGCGGCCAGCCGCGCGGCCTGCGCCGCTCGTTCCTCGTCGGCGAAGGCGGGCGGCGGGAACACCAGCCGGTGCAGGGGCCGCCCGCCGAAGCCGGCGCCACCCAGCCGGTCCCACACGGCCTGGGCGGCCGGTGACAGCATCGCCAGGCCTGCGCCCATCCCGACGTACTGGGATCCCTGCCCCGGAAACAGGAACGCGAGACGGCCGGGCACGGGATCCCCGCACGCGTACCGGACACCGTTCGGTGTAGAGAACGCCGCGCCGGGCCGCTGCCGGATCAGCGTGAGCGCCCGCGCGTACTTCTCCCTCAGATCCTCGATGTCCGTGGCGACGACGGCCAGCCGCACCGGATCGGTGGGCGAGAACGCGCTGTGGCTCTCCCGGGCGAGCGCGGCCAGCGGGCGGTCGCCGTACGTCTCCGGCGGCACCAGGCCGGACGGCGACGCGCCGCTGAACAGGACGAGTTCGCTCGGCGCGGAGCGATGGCGCGGCGGCACCCGGGCGGGGGTGCCCGACGGCACGTACTCCTCCAGCGTGACGTGGAAGTTGCTGCCCCCGAAGCCGAAGCTCGACACCGATGCCCGGCGCGGATGACCGGCGGGCCGCACCCACGGCCGGGCCTCGGTGTTGACGTAGAACGGGCCGTCCGGGGCGGCGGCGGCCGGCGTCGGCCGGTCGACCTTGATGGTCGGCGGAAGCACCTTGTGGTGCAGGGCCATGACCGCCTTGAGCAGTCCCGCCGCGCCCGCAGCGCACTTGGTGTGGCCGATCTGCGACTTGACCGAGCCGATCGCGCACCACTGACCGTCGTCGCTTCCCGACGCCTCGAACACCTCGCGCAGCGCGGCCAGTTCGGCGGTGTCCCCGGCCTGCGTGCCGGTCCCGTGGGCCTCGACCAGCTCCACCGTCCGCGGACCGTAGCCCGCCTCATCGTAGGCGCGTCGCAGAGCCCGTGCCTGGCCGTCGGGAAGCGGCGCGTAGATCGCCGTACTCCTGCCGTCGGACGAGGTGCCGATGCCCCGGATCACCGCGTGGATCCGGTCGCCGTCCCGCTCCGCGTCGGACAGCCGCTTCAGTGCGTACATGACGACCGCTTCGCCGAGCATCGTGCCGTCCGCCGCGTCCGAGAACGGTCGGCAGTCACCGGTGCGGGAGAGCGCGGGCGTCTTGGAGAAGCACAGGAACATGCCGATGTCGTTCCCGGTGTCGACACCGCCGCTGATCACCAGGTCGGCCCGCCCGAGCGCCAGTTCACCGACCGCCGTGGACAGCGCCGCCAGGGAGCTCGCACAGGCGGCGTCGGTGGTGTGGTTGGTGCCGTGCAGGTCGAACCGGTTGGCGATCCGGCCCGCGACGACATTGCCGAGCAGGCCGGGGAAGGTCGACTCCCGCCACGGGCTGAAGTGAGCCGAGATGCGGTCGCACAGGGCCTGCGCCTCGGCCTCGGCGAGACCGCTCTCCCGCAGCGCCTTCAGCCACACCGGGCGATGCGCGCGCCCGTACATGTGCGGGAGCAGTTCCAGGGAGGCCGCGCCGAGGACGACGCCGACCCGGTCCCGGTCCATGCCCGGCAGTCCGCCGGCGTCGGTCAGCACCTGGTCGGCGACCATCAGAGCGAGCAGTTGGGAGGTGTCGGTCGACGCCAGGTTGGCGGGCGGCACCCCGTACGCCAGCGGGTCGAAGTCCACCTCCGGAAGGAAGGCGCCACGGCGGGCGTACGTCTTGTCGGGGGCGGCCGGGTCGGGGTCGTAATGGTCCGTCACCAGCCAGCGGCTGGAGGGTACTTCGGTGATCAGGTCGCGTCCGCCGGTCAGGATCCGCCAGTAGCCGGCCGCGTCCGTCGCGCCGGGCACCATGGCGCCGACACCGACCACGGCGACGGGCACCTGCCCTCGGGCATTGGCTGACACCTCATCAATGTCGAGCCGGACGACTGCCGTTGACGCCTCCGGGGCGCCGGAGCCGCTCACGCCAGCCCGCGCGGGGTGTAGACGAAGGCCTCGGACGGCAACGGAACTCCATACGTGCGCAGTTGATGGGCGCGGGTGAGCACCGCGGCGCCCTCGAGCAGGTTGAGCGCGATCTGCACCACGGACCGGTTCTGCGGTTCGGCCAGGAACGTGCCGGCGACCCAGCGGTTGAACGCGCCCGTCGCCGGGCCGCACCAGATCTGGTAGTCGGTACGCCGGGCCGCCTCGCCGGTGATCGCCCACCGGCTGGAACTGCCCAGGTACCAGCGGAAGATCAGCGCCATACGGTGCTTGGGATCGGCCTCCGCACGCGCGATCTCCGAGGGATCGCGCCGCTCCCAGAACGCGCGCGTGTGCTGCCAGACCTCGTCGAACGAGGCGCGCAGCACGTCCCGTTCGATCGCGGCGCGCACCGCGGGCGGGATCTCCTCCAGCGAACCGTGCGCCCGGTAGACCGCGTGGAGCCTGCCGGCCCGCTGGGCGAACATCGTGCCCCGGGACAGGACTTGGAGCGTGACACCCAGCTCGAACATGTCCGCCGCCGGTGCCATGGCGACATCGGCGACATCCGCCTCGCAGAGCATCGCCTTGGCCTCGTCGGACAGGCCCGCCTCGACGGCGGTCTGGTTCACCGATCCGATGACGACGTAGGACGCGCCGAGGGCGAAGGCGGCGCCCACCGCGGCCGGCGTACCAAGTCCGCCGGCCGCGCCGATCCTGACCGGTCGGCGGTAGCCGAACCGGTGGCACAGCGCGTCGCGCAGCAGGGCCATCCTCGGCAGCAGGACCGACAACGGCCGGTTGTCGGTGTGACCTCCGCTGTCGGCCTCCACGGTGATGTCCTCGGCCACCGGCACCAGGGCCGCCAGCGCGGCCTCCTGAGGAGTCAGCTTCCCCTGGCCTACGAGCAGGTCCAGCAGCTCGGCCGGGGCGGGCGAGAGAAACCTCTCGGCGACCTCGGGCCGGGAGATCTTGGCGAGCATCCGCGTGCGCCGGACGATCGAGCCGTCGGTGCCGCGTCGAAGTCCCCGGGCCGAGCACAGCACGACCGCCGGGGTGAGCTCCATGTACGCCGACGCCGAGATCCGGGGCACACCGCAGCGCAGCAGGAGCTCGGCGACGCGGAACTCCAGCGCGGGTTCGGCCGGTGAGTGGATGAGGTTCACGCCCCAGTTGGAACGGGACCGCAGCTCCCCGGCCAGCGCGTGCACGTCCCGCTCAACGTCGGCGTACGCCAGGCCGCCTGCGCCGAAGAACCCGAGCATCTCCGCCCGGGCCATCGCGGACACCATCCGGGTGGTGGCGATGCCGTTCGCCATCTCGCCCGCCACATAAGGGAACCGGACGCCGTGCGCCTCGCAGAAGGTGCGCCCGCCGAGCCACTCGGGGTACAGCGGCGGCAGCGTCCCGAGCACCGGGACGGCGGGTAAGGGACCGGCCGCGAGACCCAGTTCACGGCCGCTCGGCCCGCTGACGATGTGTACGGGTTCCCGGATCCGTCGGGCCCTGACGGCGATCTCCTCGGGGGAGAAGACCGGCGGAGGCACGGCGGGGGCGACGGGAGCGGAGAGGACGGACACGGAGAGGCTCCAGCGGGAGAGGAGATGTGCGGGGCGGACGTACCGGCGGGTCAGATGCGCCGGGCGGACGGGAGTGCGGTGGTGGGCGACGGCCCGCCGGGAACCGGGCCACTCGGGACCGGGCTCCCGACGGGAACCGGGCCCGTCGGGACCAGGCCGGACCACAGGTAGTCGAGGTCCACCCGGTCCGAGGCCGCCGACGATCCGAACAGGGCCCGGACCCGGGTGTCGTCGAAGCGCCGCCGGTGGTTCAGATAGGTCGTCAGACCCGGGTAGCAGTCCACCAGCGCCTCCAGCGCCGACGGGTCGTCAGGCCTCTCGGCGACCAGATCGATCGACAACTCGGCCAGCCGTTCCAGCAGGGCCGCGATCGTCGGGACGGGGACGTCGCGGTCGTGGACGACGTGGTACGTGTCGACTCCGCCCGAAGGGGTCCGGCCAGCCAGCCGCACCATGACCTCGGCCGCGTGCTCCACCTGCATCAGGTTCAGCCGGCCGTCCGGACGACCCACCAACCGGACGCGGGAACGGCCGCCCGGATCGGCGGTGCGCCGCGCGTCGCGCAGGATCCGCTCGACGACCTGAAACGGATGCGAGGGCAGTTCCAGGTCCGGCGGCAGGTCCGTGACGAGGATGCTCGGCCGCAGCACCACGACCGGGCGGCGGTGCTCCCGCGACCACGCGTGGATCAGCACCTCCGCCTCGTACTTGGAGCGTTCGTAGGCGTTCTCGAAGCCGTACGTGTCGTCCAGCTCGTCCTCGTACGCCACCCCCTCACGCCGGCTCCCGGCGACGAAAGCGGTACTCACGTGGTGGACCACGGGTCTCTCCCGTCCGGCGGCGGCCAACTCCAGTACATGCCGGGTGCCTTCGACGTTGGTCCGCCGCAACTCGGGGAGGTTTCCTGCCAGGTTGATGCTGCCCGCGCTGTGCCAGATCGCGCCGAGGCCGTCGGCCAGCTCCTGGAACACGCGTCTGGACAGCCCCAGTCGGGGTCGCTCCAACTCCGTCTCCACCACCCGTAGCCGGCCGGGGAGTTCGGCGAGAGATGCCTCGGGCACGCCGGTCAGTGCGAAGAACCGGGTGATGCGGCGCAGCGCGTCACCGGACCCCGCGTGGACCAGGACCGTCACCGACCGGTGCGTGTCGAGCAGACGGCGCAGCAGGCGCAGCCCGAGGAATCCGGTGGCGCCGGTGAGGGCGACGTGCATGACCTTGGCTCCAAGGGCTCCGAAAAGGGACAGGAACACGACTGTGTGCGAGGGCTGTGAACGCCGGGGCCGTCGCGGCGGCCGGCGAGGCGGGATGCGGCCGGCCGTTCATGACGCGGCATGACACCGGCGGTCGCGGTGCGCGCGGCCTGACTTGTCCGGCCGACCCGGCGACGGGCGTCCGCCGATCGTCCGGTTCCTCCGGCCCCGCCGCGGGCTGCGCAGGCCCTCTGCCGGGCTTGAGGACCACTGGCGCACGGCACACAGTGTCAGACGGTGGACGGCGATGGAGCCCTCGATCCCACCGGCTCACCCGAATGCAGTACCCACACCGTGACCGGTGGTCCCCGCCGCGGGCCGGGGCGCCCGGCCGTACGTACGCGGCGGAGACAGTCGGTGCCGAGCGGGCCGCGCGGAGGACCGTCCCCCTTTCGGGTGACCTCGCGGGCGGTGGCCGGCAGGCGGTTGCGGTGGAGGAGGAGGCGAGCGCGCACTTCGGGGCCCGCGGGTGGGTACGGCCGCTCACTGCGGCCGGATATAAACCGTACTTACGCAGGCCGGTGACGCGTTCGGCGGCGCCGTGGACGTGCACTGGTCGGCGGCCGTCGCGGACGGCGCGCGCTTCCGGTCGGCGGCCCTACCGGCGGGGTGGCGCGTCCCCGCCCCTCGGTACGAACTGGAGCCAACCCGATGCCCGTGTCCGATCCGTCAGCCCGGTCCGTTCCCTCCCCGAGCCACCCCGCCCACTCGGTCGACCGCGCGTTCCTCGGCATGCAGCGCCGTCACCCCGACGTCCGCTGGGACGCCGGCGGTGTCGCGTACCTGAGCGGTCCGCCCCCGGGCCTGGCGGACTTCCGCGCGTACGTGGGCTCACGCCTGCGCCGGCTGCCCCTGCTCACAAGCCGGATCGAGGGCGGCTCACGGCGCCCCAGTTGGCGGCCGGACGCGGACTTCACCGTCGACCGGCACGTCCACGAGGTGGTCGCGAAGGGCCCCGAAGGATGGGACACCGCCCTGCACACCGCGCTCGACGCGCCCTTCGCGCCCGGCACCTACTGGGGGATCTGGCTGGTCCACGGCCATGTGCCCGACGAGTACGCCGTGTGCTACCGCTTCCACCACGCCTGCCAGGACGGTTCGGCCGCCGCGATGACCTTCCGGTCCATGCTGGGCGAGGGGGAGCCCTCGGCCCGCCCGGTGCCGGGGAAGGGCCGGCCGGCCGGTCTGCCCCGACGGGTGGGCACGGCGGTCGGGCTGACCACGAGGTTCGTGGCCGGCTCCCTCGCCGTCCGCGGCCGCCGTCCGGCTGTCTCCTTCGTCCCGACGGGAGAGCGGCGGCTGTCGCGGGGCCGCGTACCGGCGGACACCCTCCGCCGGATCGCCGAGGCCCACGGCGGCTCGGCACACGACGTCCATCTGGCCGCGCTGGCCGGGGCGTTGTCGGCCTGGTCGGCCCGGTCCGGCGTACCGCTTCCCCGGGTGAAGGCGCTGCTGCCCGTTGACGCACGTCGCCCGGACGAGGAACAGACGTGGGGCAACCGCTGCTTCGCCCTGCCGCTGGAACTGCCCGTGCGCACCGCCCCGGAACACGGGGCGGGATCCGGGGACGGCGACTCGCCCCTGTGGCGGCTGGAGCACGTCATGGCCACGACCCGGAAACTGCGGGGCGAGACCTGGCGGCAGGCCATTCAGGACCTGGTCCGCCACATGCCGGACCGCCCGACCGAGTGGTACATGCGAAGGATGCTCTCCCCGCGCGTCACCGACGTCATGGCCACGTCCATGCCGGTCGCCGACAAGGGAAGCCTGGGGGACGGCCGGGTGACGGGCGTCGCCCTGCTCCCGCTGCTCGTACCCGGACACCTCTTCGGAGTGGGCCTGTCGTTCTTCGGCAACTGGGCCGAGACGTCCTTCGTGGCCGATCGCGCCCTTCCGCTGGGGGAGTCGCTTCCGGAACTGTGGGAGCGGGCCGTGCACGAACTGGATTCAACCTCCGCGCCGCTGTGAACGCGCGGCGTCAGATGTCAGAGCCGTCGCACGTGTGACGCGGTGTGTGCCGGGTCGACGCCGGATCGACGTCGCGGAACGGGACCGCTCCTGGCGCCGTTTCCGTTGCGCCGCCTGCTCGTTGGGCACGGGCGGACCGGTTCCGCCGCCCATCGGAAGACATGTGACCGCTTCCGTGGCCATCCGGAATACCTGGCACGACGGAGCAGCGCGATGGACGTCGCAGATGTGCACCACTCCTACCGGCAGCGCGCCGTTCTACGGGGCGTCGACCTCCGGCTGCGGCCCGGGGTCCTCGCCGGGATCGTCGGGGAGAACGGCGCCGGCAAGACGACACTGCTGAGGATCCTCGCCGGTGAACTCCGGCCGGACCGGGGCTCGGTGCACCACGGCGGCAGGTTCGGTTACTGCCCGCAGTCCGTGGTCCTGGACGACTCCTTCACCGTCCGCCAGCACCTGGACTTCTTCCGGCACGCCTTCGGGCTGGCCGACCTGCGGCGAGCAGAGGAAGTGATGGAGACCCTGGCCTTCACCGAGTACCTCGACCAGCGCGCCGGGCTGCTCAGCGGCGGCTCACGGCAGAAGCTGAACCTGACCCTCGCGCTCATGCACGACCCGGACGTCCTGCTGCTCGACGAGCCCTACCAGGGCTTCGACTGGGAGACGTACCTGCGCTTCTGGGAGCTGGCGACGAGGCTGCGCGACGCCGGGCGCTCGGTGCTGGTCGTCTCGCACCTGGCGTACGACGTCGAACGGCTGGACCAGCTGTGGCGCCTGGAGGACGGACGCCTCCACCTCCGGGACCGGTGCTCGGAGGCGGCGGCATGAGGCGGCACTGGTCCCTGTTCGTCACGGCCTCCCGGTACGCGCTGATCGGGCACGCCCGCAACCGCTTCGCGATGCTGCTGGTGGTGGTGTACATCCCCGTGTGGATCGCCCTGGCGTACGTGACCATTCCCGACCGGCCCGCGCCGTTCAGGATGGCGGCCACGGGCGAGGTCCTGACGCCGCCCGGCAATCACCTCACCCAGATCACCGGCGCGCTGAACGCGGTCACCCTGATCGCCGGGTTCATGATGTTCGCCGCCACCTTCACGGGCGGTGCCTTCGACCGGCGCCTGGCCATGGCGGGGTACCCGCGTCACCACCTCGTCCTCGCCAAGCTCTCCGCGCTCACCCTGGTCTGCGCCGCCGTCGCGGCCTACGCCACGGCCGCCGCCGGCTTCGCATGGTCCCCCCGACAGCCCCTCATGCTCGCCGCCGCGCTGTTCTGCGCGGCCCTGACCTACGGCGCGCTGGGCGTGGTCTTCGGCTCGGTGCTCCGCCGTGAGGTGGAGGGCATGTTCGCCATCCTGATGATCAGCATTCTCGACGTCGCTCTCCAGAACCCCCTGTCGAGTTCCGGGTCGGACAGCGCCGTCGTGCGGTTCCTGCCGTCGTACGGAGCCGTACAGGCCAGCATGTCCGCGGCCTTCTCCACCGCGCCGGTGGCCCGGGGCCTCGCGATCCAGCTGCTCTGGCTCCTCGGGGCGGCGCTGGCCGGGTTCATGGTCTTCCGCCGGCGTACCCGCGACGCGCTTCCACCGGAACGGAAGCGACGCACCCAGGACCGCTCCGTGCCCGGTTCCGGTTCCCGTCCCGGTGTGAACGCGCCCGCGCCGGAGCCCGGCGCGGGCGCGCAGCGCGTACGACCCAACTGACCGGCGGGTCACCCCCGTTCGGCCAGACGGCCGCCGTGACCTGCGGGAGCCGGTGATCGTTCTGCAACCGGGCGTTGATTCGCCGCCCCGCCACCACATTCCTCACGCAAGGAGCACGATCCCCCATGACCCTTTCGCGTACCGTCCGGAGCACGGTCCTCACCGTGGCTCTCGTGGCCACCTCCACCGTGGTCTTCCCCGCCTCCGCGCAGGCGGCTCCGCTGCCGCCCGCGTGTCAGGAAGCGCTGCTCACCACGCTCGACAAGTTCCCCGTCGTGGACTTCACGGTTCCCGACAAGGTCCAGAGCGGCACCCTGGACGAGGTCGGGGGCCTGAGCGAGGCCGACCAGGCGGCATTCACCGAGAAGGCGTGCGCGGCCTGGAACAGCTGGGCCACCAAGAACGGCCAGGCGGTGGCCACGGACCTGGACACCCGCTACCGCAACGCCGCCGGACCGGTGTGCAACAAGTTCACCACCTCCGCCATCGCGACGATCAAGAAGTACGCCCCGAACGTCCCCGCCGAGACACGGCAGTTGGAGAAGGTGGCGAAGAAGGTCTGGCAGAACGTCATGCAGAAGCTCTCTGTGGAGGCGACCAACGCCGACTGCCGCAAGGCCTACAACGGGGTGAAGGCCGGCTGGTAGCCGGACCCGCCGGATGACGCCCCCGTCCGCGGTCCGCAGGCCGCCGCCTGACGTCCGAGTCGACGTCTGACGTTGCGTACCGCTGCCCGGGGCCGGGGGCCGAGGCCCGGATCCCGGGACACACCGGGAGCCGGGCCGTGGGTCACCAGGGGATGACGCCGTCGTCCTCGAAGAACGAACCGCTCGGCCCGCCGTCCGGCAGCGTGGCGAGCCGGATCGCCGTGGCCGCGCCCTGCTCAGGAGTGCGAGGCCCGAGGAAACCGGTGAAGTCGGTCGCGACCAGGCCCGGACAGGCGGCGTTGACCAGGATGTTCGAACCGGCGAACTGCCGGGCGTACTGCACGGTCACGGCGTTCAGATACGACTTCGACGGCGCGTAGGCCGCCATGACGGGGCCGATCTCGATGTCCGGGTCCGCCTGCCTGGTCAGGGAGCCGACGGAACTGGAGACGTTGACGATGCGCGGCGACGTCGAGCGCCGCAGCAGCGGCAGCATCGCGTTGGTCACCCGTATGACACCGAAGACGTTGGTCTCCACGACCGTGCGGACCACGTCGAGGTCGAGCGTGGTCGGGTCCTGCCCCCATCCCGGACCCATTTCTCCCGAGATACCGGCGTTGTTGACCAGGGCGTCCAGGCGCCCGGCCCGGCGTTCGATCAGTTCCACGGCATCGGTGACGCTCTGATCGCTGGTCACGTCCAGCGGCACCCCGAACGCGTCCACCCCGGCGGCGCGCAGCTTCTCGACGGCGGACTCGCGCCGGGCCTCGTCGCGGGCTCCCACGCCCACGCGGTACCCGAGGGCGCCCAGCCCGGTCGCGATCTCGTACCCGATTCCCTTGTTCGCGCCGGTCACCAGCGCGAGCTTCGTTTCGCTCATGCCGCTGATGTTCGCTCGCGGACGAGGGGCGCATCCAACACCGATACGATGCTCTGTCATACCCGGTGGGTATCACTGAGGTACGGTCTGGCTGTGGAAACCTTGGAGACCCGCGAGCTCAGGTACTTCATGGCCGTCGCCGAGGAGCTGCACTTCGGCCGCGCCGCCGAGCGCCTCGGCATGGCCCAGCCACCGCTGTCCCGGGCGATCCAGCAGCTCGAGCGGCGCCTCGGTGTCTCCCTGCTGGAACGCGACCGCCGCGGCGTCTCCCTGACCGGCGCCGGAGACGTGCTGCTGCACGAGGGGCGCGCCGCCCTCGACGCGACCACCGCTGCCGCTCGCCGCACCCGTCGCGCCGGCGGCGCCGACAGTCCAAGTGGCTCGCGCAATCGCCTGGTGCTGGCGGTGAAGGCCGCCGCGTCTCATGAACTGCTGCAGAAGCTGCTCCACGCCTACGCGGCCGAGCCCGACGCGGCAGAGATCGAGGTGCTGCCCAGCGGAATGTGTGAGCAGGAAGAGATGCTGCGCGACGGCCGCGCCGATGTGGCGCTCATGCACGCGCCGTTCAACTCCCTCGCCGGGTTCGACAGCGAGGAGCTGCTGACCGAGGGGCAGATCGCCATCCTGCCCGCCGTGCACCCCCTCGCCGCGCGCAAGACCCTGTCCCTGGCCGACGTCAGCGACATCCCCGACCTTCCGCTCGCCCGCTGGCCCCGCCACGGCACGTACACCCCCGGCCCGGGCCCCGAGATCCACGACCAGACGCAGCTGGCCCAGCTGATCGCCCTCGGACGCACCGCGGCCGTCTTCCCCGACTCCGCCCGCGCCTGGCTGTGGTCCGAACACACCGCCGTCCCCGTGACCGACGCACCCCCGGTCGTCACCCACATCGCCTGGCCGGCGCACAGCCGCTCCCTCCCCCTCGCCGGCCTGATCCGCACGGCCACCCGGCTCTGACCCTCCGGTGAGCGGTCCCCCCCCCGTACTGCTACGAGGGTGGCTGGGCGAAGTCCTTGGTGCGGATAGCGGCGAGGGAGACCACACCGGCGACGAGGGCGATGAGCGCGGCGACGAGGAGGATCTCGTTGAGGCCCGAGGTGAAGGCCGCCGTGGCGAGATGTTTGACCGGGGCGCGGACCTCGGGCGGGAGGGAGCCGAGAGCCTGGGTGACCGTGCCGGACTGGACGGCGGTGGAGATCTGCGGGCCGAAATCCCCGACGCCGGGGATGGCCCCGATGTGGTCGGTCACATAGGACTTGATCTTGCTGGAGAACAGGGTGCCGAGCAGCGCGATGCCGGTGGCGATGCCGATCTGACGGAACGTCGAGTTGATGCCCGAGGCCATGCCGGCGTGGGCGGGCTGGACGACACCGACGGCGGTCGATGCCAGCGGTGGATTGACCAGGCCGAGACCCGCCCCCGACATGATCATGCCGGGAATCAGATGGGTCCAATCGCTGGAGGCGTTGAGGCCGCGCATCCACAACAGCCCGCCGCCGATCAGAAGCAGACCGGGTCCGATCAGAAACCGCACCGGCATCCTTGAGGAAAGCCGTCCCGAGATCGTGGACACCACCAGGATGCCGGCGGAGATCAGCAACAGCCGTACGCCCGCGCCCAGGGCGCTGTACCCGAGTACGTCCTGGAGGTAGAGCACCAGGTAGAGCAGCATCGACAGGATCGAGGCGCTGAGACCGAAGGCCGCCACCAGGCCGCCGGTGAAGGTCGGCTTCCGGAAGAGCGACAGGTCGAACATCGCCTGAGCGGTTCGCAACTCGACCACCACGAAGGCGGACATCAGTACGACCGCCGCGGCCAGGCACGCGATGACGACGGGGTCGGAGAACGAATCGTGACTGGACTGGATGAGCGCGTACACCAGGCTCGACAGGGCGGCGGTGAAGAGTACGAAGCCCGGCCAGTCGGGGTGGCGGGCGCCGGGCTGCCGGGACTCGGCGACCTTGACCAGGGTGATCGCGACGGCGATCGCGCCGATGGGCAGGTTGACGTAGAAGATCCACTCCCAGGACAGGCCAGTGGTGAGCACACCGCCGAGCAGTGGTCCGATGGCCACCGCCAGACCGGTGATCGTGCCCCAGATCCCGAAGGCGACGCCGCGGTCCTTGCCGCGGAAGGCATCCGCCAGCAGAGCGAGTGAGACCGAGAACATGATGGAGCCGCCGACTCCCTGGATGCCCCGGGAGAGTTGCAGCATCAGCGAACTGTCGGCGAGGCCGCAGAGCAGCGACGCGAGACTGAAGATCGTCAGACCGATCACATAGAGCTTCTTGCGGCCGTACATGTCGGCGAGGCTGCCCGCGGTGAGCAGCAGGGAGGCCAGGGTGAGGGAGTAGGCGTCGACGACCCACTGGAGGTCCGAGAAGCTGGCGTGCAGTGACCGCTGGATGTCGGGCAGTGCCACGTTCACGATGGTGATGTCCAGCAGCAGCATGAACGTGCCCAGGCATACGGCGGTCAGCGTCCACCACTTGTTCAACGCGGTCGGGGTGTGCCTGGCTCGCGGCTCGCCGCGGGTGTGACCGTGCGGGCCGGCTCCGGAGGCGCCTGCGGCGCGGGACAGGTCGGAGCCGTCCGGCTCGTTCTCAGGCATGGCTCATTCCCTCTTCTCGGCCCGACGGGCGTGCCCGTCCCACCGACTATCTCCTCCGGGCGGCCCCGACCGTCTCTTCACCGCGCGGGCCAGCCGGGCGAAACCTGAGCCGTGACGTCACCGGATCGGCCGAGGGTCCGAGTCTCAGCCGACCGTGCGGGTGCCCGTGCCGCCAGGAACTACTGTCGCGAGCATGGTCGAACACGATGCCCTCAGTGCCACCCGCGAGGCTTACGACGCTGCTGCCGTCACCTATGAGCAGCTGTTCAGCGACTCGCTGCGTGACAGTCCCCTCGACCGCGCGATCCTGGGCGTCTTCGCCGAGGTCGTAGGCGCGAGTGGGGACGGTCAGGTCGCGGACCTGGGTTGCGGGCCCGGTCATGTCACCGCTCATCTGGGCGAGTTGGGGCTGGCGGCGTTCGGTGTCGATGCCTCTCCAGTGATGATCAAGTTGGCTCGGCAGGCCCATCCGGGCCTGCGGTTCGACGTGGGCTCGATGACCGCGTTGGACATCGCCGACGGCGTGCTGGGCGGCGTACTCTCGCGGTGGTCCGTCATTCACACTCCGCCGCGGGAACTCCCCGTCATCCTGGCGGAGTTCCATCGTGTGCTGGCGCCTGGTGGCCACCTTCTGATCGGCTTTTCGGCGAGCGAGGATCCGTCTCACCCGACGCAGGTCTTCGATCACGCGGTCGCGCCGGCCTATCGGTGGTGGCCCGATCACCTCGCCGAGATGCTGCGCGAGTCCGGGCTGTCCGAGGTGGCCCGGATGGTCCGCGAGCCTCAGCCCACGGATCGGCGGCAGTTCAAGGGAGTTCAACTGCTCGCCCGCAAAGCCTAGTCAGGGCTGTCCGTACCGATTCGTCGGACTTCCGCCCGATCGGGCATCTACTCTACGGATGCGCCGCACTACGCGGCGCGGTCGGTTGAGGAGGAATCCCGTGTCATCGCCCTGCGACCCCAAGTACGCTCCGGCCGGCGATGTGGGCGCGGCGCTCATGATGATCGACTCCCGGCTCAAGAGCGTTCACGACGACAGGACCGAGATCGACCCCGAACAGCAGGCGCTGACGAAGCAGTTCGCCGCGTCCCTCGGCCCTGGCGGTGCCGATGAGGTGCTGGACGGTGCGTGCACGGTCATCTTCATGTTCATGAAGTGGCTGCGGCTGGCCTACGAGGATCACGACAGGGACGTCATCGAGTGCGTGGTGCCCAACCTCGTGGCGACGATGCGAAGGATGCCCAAGAGCATCCGCCCCGAGGTCATCCCCACCATGGCCGGCCTGGTGGTCGCCGCGGGAACCGGCCTGAGCCCGAACCTGTGGCGCAAACAGTACGGATACTGGACACCGGAGGAGCTGACCCCGCTGGAAGCCACCGCCTTTCTCCTCGCGGAGCACATCAACCGCATGACCGACGACCCGGACTTCGCCACCCGCATGATCACCGAAGCGCTGTTCGCGGCGGAGAAGGAGTGACGTGTCCGCCGACCGGTCAGAGCTCTTGATCACTGGGGGAGCGGTGCGGTCAGGCGTCGTAGCGAGGCCTGGGCGGGTGGGCCCCAGGTGGGTTTGCCTCCCGGGCGGCCGTGGACGCCGGCCTCTCCGATGTGGATGCCGGTGAGGGCGCGCAGCACCGCCCAGCCGCGGGCGCGGCGCAGGGTCGCGGCGTCCGGGGTGGGCCGGTAGGCGTCCTGGAAGCGGTCGGCGGCGCCGTCCGGCAGCAGGATCCACGCGGCGGCGAGGTCGTACGCGGGGTCGCCCGCGAACAGGTCGCCGAAGTCGATCACGCCGGAGAAGGTGCCGTCCGTGGTCAGGACATTGGCCGGATGCAGGTCGCCATGGAGCCAGAGACGTGGGCCTGCCCATTCGGGCGCGGCGGCGGCGTCCTCCCAGATCGTGCGGACGGCGTCCGGGTCGCGGATCAGGCCCAGTTCGGTGGCGGAGGCGAGCTCCCGAGTGAAGTGTTCGGCGGTTTCGGCCAGTGGGCCCCCGCGGTGCCGGCCCGTGGGCGCCTCGTCGGGGGCGGGGCGGTGAAGGGCCACGAGGAAGGCGGCCAAGGCGTCGGCCGCGTCCGCGGCGCGCGTCGCGGGGGCGCGGTCGGCAGGCTCGCCCGGTACCCAGGTGGTGACGAGCCAGGGCCGCGGAAACCGTTCCGAGGGCTCACCGAGGCGCTGCGGGACGGGGACCCGCAGCGGAAGGCGCGGGGCGAGGACGGGCAGCCAGGCGTGTTCCTTGCGTAGCAGCGTGTCCGCGGACTCCGTCGCCCACGGCAACCGGACGGCGAGGTCGTCGCCGAGCCGCCACACCTGGTTGTCCCAGCCACGCGCTCCGAGTTCCAAAGGGTGATCCGCCAGGTCGGGGTGCTGCTCGCGCAGCAGATCCCGAATCAATTCCGCTGTGATGTCGGTCGTGGTGGCTGTCATGGGGAGCAACGTTAGTTGTCACTCCCGGCACCGCGAAGATCCCCGCACCCCGGCGCCCCATGCGTACCGTCTCTGCCTCGCGGCAGCGCGTAAGGTGCCCGGATGATCGACGTACCAGAGGCGTTCGCGCGGAGCACCGTCGCGCGTGAGGGAGGGGCCGGAGCCGCGTGGCTCGGCGAGTTGCCCGGGATCGTGGACGAGATCCTGGGGCGTTGGGGGTGTGTGCCGGACGGCGAGGTCATGCACGGGGGTGTCGGGGTCATCGTCCCGGTGCGGTGGCGGGACGAGGCGACCGCCGTGGTGAAGGTGTCGTTTCCGCACTCCGGCAACGTGCATGAGCCGGACGCGTTCGCGGCTTGGGGCGGGCGCGGGGCCGTTCTGCTGCACGCGCGCGATGACGCGCGTTTCGCGATGCTGCTCGAACGGGTCCGGACGTCGACCTTGGCGGAGGTCGAAGACGGTGACGAGGTCGTGAGGGTCGCGGGGCGGCTCAATCGCCGGCTGGCCGTCCCCGCGCCGCCCGGCCTGCCCCGGCTGCGTGAGCGGGTGGACTCCTGGGAAGGACAACTGCGCAAGGACGCGCAGGAGTTGGCCCCCGCTCCGTCGCGTCGTGTGGTGGACGCCGCCGCGGCCACCGTTCGCGAGTTGGGCCGCGTCCAGCCGGACACCCTCGTCCATGGCGACCTCCATGCCAGGAACATCCTGCGTGCGGACCGTGAGCCCTGGCTCGCCGTCGACCCCAAGGGGTACGCGGGAGACCCCGCTTACGACGGCGGCACCCTGCTCAAATCACGCGCGCTGACGCTTCTCGAAGCGGACGACCTGGGCAAGGCGGTCAACCGCGTCCTGGACATCTTCTCCGAGGCCGCCGAGCTCGACCGCACGCGCGTTCGGCGCTGGGCCCAATTCCATGCCGTCCAGACCGCGTTCTGGGGCCGCCGTCACGGCTTCCGCGTCGCCCGCAGCGGACCGGAGCTGGACCGGCTCACCGAATTCGCCGACAACCTGGCCGAGTTGCTCACGGAACAGTCCTACTCCGGCTGAACCTTTGCCGAACATGCCGGGCGCGCGACCCGCAGCGGCGTTCGGCGTTGACGTAGCCTTGCACCCTGCGGTTGAGACGGCGTCATTCGTGATGAACGAGGAGGGCCTGGGTGCCCCTGGACATCAGGCCGGTCAGAGAAGTCGGGGCCGTACTCGTTCACGGACTCTTCTCCTCGCCCAGGACATGGTCCCCCTTCGAAACGCTGATCGCCCAGGACCGCGATCTCGCGCACATCGACACGCTGCCGTTCGGCTACGTCTCCCCGGTCGCCTCCTTCAGCCCCCTGCGCCGTATCCCGTCCTTCGACGATGTCGCGGACAGCCTCGGCGGTTTCCTCGAAGTGGAGGGAGGCGGATACGAGCGGCTGGTGCTCGTTTCCCACAGCCAGGGGGGACTGGTGGTGCAGCGCTATCTGGCCCGGATGCTCCATGAAGGCCGGGGAACGGAACTCGCCCGGATCAGCCGGGTCGTGATGTTCGCCTGTCCCAACTCCGGCTCGGAGCTGGCGCTGACGCTGCGGCGCGCCCTGTGGCGCCGCAGGCACGCGCAGGAACGGCAGTTACGCCCGATCCACGCCGCGGTCACCGAGGCGCAACGCACGGTCCTCAGCCGCGTCGTGCACGCCCGGTCCGTGACCGCGAACTCCTGCCCCCTGCCGGTCACCGCGTTCGCCGGCGAGAGCGACGGGATCGTGACGCCGGCCTCCGCGCGGAGTCTGTTCCCCGACACCGGGATACTTCCCGGTGACCACTTCGGCATCATCCGCCCGGACTCGCCGGGCCACCGCTCCTACACGGCCCTCAAGCGCCTGCTGCTGACACCGACCGACAGCGACACCGGGGCACGTACGTCCGACGAAGAGGTCGGGGCGGCGCCCCGGCCCGGCCGTGCGACGACGCGGGGAGCGGAGTCCGATGTCGCCGGGTCGGGCGACTGGCACTCACGAGCCATGGTGGATCACGACGAGAACGGTCTGTTCGGCATCGGGCCGGCTGTCGACCGACTGCTCAGGGATCTGGCCGGCGCGACGGGCCCGTGGGTCGTCAACGTCCGCGGTGTCGGCGGCGTCGGCAAGACGACGATGGCGTACGAAGCCGCACGGCGCGCCGCGCGGGAAGGGATCTTCGAGCGGATCGTATGGACCACCGTCCGCGGCGGCGCTCATGAACCGGGCCTGTGGGAAGCCCTGTTCGATCTCGCCGCGCAGCTCGGCGTGACGCTCGGCCCCGACAGACGCGGATGGGAAGCGGAGCTGCGGGTGGCGCTCCGGGCTGCGGGTGAACAGCGGCGCGTGCTCGCGGTCGTGGACAACCTGGAGGTGGCGAGCCAGGCCACGGCCATCGTCGACGGGCTGCGCCGGGCCGGTTTCGAACGGCCGCACAAGCTGCTGGTCACCAGTCGCGGTGTGGTCCACGATCCCGACCACGCCATCAAGGAGCAGTCGGTGAACGGACTCGGTCAGGAGGCCGCCGTCGCGTTCATCCGGCATGTGGGGGCCGACGACCCGGAGCTCGCCGAAGCGACGGGGACCACCTTCACCCCCATCGTGCGGATCACCGAAGGGAACCCGTATCTGATGAGGCTGGCCATCCGGCGCTACCTCTCGACGGGGATGCCCCTGCATGAGGTCATCGATGAACTGACGGCTCTGGAAAGCCGGGTGCCGGACGGCGGCGAGGGACTGGCCACGCGTATCAAGGCCCATCTGTTCGACCGTTCGCTGGGGGAGTTCGACCTCATCGCGGGGGCCGAGGCGGCCCACAGCCTCATGGCCGCGTTCTGCGCCAAGCGGCGCGGGGACAGGGTCGCCAGGGGCGAGCTCATGGAACTCAGCGGGCTGCCGGACGGCGAGTTCCGGCGGGCTCTGCGGTGCGGGCACGATCTGGAGCTGGTGCAGGCGTCCCGGCTCAACGAGGAGCACTCCATCCACAGCCTGTTGTACGAATACACCAAGCCCAGACCTGACACCGCACCTGGCACAGTGAGTTCGTGACGTCGAGGGCCGGTTACTGCGGTGAGCGCCCGGACCTGTGGCTCGCCACCGTCCGGCGGTCGTTCGGCAGAGCCCTGGAGCAGGTGGAGGCCGGCCGCGAGGTGTCGGACACACAGCTGAAGGACGCCGTGACCGTCCTCGACAACGTGATGTGTTACGGCGTCGAGGTGGACAGCCTCCGGCTCGCCCACTTCCTGACGCGGCTCACCCAGGTGTCCGTCAGCGCGGGCGAGCACGGTGACCGGTTCGACGGCCACGACCTCATCACCGCCATCGACCGGAGCATGCCGCTGGTGGAGGCGGCCGGTCTGGCCACCTGGCCGCTGCACGTGGCCAGGGCGTCGTACTACTCACGCCAGGACGACGGCCGAGACGCCCGCAGGGAGGCGCTCGAGGCGGCCCGGCTCGTCTGTGCCGGCGACCGGGACACGGTGGAGGTCGGGCTGATGCTGGCTCAGCTTCACATCGACGTCTGCGAGTACCGCGCGGCCCGCCGTCTGCTCGCGGAGTGCCGCAGACTGTGCGACGACCCCGTCTGTGCGGACAGGCTGCCCGAGCTGCACATCTGCTACGGCAATCTGTACTACGTCCAGGGGTCTCTCAAGGCGGCGCTGCACCACTTCCAGTCCGCGCTGGCCACGGCGGGCGATCCCGTTCCCACCACGGCGTACCGCGCGGCGGTACGGGCGCATCACTACAGCGGCAAGATTCTCAGTGCTCTCGGCCGTCACCAGGAGGCTCTCGACCAGCTGATCCGGATAGAGGGCTACGCGTGTGTCAGCGAGGCCGAGCGCAACCGGCGCGCCGGTTTTCTCCATCTGCGGCTGGGTGAGGTCCTGACGGCCGGAGGGAGTCTCGACGAGGCGCACCACCACCTCTGCGAGTCGCGGAAGATCTTCGTCCAGTTACGCGAGAGCGGCACGGCGCAGGCGATCCTCGACTCGGCCGTGGCGACGCTGCTCATGCGGCAGGGATGGCGAAGGGACGCGCTCGCGGTGCTGGCGGGGGCGGTACGGGCGGCCCGGCGCGACAACTACCGGCGCGGCGTCGTGCTGTTCGAGACCAAGGCGGCCCTCTACCACTTCCACGGCCGCGACTGGGGCGGGCTGCTGCGCAGCGGTAGCGCGGCGCTCGGGGCCTGGATCAGGCTCAACGGCGCCGGCAATCTCGTGCGGGCGGTCGTCGGATCAGTGGAGTACGTCGTCTCGTCACTGTGGCAGCGCCTCCGCCGCGGCCCACGTACCCCGGCCCTGGCAGGCCCCGTGCGCTGCCCCTGCGGGAACTGCCTCCGGGAGAGTGAGCCCTGACATCGCCACCCCGGCGCGCCCGGCTCGCTCCCGCCGGGGATCGCCTGCTCCGGCCGGGAGTCTCAGCGCCCGTGTACCCGGCCGGGATCGGTCTGCCACGTTCGGCCGTCGCGATTTCTGACGGGCCCTCCGGCGCCGAACCGGAGCTGTGCGTCAGGCGCGGTTCGTCAAGTAGCCGCCCATGGAGGTGAAGTACTCCGTCGCGGGCAACTCCCGGCCGTCCTCGGTCCGTACGCGCGTGATGGCCAGGCCGTGGTTGCGGCCGGTGCGGGCGTCGGCTCCGGCCACTATCACCACGCCTTCGCCCTCGCGGTAGAAGATACGGCCGGGCGTACCGCCGTAGCGGCCCTGGGACACCACCGCGGCGAGGACCTCGAGCCGCTTGCCCTTGTGGAAGGTGAAGGCGCTGGGGTACGGCTCGGACTGGGCGCGGACCAGGCGTTCGAGGTCCTCCGCCGGCCAGGTCCAGTCGATACGGATGTCTTCGACGGACCGCTTGTGGAAGAAGGTCGCCTGCGAGCGGTCCTGCTTGGTGAACTCCGTCTGCCCGGCCGCGATGAGGCCGAGCGCGCCGACGGTCACCGGTGCGATGAGATCGACGGTCTTGTGGAAGAGATCGGTGGCGGTGTCCGTCGGCCCCACCGGAACCGACTCCTGGCGCACGACGTCGCCGGCGTCGAGTTCGTCGTCCATCATGTGCGCGGTGACGCCCACTTCGGGCTCGCCGTTGATCAGGGCCCAGATCAGCGGGGAGAAGCCTGCGTACTTCGGCAGCAGCGAGTCGTGGACGTTCAGGGTGCCGTGACGGGGGAGGCCGAAGATGCGCGGGGGGATCCAGGTCCGCCAGTTGTTGGCCACGATGATGTCCGGGTCGGCCGCCTTGAGGCGCTCGAACAGCTCGTCGTCGTCGGGGCGGTTGCGGATCAGGACCGGGACGCCGTGCTCCTCGGCGAGGTCGGCGACGGAGTCGCTCCAGATCTTTTCGTACGCGTGCTCGCTCTTGGGATGTGTCACGACCAGCACCACGTCGTGCTCGGACTCCAGAAGGGCTTGCAGGGTGCGGTGCCCCCAGGTCTGGTAACCGAACATGACGACCCGCATGGGGTTCCTCCTCAGAGCAGGGAATGACCGAGGGTAGTTAAGCAAGGCTTACCTTAGTTTGCAACTGGCCAGGCTGGCAGGCCAGTCGGTGCGCGCCGGGGCCGGGTCGTCCACTCGACAGCCGTCGGGGATTAGCTTAGGCTCACCTAAGTTCAGGGTGGGGTCGCTTCCTCGGCGTGCCCACCTTTCGTATGTCTCACCTGCCCCCCACGCCTGACAGGCGGCTTCCCCGTATGAATGGGAGTGACATGTCACAGGTTCTTCCTGGCGACGCAGCACCGGTCTACGACCTCATAGGCATCGGCTTCGGGCCGTCCAATGTGGCGATGTCGATCGCGGTCAGCGAGCACAACGCACGCGTCGGCAGGCAGGAGTCGGTCACCGCCCACTTCTTCGAGCAGCAGCAGTCCTTCGGCTGGCACCGCGGCATGCTGATCGACGACGCGACCATGCAGGTGTCCTTCCTGAAGGACCTGGTGACGCTCCGGAACCCGACCAGCGAGTTCAGCTTCCTCTGCTATTTGCAGAGCAAGGGACGGCTGATCGACTTCATCAACCACAAGAACCTCTTCCCGCTGCGGGTGGAGTTCCACGACTACTTCGAGTGGGCCGCGGCCAAGGTCGACGACATGGTCTCGTACGGCCACGAGGTCGTCGGCGTCACACAAGTTGTCCGCGACGGAACCGTGGAGTACCTGGACGTGACGGTCCGGTCGGGGGAGGGACTCGTGGTCCACCGGGCCCGTAACCTCGTCATCGGCTCCGGACTGCGCCCCCAGATGCCGGAGGGCGTCGAGCGCGGCGACCGCGTCTGGCACAACTCCGAACTGCTGAAGAAGGTCGACGCACTCGAGGGCACCTCGCCCTCCCGGTTCGTGGTGGTGGGCGCCGGGCAGAGCGCCGCCGAGAACGTCGCCTATCTGCACCGCCGCTTCCCGGAGGCCGAGATCTGCGCGGTCTTCTCCCGTTACGGCTACAGCCCCGCCGACGACAGCGCCTTCGCCAACCGGATCTTCGACCCCGAGGCGGTCGACCAGTACTTCGCCGCCCCCGAGGACATCAAGAGCCGGCTGATGGGCTACCACGGGAACACCAACTACTCCGTGGTGGACATCGACTTGATCGACGACCTCTACCGGGAGATGTACCGGGAGAAGGTCCTCGGCACCGAGCGGCTGCGCTTCCTCAACGTGTCCCGTCTGGTCGATGTGAAGGAGACACCGGACAAGGCCCGTGCCACGGTGAAGTCCCTGGTCACGGGGGAGGAGTCGTTCCTGGACGCCGATGTCGTGGTGTTCGCCACCGGTTACGGCCCCGCCGACCCCGTCGGCCTCCTCGGCGAGGTCGCGGACCGCTGCCTCCGGGACGACGAGGGCCGCGTCCGCGTCGAGCGCGACTACCGCGTCGCGACGGACCCCGACCTGCGCTGCGGCATCTACCTCCAGGGCGGTACGGAGCACACGCACGGCATCACGTCGTCCCTGCTGTCCAACACCGCGATCCGGGTCGGCGAGATCCTCGACTCGCTGCTCGGCCGTGGCGTCAAGTCCGCGTCGGGCAAGGCCCGGCAGGTCGCCGACGGAACCGGCAGCACCGCTCGCTGAACCCTCCGGTGGGGGCGTGAGATGCCCAACCGGCCATGCCTCCCGCGTAGATCAAAGGGATAACGTACGTCGACATGAGCACGACTGCAGTGGAGCGCCCGCTGCCCAAGGGCGGAACGGAAGCCCGAAGGTACCGGGGTACGGGACTGGGCACGCTGGTGGTGATCCTCCTGATCACGGGGGTGGCCTCGCTGGCCGTCGGCGCCCGTGCGCTGAGTCCCACCGAGGTGTGGCACGGGCTGTTCGCGGCGCCGGACTCCGATCAGCGGCTCACCGAGATCAGGCTCATCGTGCAGACCGTGCGGGTGCCACGGACGGTGCTGGCGATCGTGGCGGGTGTCGCCCTCGGCGTCGGCGGGGCGTTGATCCAGGGGTACACGCGCAACCCGATCGCCGACACGGGCCTGCTCGGGGTCAACGCCGGCGCCTCGTTCGCCGTGGTGACCACGATCGCGCTGTTCGGGCTCACCAACCCGTTCCAGTACGTCTGGTTCGCGTTCCTGGGGGCGGCCGTCGCCGGTGTCGTCGTGTTCGGCCTTTCGAGCATCGGCAGAGGGGCCGGCAACCCGCTGACGCTCGCACTGGCGGGGCAAGGGGTGACGGTGTTCCTCGCGGCGATGACCACGGCGGTCTCGCTGTCGGACCAGAAGTCGCTGAACGCGCTGCGGTTCTGGAACTCGGGCTCCGTGGCCGGTGTCGGATTCGACGTCATCTGGCCGGTGGCCGCGTTCATCGCGGCCGGACTGGTGCTTGCGCTGACCACACTGCCCTCCCTCAACCTGCTCAACCTGGGCGACGACGTGGCGCGCGGGCTGGGCGTCAACATCGCGCTGAGCCGGACCATCGGCATCCTCGCCATCACCCTGCTGGCGGGCGCGGCGACGGCGGCGTGCGGACCCATCGCCTTCCTCGGTCTGATGGTGGCCCATGTGGCCCGCTATCTCACGGGGCCGGACTACCGCTGGCTGGTGCCGTACGCGGGTCTGCTCGGAGCCCTGATCCTGTTGGTCTGTGACATCGTGGGGCGACTGGTGGTGCGGCCGGGCGAGTTGGACTCGGGCGTCGTCGTCGCCCTCCTCGGCGCCCCGTTCTTCGCGGGCCTCGTGTGGCGAGGAAAGTTCAAGAGCGCATGAACGAGACGGGCGTTGGAACAGACCGCGGAGCGGACGCCGGAAAAGGCTCAGCGGCAGATGCCGTGACGGATACCGCGACAGACACGAAGCGGTCGGTCGCGTCCGGCGTACGGCTCGGCCGGCTGTCGTTCGTATGGCGACCCTGGATGGTGCTGGTCACGCTGCTGCTGGCGGCGGCGACCTTCCTGGTGTTCTGCGTGTCCATCGGCGTCGGCGACTTCCCCATCGGTCTGTCCCGGGTGATCGCCACGATCCTCGGCCGGGGCGAGCAGGTCGACGAGTTCGTGATCATGGATCTGCGGATGCCGCGTGCCCTCGCCGGTCTTGTCGTGGGCATCGCGCTGGGGGTGTCCGGCGCCATCACGCAGTCCGTCGCGCGCAATCCGCTGGCCAGCCCGGACATCCTGGGGATCACCTGGGGCGCCGGCGCGGTCGCGGTGTTCCTGGTGACGGTGTCGGGCGGCACCGCCACCGCGGTGGTCAGCTCCGTGGGCCTGTCGGCGGCGGCGCTCGCGGGCGGCCTCGGTACGGGGCTGCTGGTCTACTTCCTGGCCTGGCGGCGCGGGATCGACGGCTTCCGGCTCATCCTCATCGGCATCTCGGTGAGCGCGGTGATGCAGGCGATCACCAACTGGCTGCTCGTCAACGCCGACATCAGGGACGTGGCCCGGGCGCAGGTGTGGCTGGTCGGCTCGCTGGACAACCGGTCGTGGGACGAGGTCCGGGTGGCGCTCTGGTGCACCGTCGTCCTCATGGCCGTCGTCGCTGCCGCCGCCTTCCAGTTCAAGCCGATGCACCTCGGCGACGAGGTCGCCGCGGGCCTGGGGGTCCGCCACTCGCGGGTACGGGCGCTCCTGCTGCTGTGCGCGGTACTGCTGGCCGCCGTGGCGGTGAGCGCGGCGGGCCCGGTCGCGTTCGTCGCGTTGGTGGCGCCACAGGTGGCGATGCGTCTGGTGCGGTACCCGACACCGCCGATGGTGGCCTCCGGCCTGGTCGGCGCGTTGCTGCTGATCGGTTCGGACCTGATCGCGCGTGCGGTGCTGCCGAGCAGTCTCCCGGTCGGTGTGGTCACCGCCGCGATCGGCGGACCCTTCCTCGTCTATCTGCTGGTGAGGGCGAACCTCAGACAGACGGATAGATGATAAAAAGGTTAGGCAATCCTAATAAGGGGGGCTTGTGGCCGCTCAGTCCATCACGTTGAAGTCGGAGGCCGGGTCCGAGACCCGGTCCGCGATCGGGCCCGGCGCCGAGGGTGCCGCACGACTGGCCGCCAGGGGCGTCACGGTCGGTTACGGCGGCCGGACCGTCATAGACGATCTCGATGTGGCGATCCCGCCGGGCGTGATCACCACGATCATCGGCCCCAACGGCTGTGGGAAGTCGACCCTGTTGCGCACCCTGACCCGGCTGCTGAAGCCGACCAGTGGGACGGTCGTGCTGGACGGCGAGGACATCGCCCGGCTCAGAACCAGGGACGTGGCGAAGAAGCTCGGTCTGCTTCCGCAGGCGCCGGTCGCCCCGGAGGGGCTGACGGTGGCCGATCTGGTCGCCAGGGGGCGTCATCCGCACCAGAGTTGGCTGCGGCAGTGGTCGTCGGACGACGCCGATGTCGTGGAGCGCGCGCTGGCCATGACCGGGGTGGCCGATCTGGCCGACCGTCCGGTCGACTCGCTGTCGGGCGGCCAGCGTCAGCGCGTCTGGATATCGATGACGCTGGCTCAGGGCACCGATCTGTTGCTGCTGGACGAGCCGACCACGTACCTGGATCTTGCGCACGCGATCGACGTGCTCGATCTGGTGGACGATCTGCACGAGGGCGGGTGCACCGTCGTCATGGTGCTGCACGACCTCAATCTGGCGACCCGTTACAGCGACAACCTCATCGTGATGCGAGAGGGGTCGATCCTGGCGCAGGGGCATCCGCGTGACGTGATCACCGCCGAGCTGCTGCACGAGGCGTTCGGACTGCGCGCCCAGGTGATCGACGCCCCGGTGGGCGACAGCCCGATCATCGTGCCGCTCGGCCGAACGCACGTTTAGCCGCTGCCCGTGATGCCCCGGTCCAACCCAAGTCCCGGTAAAGGGATTTCATAGGTTAGGCTAGGCTAACCTCACCTGCTCAGGATAAGGTTTGGCTGCCCTAAGACAAGGGCGCAGCGGACAGTGCGATCACAAGGGATTCCGGATGCTCTTCCACAGAACGACGCTCGCGAAGTCACGGCGGCGACTGGCGGCGACACTGTCCGCCGCCGCCCTCGGCATCGGCCTTCTCACGGCTTGTGGCTCCGACTCGGCGGACGAGTCGAAGGACGACGCCCCGGCCGCCGCCGCCGGCGGCGCGTTCCCGGTCACCGTGGAGCACGCGTTCGGGTCCACCGAGGTCACCAAGGCTCCGAAGCGGGTCGTCACGGTCGGCTACACGGACGATCAGGCCGTCCTGGCGTTCGGCATCAAGCCGGTCGGCATGGTCGACCAGTACCCGAACCCCGAGGGCACGTCCCCCGACATCAACACCCAGTGGCCGTGGGTGAAGGACAAGTGGGGCGACGCGCGCCCCGAAGTCATCATGAAGAACGGTGACTCGGGCCCCAACTACGAGAAGATCGCCGCCCTTCGCCCGGACCTGATCGTCGCGGTCTACTCCGAGATCGACCAGGCCGGTTACGACAAGCTCTCCAAGATCGCCCCGACGGTGGGCCGCACCAAGGCCGAGAAGGAGCCCTTCAGCGCTCCCTGGCAGGACAACGCGGCCCACATCGCCAAGGCGCTCGGCAAGGAGGCCGAGGGCACCGAGATGGTGCAGGGCATCCAGGACAAGCTCGACATGGCGAAGAAGGCCAACCCCGAGTTCGCCGACCAGACCGCGGTCGTCATCTCCTGGTACAAGGACTCGATCTCCCCGTTCACCTCCACCGACGTGCGTGGACAGCTGGTGACCGGCGCCGGGTTCAAGTACCAGACGAAGATCGACGACATCGCGGACGGCGGTTTCTCCACCGAGCTGTCTCCCGAGCGCATCGATCTGATCGACGTGGACCGCATCTTCGTCGTCAACGACAAGGCGGACACGGAGGCGTTGAAGAAGTTCGAGCTGTTCGCCAACCTGCCGGCGGTCAAGAACGGCAAGGTGTCCTACCTGCTGGACAGTGAGGGCCCGGCGGTCGGCGCGGCCATGTCCCAGGGCACCCTGCCGTCCCTGCCGTACGCGATCGACGAACTCGTGAAGTCGGCCAAGTAGGGATGACGACTGTGATCAGTCCGCGACGAGACCCGATGTCCGGGTGAGCGCCACCGACACCCGCGCGGCCCCGGCGACCCTGCGCACCGCGACCGGGGGCGAGGCCACCCGGTGGGTCGTGGCGCACTGCCGCGAGACACCTTGGCTGACGTTCGCCACCGTGCTCAGCACCGTGGCCGGGGCGGCGCTCCAGGTGCTACCGGTGCTCCTGCTGGGCCAGGTGGTCGACGGAGTGGTCGAGGGCGAGTCGCGCTCGGTCCTTGTCACGGTCGGAGTGCTGATGGGGGCCGCCGCGCTGCTCGGCGCGGCGGCCACCGCCGTGTCGACGTATCTGATCGGGCGCCTCGGCGCGGATCTGCTCGCGCGGCTGCGCGAACACGCCGTCCGCGCGGTGCTGGGAATGCCGAGCGAACGGATCGAACAGGTCGGCCGGGGCGACGTGTTGTCCCGCGTCGGCGACGACGTGGCCGTGCTGTCCAAGGGTATCCGGACGGCCATCCCCACCGTGTTCTCGGCGGGCGTGCTGGTCTTCATCGCCACGGTCGGCATGTTCGGACTGGACTGGCGGCTCGGCCTGGCGGGCGCCGGTGCCCTGCCCGCGTACGCGCTCGCGCTGCGCTGGTACCTCCCGCGGTCCGCTCCCCTCTACCGCAAACAGCGAGTGGCCCAGGCCGACCGCGCGCAGGCGCTCATCAGCGGGCTGAACGGCATCGACACCGTACGGGCGTACCGCCTCGAGGAGTCCGTCCGCGAGACGGTCACCCGTGAGTCGTGGCGGGTGCGTGATCTCGGTGTCGAGGTGTTCCGGTTCTTCGGCAGATTCGTCGGCCGGGAGAACCGCGCCGAGTTCATCGGGCTCGTCCTGATCCTCGCGGTGGGCTACGCCCTGCTGGAGGCCGATGCCGCCAGCCTCGGTGAGGTGTCGGCGGCCCCCCTGATGTTCCACCGGCTGTTCACCCCGCTGGGCGCCATCATGTTCACCTTCGACGAGGCACAGAAGTCGGGTGCGAGCCTGACCCGTCTGGTCGGGGTGCTGGCGGAGGACACCGAGGACCGGCTGGTGGGCGACCGTTCCGTCGCCCCGGCGGACGCCGCGCCGTACGCGGTGACGGTGGAGGGGCTGACGTTCAGTTATCCCGACACCGACGAACCGGTCCTCCGGGACGTCGATCTGACGATTCCGGCGGGCGGTTCGCTCGCCCTGGTGGGGGCGACAGGTGCGGGCAAGTCCACCCTGGCCGCGCTGATCGCCGGTATCGGGACCCCGCAGTCCGGGTCGGTGCGCATCGGGTCGCACGACCTCGCCGGGATGGACGAGGCCGGTTCGCGGGCCCTGGTGAGCATCCTGACGCAGGAGACGCACGTGTTCTCCGGTCCGCTCGCCGACGACCTGAGGCTCGCCGCGCCGGACGCGACCGACGCCGAGTTGACGGACGCGCTGCGCACGGTCGGTGCGGGCGGCTGGGTCGACGCGCTGCCCGAGGGGTTGAACACCCTGGTCGGCGAGGGCGGCGAGCGGCTGGACGTCACCAAGGTCGCCCAGATCGCCCTGGCCCGGCTGGTGTTGGGCCGCTCGCCGGTGGTGGTGCTCGACGAGTCGACCGCGGAGGCGGGCAGCGAGGGCGCCGCCGAGCTGGAGCGGGCCGTGCTGGCCGCGTGTGCGGGCCGGACCACGCTGTTCGTGGCGCACCGGCTGACCCAGGCGATGGCGGCGGACCGGATCGCAGTGCTGGACGCGGGACGCGTGGTGGAGCGGGGCACCCACGAGGAGTTGGTGGCTCTGGGTGGCCGGTACGCACGACTGTGGCAGGCCTGGCGAGAAGGTAGTTAGGTAAACCTAAGTTAAGTTAGGCTACGCTAACTTTTCATGCCTGGAAGGGATGCTGAGTCTTCGATGTTGGAACCGAGCGCTCGTCTCGTACTGCTTTCTCCCGCGCGTCTGGCCGACGTACGCCGGCGGACCGGCGACTACTCCGACCGGACCATCGCGGGAGCGTGCGCCGTCGGGCTGTCGTACTGGGCGACGGGCCGGAGCCCCGAGGGCATAGACCTCCTCCCCGGCACGCTGTTCGCCGATGTCCTCGGCTGGGTCGACAACGGCGGTGCCGGGCCCGGTGGTTGGCAGACCTGCGCGATCGGGGCGGACGGTTCGGCCGATGGCTCGGACAGCGGTTCGGGCGACGGCTCCGGCGACGGTTCGCACGGCTGGAGCATCGCCGTCCCCGAAGGCGTCGTGCCGACGGACGCACAGCTCGCACTCGACGACCTGGCCGACTTCCCCGACCGGCCGCTCGGCACCATCGCCCCGACCAGCGCGCCGGCGAGGCTCAGGACCCTCACCGAGTGGAACGACAACACGGCCGACCGGGACCGCCCGACCGTCGTGGAGATGTTCCGCGAGCAGGCGCGGACGAGGCCGGACGCCGTCGCCGTCGTGGACGACCACCGATCGCTGACCTACCGTCAGGCGGCCGAGCTCTCCAGCCAGTTGGCGCACCGCCTGGTCGAGCGCGGTCTCACCGCCGAACAGGTCGTCGGCATCTCGCTGGGCCGCTCCGCCGAGATGGTCGTCGGGCTGCTCGCCGTACTCCAGGCGGGCTGTGCGTTCGTGCCGCTCGACCCGCAGTGGCCCGCCGCGCGCCGCGCCGTCGTGGTGGAGGACGCTCGGGTCGTCCTGCAACTCAACGCCTCGGGCGAGCCCGGTCCGGGTGAACCGGACGCCGAGCAAGTCGACCTCGACGACTGGAAGTTCGGCTCCTACGCCGCGGAGGGGACCGGAATATCCGTCCCCGGCGCGGCCCTCGCGTACGTGATCTTCACGTCCGGTTCGACCGGCCGGCCCAAGGGCGCGATGATCCGGCACGAAGCGATCAGCGAGCGCCTGCTGTGGCAGGTGAACGAGATCCTGGGCTTCGGCCACGACGACGCGTCGCTGTTCAAGGCGCCGTTGTCCTTCGACATCTCCATCAACGAGATCTTCCTGCCCCTGGTCTCCGGCGGCCGGCTGGTCGTCCTGCGGCCCGGCGGCGAACGCGACCCGCACCATCTGCTGAGCGTGATCGCCGAACAGCGCGTCACCTTCACCTACCTGGTGTCGTCCATGCTGGACGTCCTGCTGGAGATGGCGGGCGACACCGGGCGCCTCGACAGCCTGCGGCACGTGTGGTGCGGCGGCGAGGTGCTGACCCCGGAGCTGTACGAACGGTTCCGCACCCGGCTCGACATCCCCCTCTACCACGGCTACGGCCCGGCCGAGACGACGATCGGTGTCTCCCACGTCATCTACCGGGGCGAGGCGGAACGTCTGTCGACATCGATCGGCAGGGCCAACCCCAACACCCAGTTGTACGTACTGGACGACGAACTGCGCCCGGTGCCGGTCGGGGTCGGCGGCGAACTGTACGCGGGAGGATTCCTCCTGGGACGCGGGTACGTCAACGCGCCCGGTCTGACGGCGTCCCGGTTCGTGGCGAATCCGTTCGCCGACGACGGGTCGCGGCTCTACCGCACGGGCGACCTCGCCCGGTTCGCCCCGGACGGCTCGCTGGACTTCCTCGGCCGCGCCGACAACCAGATCAAGATCCGCGGCATGCGGCTGGAGATCGAGGACGTCGAGGCCGGCCTCGCGGAACACCCCGGAGTACGGCACACCTGCGTCGTCGCGAAGAAGAACGCGGCGGGCGGCACCTACCTGGTGGGCTATGTGATCCCGGCCGCCGGGAGTGAGGATCTGCGGGCGGACGAGGTCAAGGCGTGGGCCGTCGAGCACATGGTCGAGTACATGGTGCCCGCCCACACCGTCGTACTGACGGAGTTCCCGCTCACCGCGAACGGCAAGGTCGACCGGAACGCGCTGCCGGAACCGGTGATCGGGACGGGAACGGTCCTGCCGCCCGCCACCGACGACGAGCGAGTGGTCTGCGCGGCCGTCGCGGCGCTGCTGCGACTGGACGAGGTCGGTGTCAACCAGGACTTCTTCCAGCTCGGCGGGGACAGCATCCTGGCGATCTCGCTGCTCAGCGCGCTGCGCGAGGCTGGCCTCTACGTCACGGCGCGGCAGATCTTCACCAACAGCAACGTACGGGCGCTGGCGGCGGTGGCGAGCCGTGAGGACGTCACCACCGTGGACCACCGCGACGTGCCGACCGGTTCCGTCGCGGGATCGCCCATCGTGCGGTGGCTCGGAGAGACCACGGACGCGATCGACGGCTTCGTACAGTCCGTGGTGCTGAACACCCCGGCGGAGCTGACCGCCGACGCCCTCGACGCGATCCTCGACGCCGTGGTCGGGCGGCACGACATGCTCCGCGCCAGGCTGGTACGGGGGGACCGCTGGAGCTTCGACATCCCGGAGGCGCCCGCACGGTCGGCGCCGGAGGCGGACCGGTCCGGCGCGGTATGGCAGCAGAGCGACCGGCCACTCGACGAGTGCGTCGCGCTCGCCACCGACACGCTCGACCCCGACAACGGCACGATGCTGCGCGCGGTCTGGCGCCCCGGTGCACGGCAACTGGTCGTGGCCGTCCACCATGTGGTGGTCGACGGCGTGTCCTGGCGGATCCTGATGGAGGACCTGGCCACCGCCTGGGGGCAGTTCACCGCGGGCGCGCCCGTGGAACTGCCCCCGGTGGGGACCTCGTTCCGACGCTGGACGCAGTTGCTGGAGCGCGCGGCGTTCGACGCGGACAGTGCCTACTTCCGGCGTCCCCTGCCGGGAGCCGACGCACCGATCGGCCGGCGCGCTCTCACCGAGGCCGACACCGTCGCGCGGGAGCGGACCCGGACCGTCGCGGCCGGACCCGGGGTCACGGCCGCGCTGCTGGGCGAGATCCCGGCGAAGTTCCACGCGGGCGTCAACGACGTGCTGCTGACCGCGCTCGCCGTCTCCCTCGCCCGGTGGCGCCGCGATCTCGGGCAGGACCAGAGTCACGCGCACATCGAACTCGAAGGACACGGCCGCGAGGGGCGGTTCGTGGCGGGCACCGCCGGCTTCGAGCCGGAACTGTCGCGCACCGTGGGCTGGTTCACCACCCTGTTCCCGGTGAGCGTGGACCCCGGCACGGCGGCCGACCTCACCGCGCCCGGATATCTGGCCGCCGCTCTCAAGGCGGTGAAGGAAGACCTCGCGCGGGTACCGGACAACGGCGTCTCCTACGGCGCCCTGCGGTACCTGGCCGACGCGGAGTTCGACGCGCCCGCACCGCAGGTGCTGTTCAACTACCTGGGGCGCTTCGACGCCGGAGGGTCGGGGGACTGGCAACTCGCCGGTGCCACAGGGCAGTTGGGCGAGAAGCGCGACCCGAGGATGCGTCTGCCGCGCGCCCTGGAGTTCAACGCGATCGCCGAACCCGCCTCGACCGGCGAGTACGAACTGGTCACCACCATCTCCTGGCCCGACGGGATGTTCACCGACGAGGACGTCGCCACCCTCGGCGAGTACTTCCGGGGAGCCCTGGCCGGGCTGGCCGCGCTCGACCAGGGCGGTCACTCACCCAGTGACTTCCCCCTGGTGCCGCTCACACAGGCCGATGTCGACGGCCTGGACGGCCCGGCGCTGCACGACATCCTGCCGCTGACGCCGTTGCAGGAGGGCCTGTACTTCCACTCGGTCTTCGACGACGACTCGGCGGGCAGCTATGTCGAGCAGCAGCTGATCACGCTGGACGGCGAAGTGGACGCCGACCGGCTCGCGGCGGCGGCCACCCGGCTGCTCACACTGTTCCCGAACCTGGCCGCGCGGTTCACCGCGCTCGCCGACGGCCGCGTGGTCTGCGTCCAGGACAGCGGTGCGCAGGCGCCCTTCACCACGCTGGAGCGCCCCGGCATCACCGACGACGAGATCCGTGACCACGCTGAGCGGGATCGCCGCGCCGGATTCGACCTGGCCACCGGACCGCTGATGCGGTACACGCTCGTCCGTGCCGGCGCCGGCCGGAACGTCCTGGTGCAGACCGTGCACCACATCATCGCCGACGGCTGGTCGGTGCCGCCGATGCTCCGCGCCCTGCTGGCCGAGTACCACGCGCCGGGCACCGTGTACCCGCTGGGCGGCTTCTCCGACTATCTGGGCTGGCTCGCCGAACGCGACCAGGACGAGAGTGACCGGGTGTGGCGCGGCGAACTCGCCGAGCTGCCCGGACCGTCGCTGGTCGCCGAGGAGCACACCCCGTCCGACCGGTTCGCCGACACGGCGACGGAGCCCGGTCAGGACGGCGAAGACATCGACGCGGCCGTCCGGGCGGCGGGTATACCGCTGAGCGTGGCGGTGCACAGCGCGTGGGCGGTGACGCTGGGCGGCATCCTGCGCGGCGGGGACGTCGTGTTCGGCTCCACCGTGTCGGGGCGTGACGCGGAGGTGCCCGGCATCGGGGACATGGTCGGACTGTTCATCAACACGATCCCGGTCCGGGCCCGTTGGACGGACACCACCACGGCGCGCGACCTGCTCGCCGCCGTCCGGGAACACCAGAGCGCGGTACTGCCCCACCAGCATGTCTCGCTGGCGAGGATCGGCCGACTGGCGGGCGTCGGCGCCCTGTTCGACACCCTGGTGGTGTTCGACGTCGCGACCGACGTGGACACGCTGCGCGGGCCCGACGACGAGCTGACCATCGCCGACATCGTCAACGAGGGGGCGCCGCACTACCCGTTGACACTGGTGGTGGAGCGCGCGGGCGACGGGCGTCCGCGCTTCAATCTGATCTACGACGGCGAACTGCTGCGGGAGGCGGGCGCCGAGGCGATCCTGCGTACGTTCACCCGGACCCTCACCGGCCTGCTCACCCGGCCGGACGCCCCGGTCGCCGATCTGGCGTCCGAGGCCGGACGGGTTCCCGCGCGGATCACGCCGACGACACTCGGTGGGCTGTTCGACGCCGCCGCGGGCCGCGACCCGGCCGCGACCGCCGTCACCCAGTGCGCTCTCGACGGCGGCACCCGGTCCCTGACCTACGGCGAACTGGCCGACGCCAAGGACGAGTTGGCCGCCGTCCTGCGCGCGGCCGGCGTCCGGCCGGGCAAGCGGGTGGCCGTCGCCGTCCCGCGCTCCGTCGAGCAGGTCGTCGCCCTGGTCGCGGTCGTCACCGCGGGCGGCGCCTACGTACCACTCGACATGGCGTACCCGGACGAACGCCTGGAGTACATCCTCGCCGACGCCGCCCCGCAGGTCGTCCTCGTCGACCGTGACCAGCGCGACCGCTTCACCGGGCTGCTGTCCCGGGCGGGCGTGAACGCCCGCGTACTCGTCCGGGGCGACGAGCCGCCGGCCACCACCTCCGGTCCCGACGCGCCCGCACCCGAGGCCGACTGGCACGAGCCCGCGTACGTGATCTACACGTCGGGATCGACCGGCAGGCCCAAGGGCGTGGTCGTCCCGCACTCCAGCGTGGTGTCGCTCCTCGCGAACACCCGGCCCGACATGGACTTCGGCCCGCGCGACGTGTGGGTGCAGTTCCACTCGTTCTCCTTCGACTTCGCGGTCTGGGAGCTGTGGGGCGCGCTGGCGCACGGCGGTGAGCTGCTCGTGCCGGAGTACGGGCTGACGCGCTCCCCGGTCGACTTCCACCGGCTGGTACGCGAGCGCGGAGTGACCGTCCTCAACCAGACCCCGTCGGCGTTCTACCAGTTCATCGAGGCCGACCGGCACGCAGACCGGCCCGTCACGGCGCTGCGCCGGATCATCTTCGGCGGTGAGGCACTGGATCCCGCGCGGCTGCGCGGCTGGGTCGAGCGCCACGGCACCGGTTCGCCCGAACTGGTCAACATGTACGGCATCACCGAGACCACCGTCCATGTCACGCACCGGGTGCTGACCGACGACGACTTCGGCCCCGGCGACGACGTCAGCCCCATCGGGGGCCCGGTCCCCGGCCTGGCCACCTATCTGCTGGACGACCGGCTCCGACCGGTGCCGCCGGGCCGGGTGGGCGCCATCTACGTCGCGGGCGTCCAGGTGTCGCTCGGCTATCTGGGCAGGCCGGGGCTGACCGCGGGCCGGTTCGTGGCGAACCCGTTCACGGGCGACGGCTCCCGGATGTACCACACCGGTGACCTCGCCCGCCTGACGCTGGACGGCGAGCTGGAGTTCACCGGCCGCGCCGACGACCAGGTGCAGCTCAAGGGCTTCCGTATCGAACTGGGTGAAGTGGAGTCCGCCGTCCGGGAACTCGACGGTGTGGTCGACGTGGCCGTCACCGTGGCGGACAGCGGCGACCACCTCGTCGCGCACGTCGTGGGCCGGGTGCCCGACGACGCCACGGACCTGCTGGCGACGAAGCTGCCCGTGCACATGGTGCCGGGCCGGGTACTGCCGGTCGACGCACTGCCGCTGACGGTCAACGGCAAACTGGACCGCAAGACCCTCATCGAACGCGCCGCGCAGGCACCGGAGTTCACCGATCGCGCCGCACCCGACGACACCCCCGGCGCCGCGAACGAGTCCGCGCTGGCCGCACTGGTCGGCATCTTCGCCGACACACTGCCCGGCGCCGCCACGGTCGACGGCGACACCGACTTCTTCATGGCCGGGGGCGACAGCATCGTCGCCATCACCGTGATCAACCGCGCCAGGGCGCTCGGCCTGCCGATCGCGCCCCGCGACGTATTCCTCTTCAGGACCCCGCACGCCCTCGCCGAACACCTGGCCTCGCGCGCACCCCGGGCCGAGGCTCCCGCGCCCGAGCACCGCGAGGACGGCCCGCTCACACCGACGCCGATCATTCTGCGCCGGCGCGAACTCGGGGGATCGCTTGCCCGGTTCGCCCAGGCCAGGACGCTGGTGGTGGCCGACGGCACGGACTTCGCCGACGTCCGGCGGGCGGCGAACGCCGTCGTGGCCGCGCACCCGGTACTCCGTCTGCGGCTGCGCGTCGAGCACGGCGTATGGGCACTGCGCACCGAACCCGCCCGCGAGATCACCGTCGCCCGGCCGGACACCACCGACGCCACCACGGCGGCGAACGAAGCCGCCGGACGGCTCGACCCCGAGTCCGGGGACGTCATCGCGTTCTCCTGGCTGGAGTCGAGCCGCACCCTGGTCGTCACCGTCCACCACCTCGCCGTCGACGCCGTGTCCTGGCTGGTCATCCTGGACGACCTGGCCACCGCCATGCGCGGGACGGCCCTGGCACCCCCGACCACCTCCTACGCCGAGTACGCCGAAGCACTCGCGGCGGGATCCCCCCGGACGATCGACGGTCTCGGGCACTGGATCACCACACTCCAGGCACCCGCGCTGCTGACCGAGGTCGAGACGCCGCGCGAGACCACCGTCGTACTGGCGCCCGACACGAGCGACCTCGTGACGCGCACCGCGCCCGCCGCCCTCGGCGTGGGTCTCACCGAGCTGCTGTGCGGCGCCCTGCGCACCGCGCTGACACACATTCAGCCCACGCCCACCGATCTCGCGATCGAACTGGAGCGGCACGGCCGGGTCCCCGCCCTCGACCACCACGACTACAGCCGCACGGTCGGCTGGTTCACCTCCATCGCACCCGTACGGCTCACCGCGCACACCGACCCGGTCGCCGCCGCCCGCGAGGTCACCGAACGCCAGCCGGACGAGTGCGGACACGTCGCCTACGGCCAACTCAGGTACCTCGACCCGCAGACGGCCCCGCTCCTGAACGTCCGCCCGCAGGTGCTGTTCAACTACCTCGGCCGGGGCAGCGAATCACAGGCGCTCCACCTCACCGGCGGCGATCAGTGCACCCCGTACGCCGTCGAGGTCAACGCGTGGACCGACGACGCCACCGGAAGCCTGCACGCCGCCTTCACCCTCGCCGAGGGCGTCCCCGACGAGATCACTGAGCACTGGCGGCGCGCGCTGGAGCACATCGCGGACGCCTCCGCGACGGCCGAGCGCACGGCGCCCGTCACTCCGCTCCAGCGGGGACTGTTCTTCCAGGCCCAGATGGCGGGCCGGGCCGGACACTACGTCGCCCAGAGCTACTTCACCTTCGGCCGGCGACTGGACACCGACGCGCTGGCCGAGGCGATGGCGTACGTGATCGCCCGGCACCCGGTCGTGGGCGCCGGCTTCACCACCGACGACGACGGCAACCCGGTCCAGAGCCTCAAGGCGGGCCGGCGGGTCGACGTCCGCACCGTCCGGCTCTCCACCGACGCGGAGATCGACGCCCTGCGCGACGCGGACCGTGACACGGGATTCGACCCGGCCGACCCACCACTGATCCGGTTGACCGTGGTACGGCTGCCCGACGGCCGGGACGGCCTGCTGCTGAGCTACCACCTGCTCCTGTGGGACGGCTGGTCCCGCGAGATCCTGCTGCGGGACCTGTTCGACGCCTACCAGGCCGTCGTCGCGGGCGAGCCGCCGCACCCGTCCCCGGCCACGCCGAGCTTCGAGGACTACGCCCGGATGCTCGCCGCCAAGGACCCCGCCGTATCGGAACGGTTCTGGGCCGAGCACCTGGCCGCTCTCCCCGGCCCGACGCTGCTCGCCGGTCCGGAGCCGTCCTTCTCGGACGACCTGCCGCGCGCGCTCACGCACACGTTCTCCGCCGAACTGTCGGAACGACTGCGGGAATCCGCCAAGAGGCACGGCGTCACGCTGAACTCGGTACTGACCGGCGCGTTCGGTCTGCTCCTCGGCGCGCACACGGGCCGGAGCGACGCCGCGTTCGGCGTGACCGTCTCGGGCCGTGAGGGCGAGGGGCTGTCCGACATCGTCGGCGTACTGCTCAACACCGTGCCCATGTGGACACGGGCACGTCCGGACGACACGGTCGGCGAATACCTCTCGGCCGTACAGGCGGCCAGGGTCGAGGCGATGGAGCACGAGCACCTGGGACTCGGCGAGATCCAGCGGGCCAGCGGGCACGACACCCTGTTCGACAACCTGTTCGTGCTTCAGAACTTCCTGGACATGGACGCGTTCGCCGCGATGAACGCCAGGCACGGCATCGAATCGGTACGGGCCGACGACTCCACGCACTACCCCTTCACCTGGGTCGTCACGCCAGGCGACCGGCTCACCGTCAAGCTGGAGCACCGCGACGGCGACACCGGGAACGCGCGTCGTCTCCTGGACGACTATCTGCGCGTGCTCGACGACCTGGCCCGGTCAACGGGTCCGGTGGGCGCGCTGCGGGGCCTGGGACCGAAGCCCGAGCCCGCCGAGCGAAGCCACGTCGGCACGGACACCGTGGTCGACCGGTTCGACCTGGCGGCGGACAGCGATCCGGAGCGGGTCGCGCTCGTCTCCGACGGCGCCACCATGACCTTCGCGGGGCTCCGGGACCGCAGCCGCGCGGTGGCGGGAGTGCTCGCCCGGCGGGGCATCGGCCCCGAGACGAACGTGGCACTCGCGATCCCGCGCTCGCTCGACTCGATCGTGGCGCTGTTCGCCGTGCTGCGCGTCGGCGCCGCCTACGTGCCACTGGAGTTGGACCACCCGGACGAGCGGATCGCCGCGATCGTCGCGGACGCCCGCCCCGACGTGACCCTCACTGTGAGCGCCGTGTCCCCCCGGCTGACCGGCGATCTGATCGAACTGGACCGGCCCCTGCCCGACGCCCCGCCGTACCGGACGTTCGCGCCGGACGACCCGGACAGGCTGAGGCACCCCGCGTACACGATCTACACCTCGGGCTCGACGGGGAAGCCCAAGGGCGTGGTGACCGAATACGCGGGCCTCACCAACATGCTGATCAACCATCAGCGCCGCATCTTCGAGCCGGTCCTCGCCGAGCACGACCACCGGACCTTCCGGATCGCGCACACCGTGTCGTTCGCGTTCGACATGTCGTGGGAGGAGCTGCTGTGGCTCGCCGACGGCCACGAGGTGCACATCTGCGACGAGGAACTGCGCCGTGACGCGCCCCGTCTGGTCGAGTACTGCCTGGAACACGGGATCGACGTCATCAACGTGACCCCCACCTACGCACAGCAGTTGGTGGCCGAGGGTCTGCTCGACAACCCCGAACGGCGGCCGGCGCTCGTGCTGCTGGGTGGCGAGGCCGTCACGCCGTCGTTGTGGCAGCGACTCGCCGAGACGCGCGGGACGGTCGGCTACAACCTCTACGGACCCACCGAGTACACCATCAACACCCTCGGCGTCGGCACCTTCGAATGCCAGGACCCGGTGGTGGGTGTGGCGATCGACAACACCGAGGTGTACGTCCTGGATCCATGGCTGCGGCCCCTGCCGGACGGAGTCCCCGGTGAGCTGTACGTATCGGGCATCGGCATCGCACGCGGCTACCTGGGGCAGCCCGCCCAGACCGCGCACCGCTTCGTGGCCTGCCCCTTCGGCGCACCCGGCGAGCGCATGTACCGCACCGGGGACCTGGTGTTCCGGCGGCCCGACGGGAACCTGACGTATCTCGGCCGCACCGACCAGCAGGTCAAGATCCGGGGCCACCGGGTCGAACTCGGCGAGGTCGAGGCCGCGTTCGCGGCGCACCCGGCTGTGCGCTTCGTCGCCGCCGTCGCCCAGCCCGACCCCCAGGTCGACGGCGCGTACCGGCTGGCCGCCTATCTTGTACTGGACGGCTCCGACCTGGCGGCGGTCGCCGCCGAAGTGGGCGCCGGACTCCCGGACTTCCTGCGCCCGACGCATTACGCCCAGGTCGACGGCATCCCGCTCACGGTGAACGGGAAGGCTGACACCAAGGCGCTGCCCGAGGCCAAGCCGCTCGGCGCGCTGACCACGGCGGGGGAGCGCGGCCCGGAGACCGAGACCGAGACCGTGGTGTGCGAGTTCTTCGCCGAGGCCCTGGACCTGGACGACGACGAGGTGAGCGCGGTGAGCGACTTCGTGTCCCTCGGAGGGCACTCCATGCTGGCGGTGCGGCTGATCGGGCTGCTCCGCCGCGAGTACGGACCCGTGGTCACGATCCGTGATCTGCTGACCCTGCGAACCCCGGAAGCGATTGCCCGCCACCTTGAAGACAACTCCTGACACCCAGCGGCCCCGCCCCGGGGCCGACATCCTGCGCACCGCGCTGCGCCGCAACGTCGGTGCCATGACCACAGGCACCCTCCTGATGGGGCTCTACCAGGCGGGGGAGACCGCCTTCCCCATCGCGCTAGGCCTGATCGTCGAACACACCATGCAGGACCGGAGCCTCGGCGCGCTCGGCCTGTCGATCGCCGCGCTGGCCGTGATCATCACGACCGTGTCGCTGTCGTGGCGGTTCGGCATGCGCACCCTTCAGAAGGCCAACACGACCGAGGCGCACCGCTGGCGGGTGCGCGTGGCGGCCTGCGGACTCCAGCCGGTGGCCAGGGACGTCGACCTGAAATCCGGCGAGGTGCTGACCATCGCCACCGAGGACGCCGACCAGACCGCCGACATCATCGAGGTGGTGCCCCTGCTGATCAGCTCGCTGGTCGCGGTGCTCGTCGCGGCGATCGCCCTGGGGCTGGCCGACATCCGGCTCGGCCTGCTGGTGATCGCGGGCACCGTCGCGATCCTGTCGATCCTGGCCGTGATGTCCAAGCGGATCGGCGCGAGCACCCGTGAGCAGCAGGCCCGGGTGGCGCGCGCGGGCGCGAAGGTCGCCGACCTGATCACCGGTCTGCGCCCACTGCATGGCTTCGGCGGCAACCAGGCGGCGTTCCTGTCCTACCGGAGGGTCAGCTCGGACGCGAAGCGTCAGTCGATCACCGTCGCCAAGGTGAACGGTGTGTACGCGGGCACCGCGCTGGCCCTCAACGCGGTACTTGCCGCCGCGGTGACCCTCATGGCCGGCTGGCTGGCGTTCGGCGGCCAGATCTCCATCGGCGAACTCGTCATGGCCGTGGGCCTCGCGCAGTTCATCATCGAACCGCTCAAGCTGTTCTCGGAGATGCCGAAGTACGTGATGATCGCGCGCGCGTCGGCCGAGCGGATGGCGCTCGTGCTGTCCGCGCCGCCGGTGACGACCCCGGGCTCGGAGCGCCCGTCCCCGGGCGGGGACCTCGAGGTCGACTGCGTACGGTACGGGACCCTGCGCCAGCTGAAGTTCCAGGTACCGGCGGGCGAGTTCGTGGCGGTCGCCGTCTACCAGCCGCGCGCGGCGGCCGACCTCGCGTCGATCCTGGCCCTCAACGTCCCCCCGGACGCGTACGAGGGAACGGTGCGGGTCGGCGGGCAGGCGGTCACGGATCTGTCGATCGAGGCGGTCCGCGAGCACATGCTGGTGAACCCGTACGACGCGGAGATCTTCGCGGGCACCCTGCGCACGAACATCGACCCCTCGGGCACGAGCGGGATGATTCCCGAGGCCGTCGAGGCGTCCATGCTGACCGATGTCGTGGCACTCCACCGCGACGGACTCGACTACGGCGTCCGCGACCGTGGCGCGAACCTCTCCGGGGGACAGCGCCAACGGCTGTCCCTGGCACGCGCGTTGGCCACCGACAGCGACGTCCTGGTCCTGCACGACCCCACGACGGCCGTCGACGCGGTCACCGAACAGCTCATCGCGCGCAATGTCGCGAAGCTGCGCCGGGGCCGTACCACCGTCGTGATCACCAGCAGTCCGGCGCTTCTGGACGCCGCCGACCGTGTTCTCGTCCTGGACGACGGAGTGATCACCGCCGAGGACACCCACCGCAACCTCCTCGCCACGGACGAGGAGTACTGCCTGGCGGTGACCCGGTGACCCGGTGAGGTGGTGACGCGGCGATCCGGTGACGTTCGCGAACGTCACCGGATCGGACAACGGCTCAGCCGAGTGCCCAGGCGACATCCCTGAGCAGGGCGTGCCGCCATCCCACCCGGTCGTGGCCCGACGGTGACCGCGAGACCCGCACCGTCGCACCGGCCTCCTCGGTGAGGGTCTCGACCGGCTCGCAGTGGGGCAGCATCCGCGTCTCGTGTTCCCCCACGTCGAACGCGACCCGCAGCCCCGGCAGTTCGGGCCGGTGGGCTCGCAGTCGCGCGGCGACGGTGCCACCGGCCGGGCCGCCCAGGGGGTCCGCCAGGGCCGTGGCGTCGGGCGTCCACCAGAACGACCCCGACTGGCAGGCGACGCGGGAGACCAGATCGGGGAACTCCAGCGCCGCGTACAGCGCGCTGAGCCCGCCGAGGCTCTGTCCGGCGACCACCAGCCGGTCCAGGTCGGCCGGCACGCCGGACTGCGCCACCAGCGGCAGTAGTTCGTCCCGGACGGCCTCCCACAGCTCCGGCCGGCACCCGAGCTCGGCCTCCCTGTCCTTGGCCGGCAGGAAGACGAGAGTGACGGGGGGCATCTCCCCACCGGCCACGGCCGAGTCGAACGCGGTCATGGCGGGGTGAAGATACAGCCAGTCGTCACCGTCGAGCAGCAGGACCACCGGTCCGCCACCGCCCGCGGGGTGGACGCGCACGGTGCGCCGCCCGCCGAGCCGTTCGCTGTTCCAGCGGAGCCTGATGCCGGGGAGGGGCAGTACGACATCGCCGCCGGCGCCGAACGTCGGCCAGTGCGGCTGCGCCGGGAGGTCCGGGGTCGCGGCGACGGACCGGTCGGCGCCGGTGCCCGCCGGGTTGAACGGGTCGGCCAACGCGGCGTCACCCGCGAGGAGTTGGTAGGTCACCCGCAGCTGCGCGGGCACGGGCACCTCGGCGTACCAGCAGTCCGTCTCGCGCCACCGGCGCAGGGGAACCGGCTCCGACCAGCTCTCGAAGACGATGCTCGCCGGAGATCCGCGCCACAGGAACAAGGCCGACCGGCCGCCGTCGTCGTCCGCCGGTGTCCACGCGGGAGTACGCGCCGCCGCCCAGAACTCGTCGCTGCCGGGCTCGCCGGGCAGTCCGAAAGCGGCGAAGGCGCTCTCCTCGTCGGCCGCGAGGCGCATGAACGTCTCCTTGTGAGAGGGAAGGGGAAACGTTAGGCTCCCCTGTGATTAGGCGAGCCTAACCTAACGTTAGTCTCTCCTTCTGTTGGACCTTAGGAGGAACTGACACATGAGCACCAACCCCTTCGACGACCCCGAAGGCCGTTTCCTGGTCCTGGAGAACGACGAGGGGCAGCACTCGCTCTGGCCGTCTTTCGCCGAGGTGCCCGGAGGGTGGACGATCGTCCTCGACGAGAACACGCGTGACAGGTGCCTCGACTTCATCGAGGCCCGCTGGACCGATCTGCGTCCCCGGTCCCTCGCGGCGTCCACGGACGGCTGACCCTCCCGAGACCGGCAGGCCCTGATGCTCCGCACCAGACTGACGAACGCCCGCTTCCTCACCATGGATCCGGACCACCCCGTCGCCCACGACCTGGGCATCTGGCGGGGCCGGATCGTGGGCCTGGACGACGCCGTCACCTCCCTGCCCGCACATGAGGTGATCGACCTCCAGGGCGCCACCGTGCTGCCCGGATTCATCGACTCCCATGTGCACCTGGCCTGGGCGGGGCTCAAGGCCAACACCTCGAGCATCGCGGGTCTCACGCGGATCGACGACGTACTCGCCGCCGTGGCGGAAGCCGTCGTCCGGAAGGGCTCGCCCGGCGCCTGGGTGAGCATCGCCGGCTACGACCAGCGGGCCCTGGGCCGTCATCTGACGGCCGCCGAACTGGACTTGGTCAGCCACGGGCACAAGATCTTCCTGCTGCACGACTCCGGGCACGGCTGCGTCGTCAACTCCGCGGTTCTCGATCTTCTCCCCGCCGATCTCCCGCACGAGGGACGGCTTCCTCGCCGAGGGCGCCATGGGCGCCGCCCGCGCCCTGCGCCTGCCCCACTCCCAGCGGGAGTTGGCCGACGCGATCGGGCGCGCCGCCCGGACCTGTCTGACCGAGGGGATCACCGCCTGCGCCGAGGCGGGCATCGGCGGCACCCTCTTCGGCCACAGCCCTGTCGAGCTGGGCGCCTACCAACTCGCCCGCGAAGAGGGCTTGTTGCCGATACGCGTACAGCTCATGGTGGCCGCGGACCGGCTGCGACCTGCCACCGCGCACGAGAGCGACGGCATTCCCCGGGCACTCGACCTCGGCCTGCGCACCGGCTTCGGCGACGACCGCCTCTGCGTGGGCGCGCTGAAGATCTACACGGACGGCGGGATGATGGCCCGGACCGCCGCGCTCAGCGGTCCGTACGAAGGGCTCGACCACGCGGGCCAGTTGCAGGACGATCCGGACGCTCTCGCCTCGACGATCGTGGACGGCCATCTCGCCGGGTGGCAGCTCGCCGTCCACGCGATCGGCGACCGCGCGGCCGATCTCGCCCTGGACGCCCTGGAGCGGGCCCAGCGGCTCAGTCCGCGCCCCGGCGCCCGGCACCGTATCGAACACGCCGGACTGATCCGCCCCGACCAGCTCCCGCGCTTCGCGCGGCTCGGCGTCAGCGCCGTCGTCCAGCCCAATTTCCTGCGCTACTTCGGCGACGACTACGCGGCGATCATGGGCGAGACGCGGGCCCCGTGGCTCTACCGAGGCAGGGCTTTCCTGGACCACGGCGTTCCCCTCGTCGGCAGCTCCGACCGGCCCGTCACGGACGGATCCCCGTTGCGGGCCGTCCAGTTCATGGTCGAGCGCACCTCCGTGTCCGGCGGGGTGATCGGCCCCGACGAGGGCATCACGGTCGACGAGGCGCTGCGCGCCTACACGGTCGCGGGCGCCTACGCCTGCCGCTGGGAGGACGATCTGGGAAGCCTTACCCCCGGCAAGCTGGCCGACCTGGTCGTGCTCGGGGACGACCCCCGGCGGGTCGACGCGTCGCGCATCGGAGACATCGAAGTGGTGGCGACATTCGTCGACGGCCGCGAGACGGAGAAGACGGCATCGGACTCGCCCTTCCAGCGCTGGACTCACAATTAAGGTAAGGCTAACCTTACTTCGTTTGTTGGTCGGAGTGACGGCGACCAGCCGTTCTCCGAACGTGGAACCGAGGAAGGAAAGCCTTGATCACGGCTACGCCGCCCCCCGCCCCGCTGCCGCACGCGCTCCTCGCGCCGGCGCCCTCCGTACGCCCCGCCCGCAGGCAGGACGCCGCCGCCCTCGCCGAACTGTCCCAACCCTTCGTGCGCTCCGGGGCGTTGCGTGAGCGGCCCGCCTCGCTGTACGCCACCCAGGCCGCCGACTTCCTTGTGTCGCAGGGCCCCGGAGGCCGTCTGGAGGGCTGCGTGGGACTGCGCGTGCACCCGGCCGGCCCGGGGGAGGGGCGCGGCCCCGTCGGCGTTCTGTACAACTTCTGTGTGGCCGGGCAGAAGCAGGGGCACGGCGTGGGGGCCGGGCTCCTGCGCGCCGTACTTGCGGTGGCCCGCGCGCAGTCCCTCGGTGCCCTGTTCACGGCGACGACCGGCGGTGGCGGCCTGTTCCTGCGGTACGGGTTCGCGCCCACGACCGCGCGTGTGGCGCCCCAGTCCTGGGCGGCGACCCTGGATCCCCGGCGTGGGGCGCGGATCCTCGCGAGGGTCCTGTGACTGCCGGCGGCCCGCGCGTGCGACCGGGCGCGGTCGTCCTCGCCGTGGGAAGGATCTGAAGGTCGTATCGACGGCCGAACTCCCCGGCCCGCCCGGCCAGTGGGCCTGGCGGGCCGGGGAGTTCGGCCGTCAGACGGCGGTTCTGTCGTGGTCCGGGCTGTTGTCGGGAACCACGGTGGTGCCGGGGCCGGTCTCGTCCAGGACGCCTCGCAGCACCGCGTGCGGCACACGGCCGTCGAGCACGTGTGCGCGGCGAACGCCGCCGCGGACGGCCCGCAGGCAGCCCTCCATCTTCGGCAGCATCCCGCTCGCCAGCCCCGGCAGCAGCCCGTCCAGCGCGTCGGCCGTCAGGCGCTCGATCACCTCGGTGCTGTGCGGCCAGTTCGCGTACAGCCCCTCCACATCGGTCAGTACCACCAGCCGCTCGGCGCCGAGGGCCACGGCCAGGGCCGACGCCGCGAGATCGGCGTTGACGTTGTAGACCTGTCCGTCCACGCCGCGCGCCACGGGGGAGACGACCGGGATGTGGCCCTGGTCCAGGAGTGTGCGGACCATGTCCGGGTTCACTTCGACGATGTCGCCGACGAGGCCGATGTCCACCTGCCGGCTGTCCACCCAGGCGGACCGCCGTACGGCCGTCATCGTGTGCGCGTCCTCGCCCGTCATACCGACGGCGAAGGGCCCGTGGGCGTTGATGTGGCCGACCAACTCCCGCTGGACCCGCCCGCTCAGCACCATGCGCACGACTTCCATGGTCTCCGGTGTGGTCACCCGCAGACCTGCCTCGAACCGGGTCTCCAGGCCGAGGCGGTCGAGCATCGCGCTGATCTGCGGCCCGCCCCCGTGTACGACGACCGGGCGCAGGCCGGCGTGCCACAACTCCACGACGTCCCGGGCGAATGTCCGCCGCAGGTCGGCGTCCACCATGGCATTGCCGCCGAACTTGACGACGACGGTGCTGCCTCTTGCGGGCGTCGCGGTCCGTTCGGTCATGGTCTCCGTCTCTCGTGGTGTCCGTGGCGACGCATTGTTAGCTTAGCCTAACCTAAATGAGAAACGCCGTTGGTCGAACCGGTCACGAATGAAGAAGCGTCAGGTCTCCCGGCACGGTTAGCGTCAGAGGCACTTCACACCGATCACGACCGGGAGAGTGACAGCGATGAGCCCCAGCACCGGCTTCTCCGAGCAGGAACGTGCCGCCATCAAGGCGCGCGCCGCGGAGCTGAAGAAGGAGACGACCCGTGGCCGGGGCAACAAGGCGGCCGCCGAGGAACTCGACGTGCTGTCGAAGATCGCGGACATGGAGGCGTCGGACCGCGCGGTGGCCGAACGTATCCACGCCGTCGTCACCGCCAACGCCCCCGAACTGGCGCCGAAGCTCTGGTACGGCCAGCCGGCCTACGCCAGGAAGGGGAAGGTGGTGTGTTTCTTCCGCAGCGGGCACGTCGACAAGGAGCGTTACTCGACCTTCGGCTTCACCACCGAGGCGAACCTCGACGACGACAGCGGTCTGTGGCCCACGTCCTTCGCCGTGACCGAGTTGAGCGAGAAAACCGAAGCCACCATCGCCGCCCTCGTGAAGAAGGCCGTCGGCTGACGGCGTGCGGGAGCCCTCGGATCAGGGCTTGCGGGCGATTCCCGCATAGCAGGCGGCTTCCGCGTCCGTGACGTTCTCGGCCTGGTCCCCCTCGGTCGGGCGCCAGCGCTGGGTGGGGACGACGCCGGGGGCCAGGAGTTCCCAGCCGTCGAAGAGGCGGGCTATCTCGGCGTGGGGGCGCGCCTGGCCGGGGGTGCCGGCGGCGCGGTAGGCGCCGGTGAGCCGGGCGATTCCCTCGGGGTCGAAGTCGGGGGTGACATGGGTGATGGTGAGGGTGCTGCCCGAGGGGAGTGCCGCTTTGAGATGTTCGACGATGCCGTGCGCGCCGCCCTCGACACGGTCGTCGGTGACGAAGTGGAGAAGGGCGTTGAGGCTCAGCGCGATGGGCCGCTCGAAGTCGAGCGTGGCGGCTATCTCCGGTGTCGCCAGCAGCGCGGCAGGGTCGGTGACGTCGGCGTGCGCGTACGAGGTGTGGCCCTCGGAGTGGCTGTGGAGCAGGGCCCGCGCATGGGCCAGGACGATCGGATCGTTGTCCGTGTAGACCACGCGCGCCGCGGGGGTGACCTCCTGGGCGACCTCATGGAGGTTGGGGGAGGTGGGGATGCCCGTGCCGATGTCGAAGAACTGGGTCATGCCCTCCTGGGCGAGGAACCGCGTCGCGCGCCGCATGAAGCGCCGGTTGATGCGCGCGGTGGCCAGGAGGGAGGGGAAGGCGGCCAGGGCTTTGCCAGCCGCTTCCCGGTCGGCGGGGAAGTTCGTCGTGCCGCCGAGGTAGTAGTCGTACATCCGAGCCGAATGCGCCTGATCCAGCTTCAGGTCCACCGTGCCGTTCTCCGTCATGCCACGCCCCCAGGGGTTGTCCGGTGTCCGCGGCCCGGGTACGCGCCGCGCCGACGCCCCCTCCGCCACCGGGGTTCACTTCCCGTCGTCCGCACGGGACAACCGTGGGAGCGGGGGCGTTCCGCCGGGGCCATGGCGGCCCGTTCGGACGAACGGGAACACGTTTCCGAAACCGCCACCCGAACGTCTAAGTAGTCATACTATTACCGTCGGCGAAGATAATTGACCGAAGGTTTGCACAAGGAGCCCGTTCATCCGGTTGGCTGTCGAGTGAGACATCCCGTCTCCACCGACATCCCCTCCACCGTGGAGCGGCACGGTGCCCCAGCCCCCCCAAGGACATGCGTGGAACTCGATCGGGAAGCCCAGGCGATTCGCCTCCCGGCAACCGAAGTACGCGCCGGGGCACGCCACCTCCGCAGTCCGCAGTACGCCCCCCACACACCGTCGGGCGCCGCCCTGACGCCGGACGCGCCGACCCCCGCGTCCGAGAGCGGAACGTGATGGCCGCACCAACCCCCAAGACACGGGGCGCCAACGCCCCGAGCCCCAGAGACGCCCCCGGCGAGGACTCCCGACAGGGACGGCTGGGACTGACCTTCGACGCCTTCCACGACTACCACCGCGAGTTATGGATGCGCTACGCCCACACCCAGGTCGGCGGGCGGCCCGCGGCCGAGACCGTCGTGGACAACGCCTGCGCACACCTGAAGCGCGACTGGAAACACGCCCTCGCCCAGGAGTCGGTCTCCCGGTACGCCTGGTCGCTGCTGAAGGAAGAGACCCACCGCTGGCTCGGCGAACGCGGACTTCAGCCGCTCCTGGTCGGCACCGCCGCCTTCCACGCGGCCATCGCGAAACTCCTCCGGCACGACACCCGTGACGAGTTCACCGTCCTGGAAGACGAACTCGGCCTGTACGGCGCCATCGCGGAACTCCCGGAGCGTCAGTACGACGTCATTGTCCTGCGGTTCGTCCTCGGCGAGGACGAGGAGAATGTCGCGGAGTACCTCGGCATCGAGCTCGCCACCGTACGATCCCAGGCACAGCACGCCCGCCGCCGCCTGGCACGCGAACTCAGCCTGGCCATCGAACCGACCGAGACGGAAGGGTAGACGTGCGCACCAACGACCACGCCTCCATCGGCGCCCTGCTGGACCAGGCAGAGGTCCTCGTCGACACCTACACCGACTACGACACCGAAGCCGCCCGGCAACGGGTCGACGCCAAGGCCGCCCGCGTACATCCCGACTCCGCCACCGGCGCGCCGCGCACTCCCGCCGCGCACGAGCAGGCGGCCCGCGATCTCGACCTCGCGGTCGCCCTCATCGTCGACACCCCACAGGCGGCAACGGCCCTGGCACGTCTGGCCGATGACGACCGGCCGGACCCCGAGGGCGCGGTCGTCTTCGGCGCGCTGCTCCACCTGGCGCGCGATCACGACGCGGCCCAGTTCTGGTGGCAGTTCGCCGCGGGTGGCGGCAACCGCACCGCCGCCTTCTGCCTCTACCTCGCCCACGGTCGGCGTGCCGAGTTCAGCGACGCCCGGCACTGGCGCGCGGAGGCCCGCAGACTGACGGCCCCGGACAGCGCACAACCGGCCCCGGCCGCACGCCCGCTGCTGCCGGAGAGCATCCGCCACCAGCTGCTGACCCAGTGCCGCTCCGGCAGCCGCCCCACGCTTCCGGCCCGTCTGGAAGCGGTCATCAACCGCCTTCCCGTCGACCCGGACCACGACTTCGGTACGATCCCGCGCCCCGTCCCCACCCTGACGCGCGACCTTCCCCACAGCCACCAAGTCGCCCCGTGCGGCGGGGCGTCCGGGGGAGACGACGCGTAGTCGGCCCGACGCCGTTAATCCGGATGACTCGGGACGGTGGTCGTTCCTACCCTGACCCCCATGGACATCGAGGGGCACCTGCTGAACGTGGTCGATGTCGAGGCGACCTGCTGGGAGGGAGAGCCGCCACTCGGGCAGGTGAGCGAGATCATCGAGATCGGGCTGACGGTCGTCGACCTGCGCGCGGGCGAGCGCCTCGCCAAGCACCGGCTGCTGGTACGCCCGGCCCGGTCCGAGGTGAGCCCGTTCTGTACGGAGCTGACGGGGCTGACACCCGCCGAGGTGGCCGGGGGGCTGCCCTTCGCCGAAGCCTGCCGGGTACTGGCGAGCCACCACCGCGCGGGCCGGCTTCCCTGGGCCAGCTGGGGCGACTACGACCGTAACCAGTTCACCCGCCAGTGCCGGCGGACGGGTACGGAGTACCCCTTCGGCCACCGGCACACCAACGCGAAGGTCGCCTTCACCGCCTCCTACGGCCTGCGGCGCCGCCCGGGAATGGCCCAGGCACTGAGGGTGGCCGGCCTCCCGCTGGAGGGCCGCCACCACCGGGGCGACGACGACGCGTGGAACATCGCCGCCCTGGTCGTGCGACTGGCGGGCCGCGGAGACTGGCCCGCCGCGTCCTGAGCGGCACCGGGAATCGCGACGGCGTCGCGCCGGCACGCGCCCGCGTTCCGGCTCGTCCATTTCACCGTCCGCGATGTGGTCAACACGTGTGCGCCCGCCACTGGGCCCTCTAGGCTGGTCGGTGCAGCTGGTTCGTTCCTGTCCGCCAGGCAGGTGCGTCGTAAGAGGGAACCCGGTGGGAATCCGGGACTGCCCCGCAGCGGTGAGTGGGAACGACCGCCGTCATACGCACTGGGCCCGGACGGGTCTGGGAAGCGACGGCCAGTAGGTGTCTCGTGACCGATACGAGACGGGCCCACGAGTCCGAAGACCTGCCCGTTGCCCGTGCGTGAACGATCGCGCGCGGTTGTTCCGGTGACCTCGTGGGCGGGTCGGCGTACATATCGAGCGGCAGTCGCGCGCAACGCGCGACGTGGTCCGCACGGTCGGTCGTCCCTTCGCGCCCGCGTCCCGTCCCCGGGACTCAAGGACACATCTCGCGAAGGAGAGTTCCGTGACAGCGCAGTCCGCAGCCGCGGCAGCACGGGCCACCGTGTACGGCTACCCCCGCCAGGGACAGAACCGGGAACTGAAGAAGGCCGTCGAGGGCTACTGGAAGGGCCGCGTCGACGCCGACGCCCTCCGGAAGACCGCCGAGGATCTTCGCCGTTCGAACTGGCGGCAGTTGGCCGACGCCGGCATCCATGAAGTGCCCTCCGGCGACTTCTCCTACTACGACCACGTCCTAGACACCAGCGTCATGGTCGGCGCCGTCCCCGCGCGGCACCGCGCGGCGGTCGCCGCCGACTCACTGGACGGCTACTTCGCGATGGCGCGGGGCACCCAGGACGTCGCGCCGCTGGAGATGACGAAGTGGTTCGACACCAACTACCACTACCTGGTGCCCGAGCTCGGCCCGGACACCGACTTCTCCGCGGACCCGACCAAGCAGGTCGCCGAGTTCAGGGAAGCCCTCGCGCTCGGCCTCACCGCCCGTCCGGTCCTGGTCGGGCCCATCACCTATCTCCTGCTCGCCAAGCCCGCCCCGGGCGTGGCCGCCGACTTCGAGCCGCTGACACTGCTCGACCGGCTCCTTCCCGTGTACGCCGAGATCCTGGCCGACCTGCGCGCGGCCGGCGCCGACTGGGTGCAGCTGGACGAGCCCTCGCTCGTGCAGGACCGCACCCCGGCCGAGCTGAACGCCGCCGCCCGCGCCTACCGCGACCTGGGCGGTGCGACCGACCGGCCCAAGCTGCTCGTCGCCTCCTACTTCGGGCGGCTCGGGGACGCGCTGCCCGTGCTCGCCAAGGCCCCGATCGACGGGCTCGCGCTCGACTTCACCGAATCGGCCGCCACCAACCTCGACGCACTCGCCGCCGTGGGCGGGCTTCCCGGCAAGCGCCTGGTAGCGGGCGTCGTCAACGGACGCAACATCTGGATCAACGACTACGAGAAGTCCCTCGCCACACTGGGCACGCTCTTCGGCCTCGCCGACCGCGTCGACGTCTCCGCCTCCTGCTCCCTGCTGCACGTCCCCCTCGACGCCGGCGCCGAACGCGACATCGACCCCGAGATCACCCGCTGGCTCGCCTTCGCCCGGCAGAAGACGGAGGAGATCGCGGTACTGGCGCGCGGACTCGGGCAGGGCACCTACTCCATCACGGCCGAACTCATCACCAACCGCGCGGCCCTCGCCTCCCGGGCCGGCTCCGCGCTCACCCGCGACCCGGCCGTGCGCGCCCGCACCGCCGCCGTCACCGACGCGGACGCACGGCGCTCCCAGCCGTACACCGAACGCACCACGGCGCAGCGGGCGCGCCTCGGCCTTCCGCCGCTGCCGACGACCACCATCGGCTCCTTCCCGCAGACCGCCGAACTGCGCACCGCACGGGCCGACTTGCGCGCCGGGCGGATCGACACCGCCGGATACGAGGAGCGGATCAAGGAAGAGATCCGGGAGGTCCTGTCCTTCCAGGAGAAGGCCGGGCTCGACGTCCTGGTGCACGGTGAGCCCGAACGCAACGACATGGTGCAGTACTTCGCCGAGCAGCTGACCGGTTACGTCGCCACGAACCACGGTTGGGTGCAGTCGTACGGCACCCGTTACGTACGCCCGCCGGTCCTCGCCGGGGACATCTCCCGGCCCGAGCCGATGACGGTGCGCTGGACCTCGTACGCGCAGTCGCTCACCGGCCGTCCGGTGAAGGGCATGCTCACCGGGCCCGTCACCATGCTCGCCTGGTCCTTCGTCCGCGACGACCAGCCGCTCGGGGACACCGCCCGCCAGGTCGCACTCGCCCTGCGCGACGAGGTCAACGACCTGGAGGCGGCGGGCACCTCGGTCATCCAGGTCGACGAACCCGCTCTGCGCGAGACACTGCCCCCGCGCTCCGCCGATCACGCCGACTACCTGGCGTGGGCGACGGAGTCCTTCCGCCTCACCACCGGCGGGGTACGCCCGGACACCCAGATCCACACCCATATGTGCTACGCCGAATTCGGCGACATCGTCCAGGCCATCGACGACCTCGACGCCGACGTCATCAGTCTGGAGGCCGCCCGCTCCCACATGCAGGTCGCCGGCGAACTCGCCGCGCACGGCTATCCGCGAGAGGCCGGACCCGGTGTCTACGACATCCATTCCCCGCGCGTCCCGAGCACCGAAGAAGCGACAGCCCTTCTCCGTAAGGGACTTGAGGCCATCCCGGCCGAACGTCTCTGGGTGAACCCGGACTGCGGCCTGAAGACCCGCGGCTGGCCCGAGACCAGGGCCTCACTGGAGAACATGGTCGCCGCCGCCCGCGAGGTCCGCTCGCGACTGGCCACCGACGGCTCCTGACCCTGGGGCGGGGCGGGGGGGGCCACGCACCGGCCGCCCCCGCCCCCCCCCGGGGGCGGGGGCGCCCCGCAATTGGGCGCCGGGGGACAC